>CALZPA010000210.1 GCA_945827525.1 uncultured Lentisphaeria bacterium | reverse complement strand
AACGCCTCCGCCCCCCCGCGCCGCGACTGCGGCGCCTGTCCCGACGGCGGCCGCGCCGTCGGGCGAGAAAACCAGTCCGCGCCGCGACCGCGGCGCCTGTCCCGACGGCGGCCGCGCCGTCGGGCGAAAAAAGTCGCAGGCCACGCTCATCGTGGTCTGCGACTTTTTTGTGCCATTCGTGCCTTTTGTGTATTTTGTGGACTGTCTTGCGGACAAAAAGAAGAAGCCCCCCCGAAGCGCATCTTCTGCGCATCGAGGGGGCTTTCTGGCGACTTCTCGGCGGCGAAGGATTACTTGCCGGAGATGGCGCCGTGGCCGCGGAACGTGCGGGTCATGGAGAACTCGCCAAGGCGATGGCCGACCATGTTCTCGGTGACGAAGACCGTCACGAACTGCTTGCCGTTGTGGACGGCGAACGTGTGGCCGACGAACTCGGGCATGATCATGGAGCGGCGAGACCAGGTCTTGACGACGTCCTTCTTGCCAGCCTCATTCAACTTCTCGACCTTCTTGGCCAGATGCTCGTCAACAAACGGCCCTTTCTTGATTGAACGTGCGCCCATTACTTCTTCCTCCGCTGAATGATGAACTTGTCAGATGCCAGCTTCGGCTTGCGGGTGCGATAGCCCTTGGCCAACTGACCCCACGGCGACTTGGCGTGACCACCGCTGGTACGGCCTTCACCACCACCCATCGGGTGGTCAACCGGGTTCTGCGCCACACCACGGACGTGCGGACGGAAGCCCTTGTAGCGCTTCTTGCCGGCCTTGCCGAGCTTGATGATGTTGTTTTCGACGTTGCCGACCTGACCGATGGTCGCGCGGCAGTTGCCATGGATGAGGCGAACCTCACCGCTCGGCAGCTTGACCTGGACGTAGTTCGCCTCCTTCGCACGGACAATCGCGTACTGTCCGGCGGCACGAACCAGCGCCGCGCCACGGCCGGGAACCATCTCGATGCAGTGGACGCTCAGACCCTCGGGGATGTCCTTCAGAGCCATCGCGTTGCCGGGACGGAACTCGGCGGCGGAGCCGCTGCGGACGGTGTCGCCCTGCTTGACGCCGACGGGGCAGAGGATGTAGGCCTTCGTGCCGTCCTCGTACTTGAGGAGGGCGATGCGGGCCGTGCGGTTGGGGTCGTACTCGATGTGCTCGACGGTCGCGGCGCAGTCGTCCTTGACGCGCTTGAAGTCGATGAGACGGTAGAGACGCTTGTTGCCGCCGCCGCGGAAACGGGTGGTGACGCGGCCGAGGTTGTTGCGTCCGCCCGTGCTCTTCATGCCTTTCGTGAGGGACTTTTCGGGCGTGCGACGGGTCAGGTCGGAATAGTCGCTGACCGTCATCTGTCTCCGTCCGGGAGACGTAGGCTTGTATTGCTTGATGCTCATGGTAGTTGTATTACCTCATGCCTTGGATGGGTCACTGCAGATCGATGCTGCCTTCGGCCAGCGTGACAACCGCCTTCTTCCAGTCGGGGCGCTTGCCCATCTTGGCGGAGCGCATGCGCTTGGACTTTCCGAGGTAGTTCATCGTCTTGACTTCGGAGACAACGACTTCCTGATCCTTGAAGATGGCCTCGACGGCCTTCTTGATCTCGGTCTTGTTGCTCTTGGGATTGACCTTGAAGGCGTAGCGCTTCTGCTTCTCGCTGAGCGTCGTGGACTTTTCGGTAATCAGCACCGTGTAGACGATATCGTATGGGTTGAACATGGGATGCGCCTCCTTAGCCGAGCCGACCGCTCAGGATGTCCAGACCGGCCTTGGTGATGACAATCTTCTTGTAGCGCAGCATCCAGTAGGTGTTGACGAACGCGGCCTTGAAGAGCTGGACGTTCGGGAGGTTGCGCATGGCGAGCACGGTGTTCTCGCTGTACTCGTCAACGATGATGAGGACATGGTCTCCGGCGCCGACGGCGTTCAGGAACTTGACCATCTCCTTGGTCTTGGGGGCGGCCAGAGTCACGTCGTCGACCACGATGACCTCGCCGTCGTTGACGCGGTCGGTGAAGGCGCGCTTGAGGGCGAGCTTCTCGACCTTCTGGTTGATCTTCTGGGCATAGCTGCGGGTCTGCGGGCCGAACACGACACCGCCGCCGCGCCACACGGGGGAACGGCTGGAGCCGCTGCGGGCACGGCCAGTGCCCTTCTGACGCCACGGCTTGGAGCCGCCGCCGGAAACCTGGCCGCGGGTCTTGGTCTGGGCCGTGCCGGAACGGATGCCGGCGAGGAAGGCCACCACGGAGTCCTTGACCGCCTGGGCGCCCTTCTGGGACTCGAGGAGGTTGTCGGCCAGCTCATAGGTGCCCTTGTCGGCACCTTGCATATCAATGACAGGTAACGTCGCCATAGTAGTAACTCCCCTGCGTTATTTCTTCACCGCGTTACGAACAATCACGACACCGCCCGTGGGGCCGGGGATGGCACCCTTGACCAGGAGGAGGTTGCGGTCGGCGCGGACATCGACCACCAGGAGATTCTGGACGGTACGCTGAACATTGCCCATGTGACCAGGCATCTTGCGGCCCTTGTAGACCTTGCCGGGGGCGGCGCACATACCGATGGAACCGGTACGGCGAACCCACGCGCCACCATGGCTCGCACGGCCACCGCCAAAGCGCCAGCGGCGGATGACGGAGGCGAAGCCACGGCCCTTGGTCGTGCCGGTGACGTCGACGAACTCGTCCTTGGCGAAGACGTCGGCCTTCAGCGTGGCGCCGACCTGCTCGGTGGCGTCCGCGTCAAGGCGGATCTCGCGGATGACGGCCGGGGGATTCTCGTCGAGGCCGGCCTTCTTGAGGGTGCCGAGCACGGGCTTGGTGACGTTCTTCACCTTGCGGGTGCCGAAGCCAAGCTGGAGGGCGCTGTAGCCGTGCTTCTCCTGGGTCTTGAGCTCAATGACGGGGCAGGGACCGACCTCAATGGCCGTCACCGGAATCATCACACCCGTCTCGGTATAGACATGGGTCATGCCTAATTTCTTACCAATAAGTCCTTTGCGCATGATGAAGCCCCCCGTCAGATCTTGATGATGATGTCAACGCCGGCAGGGAGGTTGAGCTTCTTGAGCTCTTCCACGGTCTGCGGTCTGGGGTTGATGATGTCCAGCAGACGCTTGTGCGTGCGGATCTCGAACTGCTCCATGGACTTCTTGTTGATATGGGGCGAGCGGTTGACGGTGAAGCGCTCGATGCACGTCGGCAGCGGAACCGGACCGGCGACTTCGGCGCCGGTGCGCTTCACGGTGCTGACGATTTCGGCCGTGCTCTGATCCAGGATCGTGTGCTCGAAGGCCTGGAGTCTAATGCGAATTTTAGACCTGTTCGCCATGTTCTCTCACTTTTGCTTGGGTTGATTCCGATCTAGTAACCATGCCGGTGCCCCGGCTCGGTTCAGTTCGTGCCCACCGCCAGTCAACGGGATCAGAGGGGGGCATAAACTGAAGGCTCGGCCATGAATTCGCCGCGCCCGCCACTCAGCGAGCGCAGCGAGCTGGCATAGCCGAACAGCTCGCGCAATGGCACCTGCGACACGATGCGCGCCTGGCCGCCACTCACGGAGAGAACCTCCAGAATGCGGCCGCGGCGACTCATCAAATCGGCCACGGTCTTGCCGACATGCTCCTCGGGCAGCGCGACCTCGACGGTCATGACCGGTTCGAGGATGACGGAGCCTCCCTGCTGGAGCGCCTGCTGCAGCGCCCTGCGGCAGGCCACCAGGAGCGCGGGCTCCATCGAGGAGCCGGCAAGGCAGCGGATGGCATCCACGGTGACGCGGATGTCAGTCAGCGGACAGTCGGTGTCGAGACCGTTGCCCGCAAGTTGTCGAAGCTGAAGCCTCACGGCCTCGGCGATGGCGGCGCCCACGCCCTGCGCGGCCGCCTCGGTGAGCTCCAGGCGCAGACCAGCCCCCCTCTCCAGCGGCTCGACCGCCAGACTCAGGTAGGCGCTCAGCGTCTCGCCCGTCACCACCAGGCTCTTGCTGAACTCACATTCGCCGACGCCGCGGGCGGCGACCGTCTGGCGGTAGGCGACCTGCGGCCGGCCGAACTCCATCTGGAGTCCGTAGTCGTCGTGGAGCCTCGCCCTGACGATCTCGAGGTGGAGCTCGCCCATGCCGGCCAGCGTCCACTGCCCGGCCAGCGGCCCGGGATGGCAGCGGAGCGTCGGGTCCTCGACGCACATCCGGCGCAACGCGGCGCCCAGATGCTGGCTCGTGGTCTGACCCTGCCCCTCCAGCGTCATGCTGACGACCGGGTCGGGAAACTCGATCGGCAGCAGCGGCTCGGCCTCGGCGACGGCGCTGAGCGTGTCGCCGGTGACGACCTCGCCGTCCAGCCCCGAGAGCATGACGATGTCACCGGCCTCGGCCTGGACCAGCGGCTCGGTGAGCGACGCGAACATCCGGTTGACCTCGCCAACCTGAAGCCAGCGCCGCGAGCGCACGTTCCAGAGATGGTCGCCCACGCGGACGGTGCCCGCGTAGACTCGGACGTACACCTGGACCGACAGGTCGCCAGGCTCCTGCACCACCTTGAACGCCAGCAGACGGGTCGCCTCCGCAGGCTCCCCCGTCCCAGGACGCTCGGACGGCGCCGGCAGCAGCCCGCAGACGCCATCCAGGACGGCGCGGACGCCGATGCCCTGGCGGGCACTGCCGCCGAAGACGGCCAGCAGACGGCGCTCCACCACCGCCTGCCGCAACGCGCGCCCCAGCTTCTCCGCCGACGGCGCGACGTCATTGAGGAAATCCTCCAGGATGCCCTCATCCACATCGGCTAGGGCCTCGGTGAGACGCGCCCTCGCACGACGCACCTCGGGGTCGCCGCCGTGGTCCTCCAGCGGGTTCCCCTCCTCGTCGGACAACTGCCCGGTGAGGACGTCCGCCATGCCACGGAAGCCGGCCTCGCGGCCGATGGGCACCTGGACGGCGACGGCCCGGCAGCCGAGCCGCTCCTCCAGCTGCCGAAGCGTGCGGTCGAAGTCCGCGCCCACCCGGTCCAGCTTGTTGACGAACGCGATGGCCGGGACGCCATGGCGGCTGGCGCGGCGCCACACGGTCTCCGACTGCGCCTGGACGCCATGCACGCCGCAGAAGACGGCGATGACGCCATCCATCACCCGGAGCGTGCGCTCCACCTCCGCGGTGAAGTCGATGTGGCCAGGCGTGTCGACGACGTTGATCTGCACGCCACGCCACTGGCAGGTGACGGCGGCGCTGATGATGCTGATGCCTCGCTCGCGCTCCTGCGGCAGCCAGTCGGTGACGGTCGTGCCCTCGCTGACCTCGCCGGCGTAGCGGATGGCGCCGGTGCGCTGCAGCAGCCGCTCGGTCAGCGTGGTCTTGCCCGCGTCGATGTGGGCGATGACGCCGATGTTGCGGAGCTCCGGCCGTCCTGTTGCAGAGGTGGTTGCTGGGATTGCCATGGGCTGCCGGGCGAGGGTGGCGTCTGACGCGAACGAGGAAAATTCAAATGGAAAGGAAAGGGGGGAGGTATCGGCGGCAGGCTCCTGGCGCCTTGGAGGCGTCCAGGAGCCTGCGGTACCTCTTGGGGGGAGGCGACTACCAGCGGTAGTGGGCGAACGCCTTGTTGGCGTTGGCCATCTTGTGGACGTCGTCCTTCTTCTTGACGGAGCTGCCGGTGTTGGCGAACGCGTCGAGAAGCTCGGCGGCGAGGGCCTTGGCCATCGGCATGCCCTTGCGGGCGCGGCTGTAGTTGACGATCCAGCGGAGGGCGACGGCGACCTGGCGCTCGGCGGGAACCTCCAGCGGCACCTGGTAGGTCGAGCCACCGACGCGGCGGCTCTTGACCTCGAGGCGGGGCTTGACGTTCTCCAGGGCCTGGTTGAAGACCTCGATGGGCTCGACGTCCTTGTTCTTGGCCTTGATGATGTCCATGGCGTCATAGACGATGCCCTGGGCGATGGACTTCTTGCCGCGCTCCATGACCGTGTTGATCAGACGTCCGATGATCTCGCTGTTGAAACGGATGTCCGGCGTGGTCGGGCGCTTATCGGCTTTTCTTCTTCTCATGCTCTATGTACCCTATGTACTCTGATGCACCAAAACTGCTCTGCGCAAGCCCGGCTCAGACCGCCTCCCCCCGCGCCTGAAGCCAGGGGCGGACGGCGGCGAGGACGGACTCCATCATCATTATTTCTTCTTGCCCTTGGCGGCGGCACCGGGCTTCGGGCGCTTCGTGCCGTACTTCGAGCGGCCCTGACGGCGCTTCTCGATGCCCAGCGTGTCCAGGGCGCCGCGCACGATGTGGTACCGGACACCAGGAAGGTCACGGACACGGCCGCCGCGGACCAGCACGACGCTGTGCTCCTGCAGGTTGTGGCCCTCGCCGCCGATGTAGGCGTTGACTTCCTGGTTGTTGGTCAGGCGGACACGCGCGAATTTACGCATGGCGGAATTCGGCTTCTTCGGGGTACGGGTACCCACCTGAAGGCAGACGCCACGGCGCTGGGGGCAATGGTCCAGCGCGCGGACGCGACTCTTCACCGGTTTATCACTGCGGCCCTTCCTGATTAATTGATTGATGGTTGGCATCTTAAGACTTGTTCCTACTAAAACAGACTTCCAATCGGTATGTCACCACGAAAAAAAGACAGAAAGCAATAATTTAACCCGTCTTACGCTATTGTCAAACGATGACGGGAATTTCCCGGGGTCGCAAATTCGCACTCCGGCGCGAATTCGAATTCGCGGCCTGAATTCGCGTGTGCGGCGTCCGGGACGAGGGC
>CALZPA010000209.1 GCA_945827525.1 uncultured Lentisphaeria bacterium | reverse complement strand
CCCGCCCTCGCCGACGACGAGCTCGCCCGCATCGCCGCCATCCTCGGCTAGCCCCCCTACAAAAAATCAGGCAGGCGTCCGCGCCCCCCCTTCGGGAGGAGCGGACGCCTGCCATTTTCCTGGCGCTCGGCGCCCCGAGTCCGCTCAGTACTGCGTCGCTTTGCCAGCGTCGTCGCGGTAGGCGGGCCCGCCGTTCTGGCAGAACATGAAGCCCTCGAAGTCCGAGGATTACATGGCCTGGGCCAGCATCAGTTGCTTGTGCTGGTTGACGCAGCTGATGGTGCGCGCCTTCTCGCGCGCCGGCAGCAGCATCGCCGCCAGGATGGCGATGATCGCAATCACCACCAGCAGCTAGTACTTAATTGAATTAATCTGAATACACATTTTGAAGAGCTTTTGGGTTCAATCAAGCATGCTTCAATGTAAACGAATTAAATCAATTAAGTACTAGATGAGCGTGAAACCTCTCCGTGTCCTCCGTGTGTCCATGATGTCGCGTTCTCCTTTTATGCGAACCTGTTGTTCCTGTCTCTCATGCCGGCTGCATCCTCAGCAGCCGATGGGGGTTCGTCCAGCCGACCTGCTCCAGACCCGCCTCGTCCAGCAGACCATGACGGCGCAGGAATTCGAGGCAGGCCGGCAGCAGCAGGGAGCTGCCCACCAGGCAGCCCTTCGCCGGATTGTGAAATTTCCCGTCGCGCTCCAGGACGGCGCGGTTGCCCAGCGACTCGTAGACGCCCGGCGGCAGCCCCGCCACCGAGCAGGCGTCGCTCACCGCGATGAAGCGCCCCACGCCCTTGCAGCGCAGGAAGCAGGTGACGACCTCCAGCGGAAGATGGTGCCCGTCCGTGATCGCCATGATGGGCATCGCGTCGTTCGCCAGCCCGCTCCAGATGGGGTTCCGATGCCGGTCAATCAGGTTCGGCAGGCCGTTGCCCAGGTGCGTCATCGTGTCCGCCCCCGAGGCCGCCATCTGCTCGCCCGTCGCCAACTGGTGCCCCAGCGACACGCAGATGCCCAGCTCGTGCGCCCGAGCCACCAGCTCGCGCACACCCGGAAGCTCCGCAGCCACCGTCAGCAGCCGCACCTGGCCGCCCGACAGCTCCTGCAGACGCTCCAGCAGCGGCACCGACGGCGCCTGCACCCACTCGGGGCGGTGCGCCCCCACCGCACCCGGCTCCCGCGAGATGAACGGCCCCTCCAGATGAAAGCCCGGCAGCGCGTCGCGCAGACCATGGCGCCCAATCGCCCCGTCCATCAGCCGCAGGTTGCGCTCATACAGCGACAGGCTCGACGTGATCACCGTCGGCAGAAACCGCGTGCAGCCCGCCGCCAGAATGCGCTCCGCCGCGCGCAGGAACGCCTCCTCCGTCAGCGACGGCGACGAGAAGTCCACGCCGAACGCGCCGTTCACCTGCAGGTCAAAGCACCTCATGGCCGCACCGTGCAGACATCGCGCGTCAGGGCCGACAGCTCCGAGGCCGCCGCGTCGTCGCAGAACGTCGCGCAGTCCGGATGGAGCCGGATGACCGAGGCGGGATGCGCCGGCGACATCTCGCCCTCGAACGTGATGCGCATCGCGTAGGCCTTCCGCGCATCCGGCACCGTGTTCACGATGCAGCGGCTCCGCAGTATCTGCCTCACGCTCATCGAGACGGCCTGACGCGGCACATCCTCAAGTGTCGGGAACCAGCCCTCGCCCAACTGCTGGCGGCGGCACACCTCGTCCAGGCTCACCACCAGATACGGCTCCTCCGTCGCGAAGTCCGCCGGCGGGTCGTTGAACGCGATGTGGCCATTCTCGCCGATGCCGATGAAGCACACGTCCACCGGACTCGACATCAGCTCGCGCCCCAGCGCCGCGATGGCGCCGCGCACGTCCGCCGCGTCGCCCGGCACATAGTGCGCCGCGCACAGCGCACACGGCAGCTTCGCCACAAAACGCTCACGAATGTACTTCCGGAAGCTCGCCGGATGCGTCTCCGGCAGCCCCACATACTCGTCCAGATGAAACAGCGTCACCCGACCCCAGTCAATGCCCGGCGCCGACGCCAGCGCCGACAGCATGTCGAACTGGCTCGCGCCCGTCGCCACAATGATCCGGCACTCCCCACGCTCCGACAGCGCCCGACGGATGCGCTCCGCCCCATACGCCGCAGCCGCTCGGCTGCACGACACCTTGTCACGATAAATTGACAGGCTCATGTTTACTAGACTTTCCTATGACAGATATGGACAATTGCCGACAGACAGCGACAGACGGCGCCGCCAGCGTTCAGACTCCTCTCCCTCCCTCCTTCTCTCCCTCAAATATAGCACCTTCCACCAAAACTCAAGCCCAGAGACCCAATTTCCTGCGCCTTCTCTCCACCACTATAAAAAAAATGACAGAAAAAAGGTCGCTAGGCCATTGACAAACGCAGAGAATGGCTGTATTTTTTCAGCAAAGACATTTTATAGCCATTTCTGTCGGGAAACGACCTGAGCTGGAGGAGCCCCACCATGCCGAACCGCCTGTCCCTGCTGCTGCTTGCCGCCGCCCTGAGCCTGGCCTGCGGGCGCAATCTCGTCAACCACGCCACCTTCGCCGTCCGGACGGAGGAGGGCCAACTGCCGCCGAAGTGGAGCCGCCGAAACGGCGCCGCGCGGTTCACCGCCGCCGTCGACCGCGCCACGACCTTCCGGGGCGCCGCCTCGCTCCGCCTCTCCGCGCCGCCCGACACCCCGTCCGACACCTGGAACATGGTCAGCTACCGCCTGCCTGACCTCCGCCGCGCCACGCCCTACTCCGTCAGCCTGATGGTGCGCACCGCCGACCTCGGCCCCGACGCCCTCGCCTACGCCTCCCTCAACTGCTTCTCCGGCGGCGACGCCGCCAGACGGCTCGCCGCCAACGACAGCCCCCGGAAGCTCAACGCCGACAGCGACTGGACACCCCTCACCTTCACCGTCCCCGAACTCCCCCCAGGCACCGCCCGCGCCGAACTCGTCCTCTGCCTCAAGGGCGCCGGAACCGCCTGGTTCACCCAGCTCCAGGTCGAGCACGCCCCAAGCCCAACCCCCTTCCGCCTCGCCGACGATGACCAGCGGCTCCTCGACGACCTCCGCCGACACGCCGAAAGCCGCGCCGCCTGGAAGGCCAGGAACCTCGCCCGACGACGCCACCCCCAACGCGAGGCCATCGCCATCCTCGACCTCGGACTCCCCGCACAGCCCGGCCCCGCCGGACACCCCTCCAGCCCACACACCATCCGTAAGGCCCTCGCCGACCACTATGACGCCGTCCTCCTCTCCGCCGACGACCTCGCCCTCCCCGGACTCCTCGACGCCCGGGACATCCGACTCCTCATCGTCCCCTCCGGAAACCTCTTCCCCCTCGCCGCCGCCGATGCGCTCACCCACTTCCTCGCCTCCGGCGGGCAGCTCCTCACCTGCGGCGGCTACGCCTTCGACCAGCCCGCCATCCGCCTTGACGGCGAATGGCGCCCCGCCGGCAAGGCCCCGCGCCTCGAACGCCTCGACCAGCTGGCCCAGCCAGCCCCCTATCCCCTCCCCAAGGCCCATGACTGGCTCCCCTCCTCCAACCCCGACTCCCCCACACGCATCCAGGACGCCCCCGGCCCAGCCCCGGAAACCGCCGCCATCCACGTCGCCACCGACAGCCTCTCCGGATGGAACAACGCCATCCTCCAGCTCGAGCCCTCACGGCTCCCGCCGCACTGGAACGCCCTCGCCGTCAGAGTGCGCGCGCTCACCCCACACACCACCCACGCCTGGCTCGAACTCTCCGAGGCCGACGGCTCACGCTGGCACACCAAACTCACCCTCACCCCCCAATGGCAGGACATCATCCTCACCGCCGACCAGTTCACCTACTGGCATGACAACCCCAGCGTCGGACGCGGCGGACGCGGCGACTTCCTCAACCCACAGGCCGCCACCCAGCTCCAATTCGGCATCGCCATCGACTGCGCCGCACCCGGCAAGCCACACGCCGTCCAGCTCGCCGACCTCCGACTCGGCAACGACCCGCACCACCGCCAGCGAACCACCGCCCCACCCCAAATCAACACCCGGGACGGTCGCATCCGTGACGCCATCCACCCCGAGGACCATCAGCTCGGCGTCTTCGACCCCGCCTTCCGACTCCTCAACGCCACGTCCGCGCACACCACCGCCATCATGCGCGGCATCCTCCCCGACATCCGACTCGACGGCCCCTTCTCCGGACTCTCCGCCGTCGCCCAGCTCGGCGTCAACGGACACGGCTTTGGCCCCAACCGCGCCTCCTGGCGCCCCCTCCTGGAGGCCACCGACGACGCAGGACAGCCCCGCGGACACCTCGGCGCCCTCGTCCATCACACCTCCGGAACCTTCCGCGGCTCCAGCTGGGCCATCTTCGGCGTCGACAACCGAGACCTCTTCGCCGAGGGCAGCCCCCTGCTCCAAACCCTCCTCCTCCCCACCGTCGACCTCCTCATGCGACGCGTCGCCCTCAGCGACACCGCCACCGGCTACGCCTGCTACCGCCCCGGCGAGACCATCGACCTCCAGACCCAGGTCGCCAACTTCTCCGCCCAGCCCATCCGGGCCCAGCTCCGCTTCACCCTCGCCGACGAACTCGGCAAGACCGTCCTCCAGCGCGACCACACCCAGGACGTCCCACCCAACACCGTCCAGCCCATCCGCCTCCCCTGCCAGCCCCCCGCCCACGCCCCCGACTACCTGACCCTCACCGCCGAACTCCGCGTGGACGGACGGCTCCTCGACCGCGAGGAGAGCGCCGTCTGCATCTGGAACGAACGCACCCTCGCCCAGGGCCCCACCATCCGACGCAACGGCACCCACTTCACCATCGACGGCAGGACGCGCTTCCTCATGGGCTGCCAGACCTTCTGGGGACAGCACCAGTCCGTCACCGCCAGCTCCCCGCTCATGTTCTACCGCGACTTCAGCCAGATGCGCGCCCACGGCCTCCGCTGGACACGCTGCTTCCTCCCCTCCCAGGACGAGCGCCAGCGGCGCATCAGCGACGCCATTGTCCTCCTCGCCCAGAAATTCGGCATCGTCCTCTACCATACGCCCAACCTCGGCAACATGATCGACGAGAAGGCCCTCCAGGAGGAGACCGCCCGCATCACCGACATCGCCCGACGCTACGCGGACGTCCCCGGACTCGCCATCGACCTCTGCAACGAGCCACAGCTCCGCCTGGACCGCTCGCCCGCGCTTGAGGCCCTCCTCGGACACGCCCCCAAGCTCCGCGGCCCCTGGAACGACTGGCAGGTCCACCACACCTACGCCACCGCCACCGACGTCCAGCGCTGCTGGGCCAGACGGCTCGCCACCGCCGCCCGGAAGCCCCGGCCCGACCGCCTCATCTCCGTCGGCTGGAGCCAGGGCTGGGCCGGCGGCAACCACACCAAGGATCCGCAGGCCGCCTCCCTCGACCTCGACTTCACCGACCGCCACTACTACGGCCCCTACACCCGCATGATGCCGCAGATCAAGGACCTCGACCTCCGCGTCCTCGACAAGCCCGTCATCGTCGGCGAATGCGGCGCCAAGTGCCATCCCACCTTCCTGGACCATGACCCATGGGGACACGGCAACGACGACCAGGGCTACGACGAGCGCTTCCGCTACCTCGTCTCCCATGCCTTCGGCAACGGCTGCGCCGCACTCCTCTCCTGGCACTGGCGTGACCCCATGGAGGGCATCTTCCCCTGCGGACTCGTCCTCTCCACCGGCGTCCCAAGACCCACCGCCGCCACCTTCGCCAGCATGGCCAGAGCCTTCGGGCAGCTCGAACTCGCCGCCAACGCCCCCGACACCCTCGTCGTCATGGGCGACTGGCTCCGGCACACCGAACGGCGACCGCGCGCCATCGCCGCCACTCACCACGCCGACGAGGCGCTCCTCTGGCTCGGAGCCAACTACTCCAAGCTCACCGAACGCGCCCTCGAACAGGCCCTCGACAACAGCGACTCCCCCGTCCGCGCCATCCTCTTCCCCGCCGCCTTCGTCCTCAGCGAGGCCACCGTCACCGCCCTCGAGAAATTCGTCCGCCGAGGCGGACGCCTCTGGCTCTCCGGCAACCCGCAGTTCGACGGCGACGGCCACCGTCACCCCGAATGGCTCCAGCGACTCTGCGGCGTCGCCCCCGCACCCAACGGCCTCGACACCGAGCCCTTCGCCGCCGACCTCCCTGCCCGACAGGGCGACGGACACCATGCCGGCCAGACCATCCACCCCACCCTCGACGTCCTCCCCAGGGGCGCGACCGTCATCGCCACCGCCGACGGCAAGCCCTTCCTGACCACGCATGTCCTCGGACGCGGCAGCGTCACCCTCTGCACCGCCCTCCTTGAGGACACCGCCCCCCAGAGCCCCCAGCCCCTCCGCGACGCCTATCAGACGCTCCTCGCCGACGCGCAGGCCGCCTACACCCGACGTCTCCAGGATCCCGAGTCGCTGGAGACCTTCCGAGTCCCAGGACAGGGCGCAACCGGCTGGGTCTTCTGGAACGGCGGCCAGACCACCATCACCACCGAGCGTGGCGGACACGCCCTCACCCTCAAGCCCAAACAGGCCGGCTACCTCCAGGTCGCCGACGACGGCTCCCTCCAACTCCAGCAAGCCTGGTGACCGCGACACTCGCGCCGCGTCAGCGGCGCCTGTCCCGACGGCGCCACCGCCGTCGGGCGAAAATCGACTTAATCGACTTAATCGACTTAATCGACTTAATC
>CALZPA010000208.1 GCA_945827525.1 uncultured Lentisphaeria bacterium | reverse complement strand
CTTGTCGCGGCGCAGGTGTGGGTTTACCTTAAAAAAGGAGCGTGGAGACAGGGCGGTGACATTCCTGGTCGTCGGCGAGGTCGCTGGCGCACGTCCGGGGATGGGGCGCGTGTGTGGTCCAAGTCAGGAGCAGACGTTTGGCGGCATGGTGACAGTCAGCGTGATAGTGCCGGTGTACAACACCTCGGAGCGGCTGGCCGCGTGTCTGGACGCGCTTCTGGCGCAGACGTTTCGGGACTTCGAGGTCATTCTGGTGAACGATGGCTCGACGGACAGCTCGGGTGACATCTGCCGCGAGTATGTGTCGCGCCATCCGCAGGTGTTCCGGCTGCTGGACGGGCCGAATGGCGGCGTGAGCGTCGCCCGCAACCGCGGTCTGGATGCCGCGCGGGGCGAGTGGGTCGCGTTCTGCGACTCGGACGACGAGGCGTTGCCCGAATGGCTGGAGACGCTGCACCGCAACGCCGTGCGCGATGGCGTCGACCTCAGCTACTGCTCGTTTGACGACATCTCGCCCAGGGAGACCAGGCACCGGTGCAGCTTCCCCATGGAGGGGCAGACGACCGTGAGGCTGAAGGGGCGCGAGGAACTGGAGCGCCGGCTGCTGCTGCCGTTGCTCCGGGGCACGCGCATGGTGCATGGCTATCTCTTCACGGCGCTGTTTCGGCGCGAGGTCATCGAGGCGCACCAGGTGCGCTTCGCCAAGGGCGTGAGTATAAAGGAGGACGAGCTGTTTTACATCGACTATCTGCAGTGGGCGGAGTCGGTGACGGCGGAGGATCGTCCGCTGTACCGTTATCTTCGCTTTGGACAGTCCGCCTGCGGCACCTACTATGGCCGCGACGGCCACGACTATCGCCGTGAGCGCAACTGGAGCCTGTGGACGCGCGAGTGCCTGCGCCTCGTGGAGAAGGGTGAGCTGCTGTCGCGTCATGCGTGGCTGCGGCCCCGTCTGCGGCTTCGCTGCTATCTGCACGAGGTCCAGGAGGTCTGCTGCGAGCCTGGCGTGTGCCCGCTGGAGCGCCTGGGGCGGCTGGGCAGGGTGGCGTCACGGGCGCGCGGGGAGACGTTGCCACTGTCGGGGATGTCCCGCGGCGAGCGACTGTTCTGGCTGACGCTGTGCCATGCGTGGTGGCTGCTGCCGCTGATGTGCGGGGCGAGGCGTCGCTGGGAGTCATGGCGCCGTCGGAGAGGGGGAGACGTGGGCTGAGGACGGGGCTTGTGCCCCGTCAACGCCAATTTGAGTGACGCCTTGTTCGTTATTTTCAGGTCATGGCATCCGCTGTCGGAATCTAGCTTGGGATGCCGCCAGAACAGCACAGGGGAGTCTTCATGTCGGAATTGAGCACAACGGCCACCACGACGCAGGAGCTGACGGAGTCGGCTCACCGGCGTCTGAAGCGTGTGTTCTCCGAGCTCCGCGCGAGCCGCACGCGCAGTTGGCGCTGGTGCGTGTCGGGCTTTGAGGAGGGGCTGGAATGGCTGCTCAAGCATCCGCATGACGTCCATTGCGGCGTCTACATGTCGGACACGCCGGGGAAGGAGGTGTGGCATCTTGCGCTGCCGAAGCGCTTCGGGCCGCTGGAGGTGGTCTACAAGATGTACCTGCAGCCCATGAGCCTGTGGGACATGTTCGAGGAGTCGGACGCGCTGCGCGAGTCGCGCAACTACGCGGTGCTGGAGAGCCTGGGGGTTCGGACGGCGGAGGTGCTGGCCTGCGGCGAGCAGCGCTCGCTGGGCACGGTGATGCACTCCTTCATCGTCACCCGGTTCATCCCCGACACCATCAACGGCTCCTGGTTCATGCCGGGCGGCGTCTACGGCGAGGACGCCGACATGCGCATGGCGTTCTCCCGCAAGACGCTGGAGACCATCGCGCTGACCCACCAGTGCCGCTTCTTCCACAACGCCCTCCATCCGCACAAAATCCTCGTGCGGATGGCCGACGGCACCGCCGACAGCATGGAGCTGACCTTCATCGACGTCACCAGCGCCGGCTTCCGCCCCAAGCACGGCGGCTATATGCTCGCCATCGCCCGCGATCTCCTCACCCTCTTCGTCGACCTGCGCCTGTCCTCCGACGAGATCAAGCTACTCTGCGCCTACTACATCGAGCTGAACCCCACCAGCGGCTTCACCCCCGACTCGCTCTGGCGCATGCTCGTCTCGCTCGGCTGACACCAGCTTCCTTTCGCGTTGACGCCGAGTTCAGATGCCCCTTCGCTGTCCTATGCGGCGAAGGGGCTTTTTGGCACATCCGCTCTCTCTCTTGGACAATCTAGCTATTATTAGCTTAAAAATCACGGATATCACCTGGCTGAATGTCCGGGCGACGACAGGCGAAACGCTGGTTTCTAATTTCTTATCTATCTCCATGTCAGTAGGTTGTGCTGGCTTATCCGTGAAGCCGTGGCTAGCCTGATTGAAGCCGGCGGGAAACCGTGACTGGGCGCTTCTCATGCCGATGAGGAAAGCTCTCAAAAAATCCGATTAGTCAGACTAAAATTCGCTTGCGGATTGAAGAAGCGTGGGTATAGTAAGATTAGTCAGACTAAAAACATCTTCAGCGAGCCAGGAGCAGGTATGCCGCGGGTACGAAGCGAGACGAAGCATTATCAGGCTGAACTTCAGTTGCGAGAGTGGATCAACACCCTCAAGCCAGGCGAGGTCCTTCCGGTGATCAGCGAGCTCATGGTGCGCTTCGGCGCCTCGCACGGCACCATCATCCGGGCGTTGACGGCTCTGGCGGCGGAGGGTCTTATCGTGCGTCCGCTGGGCAAGAAGCGGTATCTGATAGCCGAGCGGTTCGAGCGCATCTCCGCGCGCATCTGCATTCTTCGTCCAGATTATCCGTCGCGCGAGCTGTATAGCATGGAAAGAAGCATTTACGATGCCGGGCAAAGGCGGAACTGGACGTTCACGCCGCACTGTTTCCGCTGCATCGGGGAGCTTGACTTTTCCCGCCTCATGGCCAAGGCGGACGCGCTGATCTTCATACCGCCGGCTGAGAGCATCAGCAGGGAGCTGATACGGGGGCTGCTGAAGCCGACCCGACCTGTCGTCGTGTTGCTTCAGCACCTGGAGCACCCGATGATCAACAATGTCTGCATCGACGACTTTCGCATTGGCGAGCTCGCGGCCAAGACCCTGTATGACCATGGTCACAGACGTATTCTCTTTCTGAAATCGGAACCGGATGAAACGACCATGCGGGAGCGGTTCAGCGGTTTCTGTGCCATGGCGGGGCAGCTTGGCATCCCAACGGGAAATGAGCTCTATCTGGATACGCACCTGGAGGCATTCAGCGACTCCATAGATGCCACCTACAGTGCTCTTTCCGCACGTCTTGACAGCGGAAAGCCCGATTTTTCGGCGATTTTTGCCCCCTCGTTCTCTGCAGTCCTCGCCTCCTATCGCGCCCTGCGGGAACATCATCTGAGAGTTCCGGAGGACATGGCCGTCCTTGCCTACTCCGGCGAAAGCAATCTGTCTCCCTACCTGACGCCTCCACCCACCTCGCTGGAGATAAATACGGACGAATTTGGCGAATATACCGCTCAACTGCTGGAAAACGCTCTGGCGGGAAACAGAGAGCAGGCACAGCAGCTCACGCTGGCTCCCAAACTGGTGATGCGCAGTTCACTTTAACATAAGAAATGGCAGGAGTTGTTTTCCATGGGACACAGGGTCATTGCAATCGTTTTGGCAGCCATCGGCTTTCTGGGCATGGTGTGCGCTGATGAACATCCGGAGCAGACGAAGATGTGCTGGGCTCATTTTGTCGGGTGGGGCTTTGCCCAGACGGATGAGTATGATCAGGTGATGAGAGTTCCCTCGCCCCGGATGCTGCAGCCGCTTGGCGACCGGAGCCTGCTGGGGAAGGAGATACATGATGATGCCGGCATCTTTCTGGCTGCGCGCAAACATGTTGAGACCGCCCTTGCCTATGGCGTGGACGGCTTCTGCATTGACGTTAGAAGTCCCGATGGGTATAGCGGGATTGGGCATTTCTTCGGGGGCGCGGTGGGCACTCCGTTCAAGATCGCGCTCTGCATGGACAACCTCAACCACAGCAATGAATCCCTGATCGAGGGGCTTGCCGCCTTCATTCGGAAATTCCAGAAGCATCCCAACGCCTGCAGGATTGACGGCAGAATGGTCATCTTTGTCTACAATCTCTGGGGAAAAACCATGGACGAATGGCTGAAGGTGCGGGAGGAGCTGAAAAGCAGGGGACTGGATGCCTACTATATCGCTCAGCCGGCGCATGAGACCTCCATGTGGGACGATCCGGTGAAGCTGGCGGAGGCCCTGCGCGGATTTGATGGCTTCTACGATTTCGGCTGCAACGGCTTTACCCCAGAGGAAATGAAGCGGCGTCTCGCCAATGGACGTGCCGCCATGGGGAAGTCGTCCCGAGCGGATGGCATCTTCTGCGCTGGGATTGCGGTCGGATACATCGGGCAAGGCTCGTCATTCTACCGTCCGTTCCTGAATTCCGGGACGCTGCGGTCGAACTGGGAGGCGGCGCTGGCGAACCAGGCCAACTGGGTCTGCCTGACCACGTGGAACGATTACATCGAGAGCACTCAGTTTGAGCCGAGCGTCATCAATCGCGACAACCTGCTGCGGATCAACCGGGAATATCTCGCACAGTGGCGTGGCGTGCCGTCGGTTCCGCGTCCCCCGCAGGTGATTTACTCCTATCATGAGGAGGTGGTGCTCGGCGACGACATGACGCTGGAAGTCATGAATTTCAGCTACACCACGGCGCCGGCGTCCGCAATGGTACGTCTGCTTGACGCTGCGGGGAACGTTCTGAAGCAGTTTGACCCCGTGGCGCTGAAGCCGGACTCTCTGTCCGTCACGACCCTCCGGCTGTCCCATGAGGACATGAGGGACTGGCGCATGATGCGTGTGCAGGCTTCGGTGACGGAAAACGGAAAGGAGCCTTCCTGGCGTGAGCTTTACCCCATCACGAGGCGTTCCGGACGGACTGAGAGTGTTCGCACCATTCGTCTGCGCCACGACGATCTCGGCGGCCAGAGGGCGGAGCTGCAAATCCGGACGGGAGAAGGCGGGAGCCTCGTGGCGAGCATCCGCCTGAACACCTGGATCTTTGCGGGGAAGGCGGAGCTGCTCCGCAATGGCTATCCCGTCATGGACACGGAGATTCGGCACAAGCACAAACCGGTATGGACGCATAGCGCGGTGTTGCCCGCTCTGCGGGTCTCGCCAGGAGACGTCTACATCGTCCGCTTCACAGACGTCTCCGACCGGGTCACGTTCAGTTGTCCAGTCCACGTCATCACGGGGGCGTCTGAGCTCACTGAGCAGCCCGTTATCGTCACCGGCTCGGATTACGATGAGAACTGGCCCCTGTGGAGAAAGCGGATTTCCCGTCTGGACGCCCCGCTGCTGACGAGCATGCGGATACCGGAATACGATATCTTCTCGCTCCGCTACGACTTTGACCAGCCGGTCGATGGCCTTCTGTTCTCCACCTCCGGCTGGACATTCCCCGCTCAACGGGGATGCGGCAAGGGCTTTGGCGTCTGGCCACGGAAGGATAGCCTGCCGGCGTGGGAAAGGGCCGTCGGGCCTGAAGGCAAGGAGCGGACTGTCCTGTCGTTTGACGGGAAGGAAAATGCGGTTGCGCTGACCAACCGTGCCATGCCGACCGGCCCGTTCACGGTGGAGATGTGGATTAGGCCAGAAGCGAAGGGGACGGACATGGCGCTGTTCGTGGACGCCAGCGGGGTCTCTCTTTCCTTGGACAGCTGTCTGCGGCCGGGGCTGCAGCGTCACGGCCATGTGGCACCGGCATCCGTCCGTTCACCCGAACCGGTTTCGGCGGGTACATGGACGCACATCGCCGCCGTCTATGATGGAAAGAGCCTGCAGCTCTGGCAGAATGGCAGAAAGACGGCGGAGGCGTCGGCGCCGGTCTGCACCAATCCCGTCAATTCCGTCTCGCGCATCGGCAATACGCTGAACCTCGACAAAGGTTTTCAGGGAGACATGGCAGGCTTCTCTTTGGAAGGGGCCGTCCGTACCTCTGGCTCGTTTCGACTGCTAAAAAACTGAATCCATTTTCAAGGAAGGGCATTTCAACATGAAAAGGAAACACCAGAATTTCACTCTGATTGAGCTTCTCGTGGTCATCGCCATCATCGCCATTCTGGCGGCCATGCTGTTGCCCGCCCTCGGCAAGGCACGAGCCAGGGCACGGGACATCTCCTGCAAGAGCAACCTGAAGCAGCTGGGATATTATGCCACGATGTACCTGAACGACAACGAGTCCTATGTGTGTGCCAATCTGACGGACTGGGACTGGAGACGCACTGGTCTTGGTCACATGATCAAGCCCTATGCCGAGACCTGGAGCGAGACGGATGGCCCTGGGGCGATCGGGTACTGCCCGGCCGACTCAAAGACAAAACGAAATAGCTATATCTCGTCCTATGGGGATTTCCGCAGTAGCATCTTCATCTATCAGCTGGCCGCCAGCGGCTGGTCCCAGCCGTCCGGAAGCGCCATATACTATGCCAAGGTGGAGCAGCTTCCCCAAATGTGGGGTGGCAAGCCCGTCTATTGGGCGCTGTTCTCAGATGAAGTCACCCTTAACACCCACATGAGCAGCTCGGTGCATCTCAATTTCTGGAGAGTGGACGGCAGCGTCGCGGCCTTTTCGGGCAGGAAGGCGCTGCCGATTCCCACAGCCCAGGAAGGTAAGCGGGGCTGGGGCGAGAATTGGTGGTATTACCATGAGAACTGGATGGGAATGATTGGATGTAATTGAGTCGATTT
>CALZPA010000207.1 GCA_945827525.1 uncultured Lentisphaeria bacterium | reverse complement strand
GATGCGGGCGGCGGGGTGGGTGTCAGGCCTGGGGAGGACGTCCGGCAGCCACTCCTAGAAGTCGACGCCATTCTCCCTGCAGGTGGCCGCGAAGCCGGCGAGGACGGCCATCGAGACGCCGCCGCCCTCGCTCCCCACAAAGAGCCAGTTCCGCCGCACCCCATTTTACGCCCGAAATCCATCCTGAGCGCCTGTGTATTTCGATTTCAGCGGGACTGCGAACCATTTGAACGAAAAAACACGAGTTTTTCATCAACCCGATTTGCAACCCTCGATTTGTTCATTATCTTATAATTGTTCAACAAAGTCGAACAATGGGGGAAATTATGAACAATCGACAAGACATCATAAGCAAGGCACTGGACAGGCTGAATGGCTTTCTGGCGGAAAATGGTCTGCCAAAGGCGAATTGTGTCCATTCGTCCAAGGAAACACTTCCAACGGTTGAATTCAACAGTGGCAAACGCCTTTTCATTTTGGACGCCACGGCGATACCAGCCACAAAAATAGAGGAGGAATGTACATTAAGAGGGAAGGAGAGCATACTTGCAATCGCCCCCTTCTTTCCTCCGACGACGGCGGAACTGCTTGGCGCGGCACACGTCAACTACATTGATACTGCTGGCAACCTTCTATTGCGCGTCAACGGCAATGTGCTCTGTGTCAGGAACTGTCCCCGACCTCCTGAACTGATTCGCCGGCTCACTCCTGGACGCTGCTGGAATCCCCAGGGGTTGAAGGTTCTCTTTCTGCTTCTGACAGAAAAGGATGCATTGAACTGGACATACCGTGAAATCGCCGCAGGTTGCGGCGCAAGCCTCGGCACGATCAACAATGTAATGCGGGAAGCGCAGGAACGCGGCCATCTACTCAAATGGGGCAAGGGGTTTCGCTGGGGAGACAGAAACCGTATGATTGACCTCTGGGCTGCCAACTATGCCCTGCAGCTCCTGCCGAGGCTGGAGATTACGAGATATCAAGGCAAGCCTATCCCGACGGATGGAAAATGCCCACTGATCGCTGGCGGCGAGACGGCGGCTGCGGAAGCAGGTCTTGCGGGTACAACTTTTGGCGAATACTGGCGTCAAGGCAATATTGCACCTGTCATCGCAAAGGCAAGATGGCGTATCGCAGATGACGGAAACATCACTGTGAAGAAGGCATTCTGGCCTGAAACAAGAAGCTTCAAGGGACATGTCCACTGGCTTCTGGTCTACGCCGACCTGCTCTCAAAGGACGACAGCAGATGTCAGGAGATTGCCGCTGAAGTCAGAGCCAAGTATCTGGAGGATGAACCATGAATGCAGCAGAGGAAATTCTCGCCATCATCACAGATACCGTCAATAAACTGGACGGGCAGCTGATGCTGGTCGGCGCGTATGCGAGGGACTACTGGATAAAGGAACGCAGAGCCACTGGTAATGCCGTGTGACCATGGACGTGGATTTGGCATGCCGTGTCTTCTCCTGGGAGGAATACAACCGAATTGTGGATGGTCTGAAGAGAGAAGGAGGTCTACGCCAGGACGCTAAAATTCGCCACCGCCTCTGGCTGCGCGATGAGATATATGCTGACTTTGTCCCGTTTGGAGGAATTGAGGATGAAAACGGCGATTTCGCCTGGCCACCTGATTTCGACGTGTCCCTCAATGTCCTGGGATACCGCCTTGCATACGAAGATGCAGAGACTATGACCATAGGGACGGCAAGCATGAAGGTCATCAGCCCATGCTGGCTTGCCATGCTGAAACTCAAGGCGTATACAGACACGCCAGAACGCACCAAGGATCTTGTGGATGTGTATTTCATCATCGACCACTACCTTGACTTCATCGACGAGGACAAGCGGCTCTACGGTCCCGATGCCACAGATGCGGATGTGTTCTCTATTGAGCCGTTTGACACTCGTGTGGCAGGTGCTACCCTGATAATTCGCGACTGCAATGTTCATGGAGGAGAAACGCTTCGTGACATTCAGGCAGCCCTTCGCGCATTTGATGCCAATGAAGCCATGTCAATCGTATTTGCCCGTGTGAATTCTCTGACACAAGAAGTCGCCAGGCAACTGCTCGACATACTGTTCATGCCTATTGAAGAGCACCACGGGAATATCGAATGAAATGGGTAGCCGCGAACAGCAATTCCATGAGGAGCGTCCATTCAGGCCTAAATGGACGCTTACTGATATGCTCTCTCCGTGTGGTGGACAAAAAAAGGCCCGCCGACGTATCGTCGGCGGGCCTTTTTCACCTCAATGCTTTTATTGAGAATATTGTGGACAGGGCTCCTCGGTTCAGAAGAGCCTCGCATAGCACTCGGCGATGCGTTTCCAGGTATAGCGTCGGTCTGCGATTTCCTTCATGTTGGCGGCAATGTGGGGAAGATTCAGTTGCTCGGCTTGCCGGACAAGGGCGCGCAAGGTTTCCACATCCTTGAAATAGAGGGCCTTACCTTCCGTCGTCTCACGGTTGAAGTTGCAGTCGAACGCGGCGATGGCCAATCCCAGATACATCGCCTCCACGAGGGACGGATTGGTGCCCCCGCAGGAGTGTCCGTGTAGATAGAGCGAACAGTGGGCCCGATAGGCGTTCAGTTGGTCTTTGTCGTAGATGGGCGCGTGCAGGGTGATGTTCGGGTGGTCAGCATAGCGTGTCCAGAGCTCCTTGCCGTAGTCGCTGTGCTGCCAGTTGCCGACCATGATCAGCGGCAGGGGACAGTCGGCGGCAAACGCCTCCAGGATGAGATGGACATTGTTCTCAGGTTCAATACGGCACACGCCAAAGGCATAGGGAGTAGCTGCTGTCATAGGTTGTCCGCCCCATACTCAATCAGGTTGCAGGGTTTGTGGTAGGCCTCCTGGACATAGTCGACGATGACCTGATTGTCCCCCACGATTTCGTCCGCATACTTCACGGCGCACATTTCGGAGAAATGGAGGAACCACTTGGCGAACCCGCTCCACTTGCCTCGCCGCCATTCGATGCCATCGATATTCACCACCATGCGCTTTCGGCAGCCGAGCCAGCGCAGGAACGGCAGCAGCGTGCACCCGCTGACTCCCAGCACCAGCAGCGTATCGGCAAACCGCAGCGCCTTCAGCATCGACAGCATATCATACGGGATGCTCCAAATGCCATTGGCCTTCATGGGCAGATAACGCAGCCTCGCCTTGCCGAAGGTCTCCGGATGCTCCCTATACGCGCTCTTCTGGCAGAATACGGTAATCTCATAATCATCCCAGAGCCGTTGGACCAACTGCTCCGCAAAACTCTCAAACCCACCATAGTTGGCGGGAAGCCCCACAATGCCGATAATCGCAATCTTCTTCATGCTCTAATCACTATTCCCTTGAACATCAGGCACAGGTCGCGTATGCCCCCCCTGGCACATATCACACTACAGAACCATTCAGCTCCCCATACAGCTTCACCATCTCCTCCGCATGCTGCCGTATGGAAACCATAGGTGCCTTCCCCCGGACAAGCCGTCGCCGGATTACCTGTAGCTCCTCGGGATGCGCCAACAGCTCCGTCAGGCGCCGCTCAAGTCCCTCTCGGCCATGATAGACCATGCTGTCCTCCACCAGACTCTGAGCCCCCACGGTGTCGGAACAGAGAACGGGGACGCCTAGCGACAACGCCTCTGCCACAATAAAGCCGAAGGTCTCATTACAGACGGATGGCACAATCAGCAAATCCAGCTGGCCCAAGGCACGCTCCGCCTGGCGATAGCGTCCGCAGTATGTGACACGCCCCACCGACTCCCGCCTGTTCGTCCCCCAGACCTCCAGATGCCATGGCAACGACTCCAGCCCCGCCAGCACCTCAAGCAGCATCGGCAATCCCTTGAACGCAGCCTCCGGACCGCTGAACCCCAGACAAATCTCCGAGGCCTTCACCTCCTTGTCTGCCGGACGCCAGTCCATGCCACCATGCGTTATCGGCAACACCCGGAACTTTCCGTTCGGCAAGAAGGACGCATAGACCCGGTGCGCCACCCGGCTGTTGCAGTGAATACAGTCGCACTGACGCAGCATCTCCAGATAGTACTCGCGCAGCGACGCATAGTCCCTGACCGGACACGGCTGGAGCCCCCCTCCTTTCGCCCCCGAGGTCCGCCGCAGCCGTTGCCTGAGCCGCAACAGAGGAGCCAGCACCCCCTTCAGCCGCATCAGCGCCATGCTGTTCCGCAAGGACAGAAAACGCTCGCCCGGCGCCCCCAGGTTGCAGCGTGAACAGCGTGCGTCACTGCCATCCGTGCAGGGGCATCCGGCGTCATCCACCAAATTCACCTTCGGACACAGGCCAAAGTAGTCATGGGTCGTGAAGACAACCCGGACACCTCGTGCTCTCATGACCTCCAGCAGCTCCCGTGGAAAACCCATCCACGTATGAACATGCAGCACCTCCGGCCGTGTCCGGCTGATGAATGCGCACATCTGCTCCTCGGTCAGCAGACGCAGACTCTCCAGTATCATCTCAGGCTGCCGGATGCCCTCCAGCAGGGGCACTGGCAAGCCGCCCAGTAGCTGAAAGCACTCAACGCCGCACCGGCTGCCCACATGGCGAATCAGAGGACGGACAGGCGGGAAGAGACTACCGCAGGGATAGAGCAGCATGACGTGATGCCCTGCGGCTGCCTGAGCCGCAGACAAGTCACGCACATAGCGATTCAATCCCCCCTGACGCTCAGGCCCCAGAAAATAGTGAAGTATCCTCATGGTCTGTCTGCACCGGCTTATGTGGCGTTCACCGAGCCCTCATGGAACCTTTGGCCTCAACCAGCAAACGTGAAAGCCTGTCCACCGTCTTTGACCAGTCATAGGTCTCCCGTACGAGCTCCCGACCACGCTGTCCCAGACGCTGCCGCCGCGATGGCGAATCAATGAGGTCAAGCGTCCTGGCACACAAATCCTCCAGCACCTCACCCATCGTCGCACCCTTCGCCACCACTCCGGCCCCTTCCCCAACCGCCTGCGCGACCGGGTCATCCAGCATCGCGACGATGGGCAGACCCGCCCACATCGCCTGCAGAATGAGCGTCGCCAGGCCATGGTGATAGGACGGATACAGGAGAATGTCGGCATCACACAGCGCCTGCAGCATCTCCCGCTTGCCCACAAACCCAAACCACCGGACTTTCCCCGACACCCCATGACGAGCCACTATCTCCTCCATGGCCGCCCTCTCCGGCCCTCGGCCATAAATGTGCAGCTCCACATCCTCGCGGGCAGACGCAATCCTGCCGAAGACCTCACAGGCGTAGGTCACGCCCTTCCAATGCAGAAATTCGCTGCAGATGAGCAGACGAACCTTGCCGTCCGACTCACGGCACCGCCTGACATCATACTCCGGCTCGTTCGGATTGATGCCCGTCTGGTGCTGACGCCGTATCTTCGGCAGAAATTTCCCAGCAAAGCCACTATTCCCCTCGGGATGGCCCGACTCCAGAATGACATCGGCGCACCGGGGCGTCAGCAGCCGAAACGGCTCCAGATGCGTGAAGAGCCACATCCCCCAGGCGCGCAGCCGTTCCCGCACCCTCACCCGCCACGGCAGCGACCGAAACACCACCTCTGGCGTATGAACCTCCCCAATCGGCCCATACACGGTCACAGGCCGACACAGCATGAACAGACTCGGCATCGCCCAGTTCGCGAACGTCAGATGCTGCACGATGTCGCAGGTGTTGGCCAACTCTCTGAATTTCATATAGGCGCCGTACTGCCAGAGGTAGTAGTACAAATGATATCCTCTGCGCTTCTTCTTCCAAAAGGTCAGCCAATGCGGCAGATCATACCCATGGAATACTGGACGGGGCCCCTCCCAGGAGGACAGCGCCGCCTCTATCGACGGCAGATTGTTCGCCCTGGTCAGCACATGCACCTCGTGGTATTTTGCCAGCTCCAGTGCCGTGTTCCACCCGATGCCCGGCTCACTGCCCTTATCCGGCTCACACGCATATGCAGACAGGAATAGCTTCATCGTCTCATGCCACCCAGTGATTGATAATGCTCGATATCCTCCCGTATGTCACCCGTGTGCGACTCCTCAAAGTCGAAGAAATGCGGACGCCCATCCCGACGCCACCGCACATTCCATGGCTTGAAGTCGCCATGCACCAGCCCCTCCGGACGCAAGGCGTGAAACTCTTCCAGCGCCGGCAGCACCGCCTCCAGCGGACGATGGACATCCCCCGCAAACACGCCTGGCTCCTCACGCATGAAGAACGACAGATGCTCCCCGTCATCATGGACATCCGACACCTCCGAATACCCAAAAAGAACCGGTCGCCTCTCCTGAAGCAGCCGGTAAATCGTCAGCTCCGCCTTGACCTTCGGATAGCTCCGCCCCCCGGCGGCCTTCCAGTAGCCGCACCCATGAATATGCACGACAGCCTTGTCTCCAGTCGGCGAAATGATGCCCGAGCACGGCTGACTGACGTCCGGACGACATCCCGTCGCCGCCTCCATGCGGTCTGCCATGTCGTTCCGACGACACGTGGACGGCACCACCAGATAGGCACCCAGCAGGATCAGCCGCTTGCATCGTGCCTGGAACGTCACGCCCTTATAGAACTCCAGGCTTGTTCTCCAATCTCCCCATGAATGGGTGCTCAGAAAGAACAGCCCGCCTTGATTGCCATGTATCAGCCGCATTCAACGATTTTGAGACTTTATCTTCCGCCGAGCGAAGCGAGGCGCTGTCCCGACGGCGCCCTCGCCGTCGGGCAAAAAGCGACGAGAGTGACGAGAGAAAAAGCGCCGAGCGAAGCGAGGCGCTGTCCCGACGGCGCCCTCGCCGTCGGGCAAAAAGC
>CALZPA010000206.1 GCA_945827525.1 uncultured Lentisphaeria bacterium | reverse complement strand
CGCCTGCGCCGCGTCAGCGGCGCGACCGAATTCCGCCGAGCGAAGCGAGGCGGACAAGAAGCCGCGAAGCGGCGCCTGTCCCGACGGGTCTCGCGTCGGGCAGAAAAACGCTGCCTTCCCAGCCATCACAAGCTCCCCAACGCTTCCAGGCGCATTGTCAATAAACGCGCCTGGAGGCAAAAATTGTGCCTCGCATCGCCACTTGCGTTTGCATACCGTTAGTGCAGTGCTACATTATGATTTGTATTTTTTCTATACCATAGTATAGTTGGCTATGAAGCCAGCTCTGCAATGGCTTTTGACCGGAAGAGTCCTAATCGTACACCCCTAGAAGAAAGGAAGATTACCATGAAGAAGATGATCTTTGCTGCTCTCGTCGCCATGCTGGCCGTCCCGTTCTTCGCCTCCTGCGCCAAGGAAGAGCCGAAGCCCGCCGACCCCGCCGCCGCCGTCAAGGCCGCCGCCTCCGCCGTCCAGGATGCCGCCCCCGCCGTCAAGGCCGCTGCCTCCGAGGTCGCGAAGTAATTGAGCGAACCGTCTGACTGACGATTGAGAAAGCCCCCCGTGCCTCTGCGGCACCGGGGGCTTTCTTTGCCTCCATGCCCCGCCAGCCCCTTGTACCCGCCGTCCCCCATGACTATATTAGGGTGCGTTCGACGAGCCGCCGCCAACGTCCACGACGGAGCCAGCTCCTCATTCCGCCGAGCGAAGCGAGGCCTGTCCCGACGGCGACCACGCCATCGGGCGAAAAAATAGAATTTTGAGCCTTTTGTGTCTTTTGTGGACTCCTTCATTGGCGCCTTTCAGTCGCTCGTCCGCCGGTCTTTGCAAAAACACCCCTACCCCCACACCGCTATGCCCAGCAGCAAACGCAGACTCACCCTTGAACAGGCCGCCGACTTCCTGCATCTCCAGCCCAGCGACCTCCGCAGCCTCGTGGTCCAGGGCAGCCTTCCCGCGCAGCCGCAGGGCGAACGGCTCTTCTTCTCCCAGGACGACCTCGACTCCTGGCTCGCGCAGCACATCATCGCCCTCCAGTCGCTCAAGAAGGCCGCCCGGCACCGCGCCGCCAAGACCGTCCGCATCCCCGACACCTCCCGTCCCTTCCTCGACCAGCTCTGCCTCCCCGAGGCCTGCGTCGCCGACCTCCAGGCCAAGTCCAGACCCTCCGTCCTCAAGGCCCTCACCGAACTCGCCGCCGACGCCGGACTCATCTACGACCCCGCCGACCTCTACAACGAACTTCTCGAACGCGAGGAGCTCGCCTCAACCACCATCGAGAAGGGCGCCGCCATCCCGCACCCCAGACACCGCTTCGACACCCCACTCTGCGACACCTCCTTCCTCTGCGTCGCCAAACTTGCCAACCCCATCTTCTACGGCCCCTCCCCCGACGGCGAGAAGACCGACATCCTCTTCCTCGTCTGCTGCCTCGACTCCAACCTCCACATCCAGACCATCGCCAGACTCTGCCTCCTCTGCACCACCACCTCTCTCCTCCCCAGACTCAGGCTCGCGCAGTCCCCCGAGGACATCCACCAGACGCTCCTCGACATCGACCAGCACCCCGAACTCTTCCCCGCCGACCAACCCCTCCCACCTACCGACTCCGACGATGACTAGCCAGACCCCCCAGCAGCTCCTCGACCTCTACTACCACGACCTCCGACACCACCTCCTCGAGGCCGCCGCCGCCTTCGACCGCATCACCCGAGCCGGACAGCTCCCGCCAGACGACCTCCGACTCCAGCGGCTCCAGCAGCTCCTCCCCATCCTCGCCGACGACCAGCCCGACAAGGCACAGCGTCTCCTCGAGGCCCTCTCCGTCAACTGACTGCCACCTCCCCAACCATGCCCCCAGAAGACGCCCCGCTCCAGCTCTACACCCCCGAGGCCTGCATGCGACTCGCCCTCCGACTCGCCGAACAGGCCGCCAGACAGGGCGAAGTCCCCGTCGGCGCCGTCGTCCTCCACCATGGCGACATCATCGCACGCGCCTACAACCAGTGCGAGATGCTCAAGGACGCCACCGCCCACGCCGAAATGCTCGCCATCACCCAGGCCTCCGCGGCCATCGGCGACTGGAGACTCACCGACTGCACCCTCTACGTCACCAAGGAACCCTGCGCCATGTGCGCCGGCGCCATGGTCAACGCCCGCCTCGGCGCCTGCGTCTTCGCCTGCCCAGACCCGCGCATGGGCGCCGCCGGCTCCGCCCTCGACGTCACCGCCTTCCCCGGCATGCTCCACACCGTCCACGTCCAGTCCGGACTCCTTGCCGACGAGGCGCGCACCCTCCTCCAGACCTTCTTCCGCAACCGCCGCCGCGGCGTCGCCAACCCGCATAGCCATCCGCCGCACCCCAACGGGAATCCCTGTGACTGCCTAGGATAGTCCGTTACCGCCACTTGACCTCCCACGCATCACGCCTTACCTTACCCGCGTCCGGGCACACCGCCCACCACCACATACCTACCCACAGCCCCCACACCCCCGCACTCTCATCATGGGCAGAACCCTCACCAACGACTTCTCCTGGTCCGTCACCCGCGACGCCGCCTTCCGCAAGTGCCCCCGCGCCTACTACTACTCCTACTACGGCTCCTGGTACGGCTGGGACCGCAACGCCCCCGAGACCGCCCAGCGGCTCTACCGCCTCAAGCAGATCAAGTCCCTCGCCATGTGGGCCGGAACCATCGTCCACGACACCATCCGACTCGCCCTCACCGCCTTCGCCCGAGGCGAACAGCCCTTCCCCACCACCGACTCCCTCCAGAACACCGCGCTCCTCCGCATGCGCTCCGACTGGCGAGACGCCGTCCAGCAGGTCTATCTCCAGAAGCCAAAGGCCACCAATCTCTTCGAGCTCTACTACGGCAACGGCAAAACCCTCCCCAAGGAGACCACCGACGCCATCAAGGCACTCATCTTCGACTGCCTCGACAACTTCACCGCCTCACCGGCCGTCCGCGACATCCGCCAGGCGCCCCCCTCCCAATGGCGCGCCATCGACTCCCTCGACAGCTTCGACCTCGACGGCCTCAAGGTCTGGGGCGCCCCCGACTTCGCCTTCGTCGACCAGAACGGACTCTTCCACATCATCGACTGGAAGACCGGCACCGAAGACCGAGAGGCCCTCAACCTCCAGCTCGCCTGCTACGCACTCTACGCCCTCGACAAGTGGAAGCTCGAGAGCGTCGAACGACTCCAGCTCTGCGGCGTCTTCCTCCGCGACGGCGGACGCGTCAGCCGATACCCCATCAAGCCCGAGAACCTCATCTCCGCACGCGACGTCATCCTCACCTCCGCCAAGACCATGAAGGCCAAACTCACCGACCCCGACGCCAACACCGCCGACGAACACGACTTCCCCTGCACCCCCTCTCCCTACCTCTGCGCACAGTGCCCCTTCCGCGAGGTCTGCCCCGCCGTCAACGGACAGCCCGCCAACTAAGCCCACCGCCCACCAGGAGCCGCCCCCCCATGCGCCGCCTCGACCCCCTCCGCCCCACACGACGCCTGCTCACCCTCCTCGTCGCCCTCGCCACCCTCGCCACCGCCGCCGCCGAACCCAAAAAGGCGCGCAACCTCGTCCCCAACGGCGGCCTCGAGAAGGGCTCCGGACGGACACCCGCCAACTGGGCCCCCTTCGACGGCATCACCCAGCTCTGGCAACGCAACGGCGGCGCCCCCGGCAAATGCCTCACCCTCAACACCAACGTCCTCCAAATCGACAAAAAGCAGTTCATCGAGGACGAAAAGAACTTCAAGGCCGGCAAGAACAAGGGCGGCCAGTATGATGTCGTCGGCGCCCACGAGGGCGCCTGGGCCTTCGCCGCACCCATCGACCTCCGCCCCGACGATTCCTGGTTCATCCTCTCCGCCGACGTCTACGCCGAGCACAAGTCCTCCGAGCTCTTCTACCCGCAAATCCTCATCCGCGGCTTCCAGCCCGTCACCGAGACCTCCCCCGACGACGGCGCCGTCTGGTTCCACGACCACTTCCGCAACGGCCAGGGCTACGAGGACACCTTCGGCTCCAAGAACCTCATCCGCAAGCCCCGCAAGGGCGACTGGAGACAGGTCTACCGCCACGCCATGGCCTGCCGCGTCAGCACCCCACACCAGTGGCGCAAATTCGAGCTCGGCTTCAAGCTCCCCTCCATCAAGCGCTTCCGACCCACGCGACTCCTCCTCAAATGCTACGCCATCTGGCCCGCCGGAAAATACAGCTTCGACAACATCTCGCTCCGCAGAGCCACCGCCGCCGAGGCCAAGGCCGCCAATGACCGCAGACCCTCCATCCACGAGGTCGTCCCACAGTAGCACACACCCCCACACACGCCCCCCACCGTGCCCGACTCCACCCAGCCCTTCCGACAGCTCGAGGCGTCCATGAAATCCCTCTTCGACCACGCCCGTGAGAAAATCCTCCGGGACGAACAGCCTCTGGCCGCCAAAATGCGCCCGCGCACCCTCGACGAATACGTCGGACAAGACCATATCCTCGCCCCCGGACGCCTCCTCCGACGCGCCATCCAGGCCGACCAGCTCTCCTCACTCATCTTCTACGGCCCGCCAGGCACAGGCAAGACCACCCTCGCCTCCGTCATCGCCAACACCACCCGATCCCATTTCGTCACCCTCAACGCCGTCATGGCCGGCATCGCCGACCTCCGCGACATCACCGCCGAGGCCCAGAGGCGACTCGGCGAACACGGACAGCGCACCATCCTCTTCATCGACGAAGTCCACCGCTGGAACAAGGCGCAGCAGGACGCCCTCCTCCCCTGGGTCGAGAACGGCACCGTCATCCTCATCGGTGCCACCACCGAAAACCCCTACTTCACCGTCAACCGCGCCCTCGTCTCCCGCTCCCGCATCTTCCAGCTCAAGCCGCTCGACGACAACCATATCCGCAGCATCATCCGACAGGCACTCGATGACCCCGCACGCGGCTACGGCAACCTCCGCACACGCCTTGACGACGACGCCCTCGCCCATATCGCCAATGTCGCCAACGGCGACGCCCGCGCCGCACTCAACGCCCTCCAGCTCGCCGTCGAGACCACCCAGCCCGGCCCCGACGGCCTCATCCACATCACCCTCGCCGTCGCCGAGGAATCCATCCAGCAGCGCGCCGTCCTCTACGACCGCGAGGGCGACTGCCACTTCGACACCATCTCCGCCTTCATCAAGTCCATGCGCGGCTCCGACCCCGACGCCACCTTCTACTGGCTCGCCAAGATGGTCTACGCCGGCGAGGACCCACGCTTCATCTTCCGGCGCATGACCATCTTCGCCTCCGAGGACATCGGCATGGCCGACCCCAAGGCCCTCCCCTTCGTCATCGCCGCAGCCGAGGCCTTCGACCGCGTCGGACTCCCCGAAGGACACTACCCGCTCGCCCACGCCGCCCTCTACTGCGCCACCGCACCCAAGTCCAACTCCGTCATGGGCTTCTTCGACGCCCTCAAGCTCGTCGAGAAGGAACGCGAGGACGAAGTCCCCAACCACCTCCGCGACGCCTCCCGAGACAGCAAGGGCTTCGGACACGGCGCCGGGTACCAGTATCCCCACGCCTACCGCGACCACTGGGTCGCCCAGCAGTACCTCCCGGCCTCCCTCCAGGGCAACATCTTCTACGAGCCCGGCTCCATCGGCTACGAGGAAACCCTCGCCGAGACCATCCGACAGCGCCGCGAACTCCAGCTCGCCGCCCTCCAGGCCAACGGCGGCACCGCCGCACCACCCGAAATCCTCACCTTCTCTCCACCCGACAAGGCCGCCGACCAGTGGCTCGCACGCGCCGTCAGCAGCCTCGCACCCACCCTCGCCGCCGTCCGCGACCGCATCTTCGCCGCACGCGCCTGGCAGCGCCACGACCTCGTCTGCGACCTCTCCGCCGACACCGCCGCGCTCACCTGGGAGGCCGTCCGCCGCACCCCGGAGGGCGGCGTCACCGCCATCGTCTCCTCCGAACAGCATCGCCAGAACCTCCTCGAGCAGGCCGCCGCGCTCGAAAACCTCGCCCAGCCCAGGGTCATCGTCGCCACGCCAGACCACCTCGCCGCACTCGCCCACGACTGGTCCTACGACGCCATCATCGGCCGCAACTGCCTCTCCTCCGCCGACACCCGCGACGTCATCGCCCGACAGCTCCCCCAACTCATGCGCCCCAACGCCGACCTCATCCTCGCCGAGAACATCCCGCAGCTCTCCCAGCGCCTTCATCTCCTCGTCCAGGACACCACCCTCCCCTGGCTCGACGCCATCCGACGCGCCGAGGAGGCCATCTACGCCAACCCCGACGACCCCCTCGTCAACTGGAACCACGACACCCTCCGCAACCTCCTCCAGCGTGCCGGACTCACGGTCCGCTCCTGCGAGCTCCACACCTTCCACCGCGACCAGCTCCTCTCCGCCGACCAGCTCGCCCATTGGTTCAGCGACGCACCCGACTCCTTCGCCTCCCGTCTCCTCCGCGCCGTCCCCGACTGCCAGCCCCACCTCCTCCGCGCCGAACTCGCCCGCACCTGCCTCAACCGCCGCATCCCCTGGGCCAACACCATCGCCTTCATCGCCGCGCAATCGACTTAACCGACAGACAAAACGCGCCGCGCCAGCGGCGCCTGTCCCGACGGCGCCCTCGCCGTCGGGCAAAAAGCGACTCAATCGACAAAACCGCGCCGCGATGCGGCGCCTGTCCCGACGGCGCCCTCGCCGTCGGGCGAAAAGCGACTCAATCGACAAAACCGCGCCGCGATGCGACGCCTAGAGACCCTATGAGCCTTTCGCGGAGGAAGCCTGGGGCAATGAGCCCTAT
>CALZPA010000205.1 GCA_945827525.1 uncultured Lentisphaeria bacterium | reverse complement strand
GGCAGCAGCATGGCCGCCAGGATGGCGATGATGGCGATGACGACAAGCAGCTCGATCAGTGTGAACTGGACAAGCCGCAGACTGCGGTGGGGACGGGGACTCATGATGGCGTGACTCCTGTGTCTGGATATTCGAGTCGGTTGCGGACACTGGAGACGCCAATGTCCGGCGGACTGGGCTATATTATACCCAAGTCCGCCGGACATTTCAAGGGAATGCGAAAGGAAACGCGTATGTGCGTGGGGGGGATTAGAGTGCGACCTCGTGTCCGGTCTTGGCGGACTCGTAGACGGCGGAGAGGATCTTGATCATGTTGATGCCCTGCTGGGGCTTGAAGCAGGGTTCGGCCTTGCCGTCGAGGACATCGAGGAAGTGAGCGAGGTTGCGGGCGTGTCCGTTGTCGCGGAGCTGTCCGGCGAGGGCGAGGTTGGTGAGCTGTCCCTGGTCTTCGCCGTAGATTTCGAGGGAGGTGCCGTTGAGCCACTTGAGTCCGGCCTTGGAGCCGCGGAGCTCGACGAAGCGGCATTCCTCCTTGACGTTGGAGGCCCAGGAGAATTCGATTTGGAGGATGGCGCCGTTGTCGAAGCGGATGGCACCCATGGCGAGGTCCTCGACGTCGAAGGTGCCGTTGGCCTTGGCGTCTCCGAACTGGGAGTTGACGGAGTCGGAGGTGTCGTTGCCGGCGAATTTGTTGAAGGTGGCGCCGGTGACGGCGACGGGCGTTGGGTTGCCCATGAGCCAGATGGCAAGGTCGATCATGTGGACGCCGAGGTCGATGAGGGGGCCGCCGCCGGACTGAGCCTTGGTGGTGAACCAGCCGCCCTTGCCGGGGATGCCGCGGCGGCGCTGCCAGCCGCAGCGTCCGGCGTAGATGTCGCCCATCTTGCCCTCGTCGATGAAGCGCTTGGCGTAGACGGAGGGGTCGGTGAAGCGGTTGTTGCGCATGACCATGAGTGTCTTGCCGGCCTTTTCGGCGGCGTCGCGCATGGCGATGGCCTTGTCGGGGGAGACGGCGTCGGGCTTCTCGCAGAAGACGTGCTTGCCGGCGGCGAACGCGGCGACGGCGATTTCGGAGTGGAGGTAGTTGGGGGTGCAGATGTCGACGGCGTCGATGTCGTCGCGCTTGAGGAGCTCGTGGTAGTCGGTGTAGGTCTCGGCGGCGGGGTAGAGCTCGTCGCGGAACTGCTTGACGCGGTCGGGGAGGATGTCGCAGACGGCGACGATGTTGGCGCGCTGGGCGTTGCTGCGGTAGTAGGGGGCGTGGGCCCAGCGGGAGATGCCGCCGCAGCCGATGATGCCGATGTTGTAGGTGGTCATGGTCGTTCGGTTCCTCAAGAAATGGTCGTTGTGTTGTCTGGCCCCGCCCCGAGGGGGGAGCCTTACCTTCCATATAACGTAGTGCAGAAATGCGGAAATGACAGATGGGAGGCGAAAAAAGGGTCATTCGGCGGTTCGGCGCGCATTGACCGCCGTATTCGGCACGATACATTAGGGGAATGGCCGCGGAGCGCCTTTTGCCGCGGCCTTGAGCGCACAGGAAAGCCAGAGAAGCAGGAGCAGAGGACATGGCGAACAGAAACGAGGCATTGGAGAGGCTGCTGGATCGCCGCAGCGTGAAGGCGTACCGTCCGGACGCGGTGCCGCAGGAGCTGCTGGACGAGATACTGGCGGCGGGCATGAACGCGCCGACGGGCATGAACCGCCAGTCGCCCATCATTCTGGCGGTGACGGACAGGAAGGTCCGCGATGAGATGTCGCGCCGCAATGCGGCGGTGATGGGGATGTCGGGCGCCGACCCCTTCTATGGTGCGCCGGCGGTGCTGGTGGTGCTGGCGCGGAAGGACGTGGCGACGCACGTGTACGATGGCTCGCTGGTGCTGGGCCAGATGCTGCTGGCGGCCCATTCGCTGGGGCTGGGGGCGTGCTGGATCCATCGAGCGAAGGAGGTCTTCGAGTCGTCCTGGGGCCGCGAGCTGCTGCGCTCGCTGGGCGTCGAGGGCGAGTATGAGGGCATCGGGAACTGCATCGTCGGGTACCCGGCCGGGCCGCTGCCGGCGGCCAGCCCCCGCAAGAAGGACTATGTCTACTACCTCCGCTGAGTGGACAAAACAGGACAATATTGAGCAGGCTGAGCAAAAGGAAGTCAAGCTGATGAAGAACTACAGAGTGTGTGTGCCGAAGCCGGGCGAGGCGTTTCTGCAGGAGTGCGAGCAGCGCGAGCCGCAGGGCTGCGAGGTGCTGATCCGGAATGACTACACGGTGGTGAGCGCGGGCACGGAGCGCGCCTGGTCACAGGACATGAACAACGCCCACCCGACCTTCCCCTACTATCCCGGGTACTGCGGCGCGGGCACGGTCGTCGCCGTCGGCCCCGAGGCGCGCACCTGCAAGGTCGGGGACCGCGTCATCGTCAACTGGGCCGGCCATCAGCTCTACTCCATCAAGAACGACTGGAGCGTGCCGACCCAGTTCGTGAACACGTCCGGCACGCGCGGCGCCAAGTTCGCGCTGGAGCAGTCGCACATCGTCCAGATACCGGAGGGCGTGGACACGCTGGACGCCTCGTTCGCGCACATCGCGTCGTTCTCGTTCAACGGGGTGCGGAAGCTGCATCTGGAGATTGGCGAGAGCTGCATGGTTGCGGGTCAGGGCATCCTGGGCGTGTTCGCGCTGCAGGTGGCGGGCCTTTCGGGCGCGGTGCCGCTGATGGTGTCGGACTTCTCGGCGGAGCGCCGCGAGCGCGCGCTGAAGCTGGGCGCGGACTATGCGCTGAACCCGGCGGACTCCGATTATCTGGACCAGATCAACGACATCACGCACGGCGAGGGTGTCCGCTGCGTGGTCGAGGTGACGGGCTCCGCGGCGGCGCTGCAGCAGGCGCTGCAGTATGTGGCCTGGGAGGGCCGCGTCTCGCTGCTGGGCTGCACCCGCGTGCCGGACGCGCCCATCGACTTCTACCGTGACGTCCACGGCCGCGGCGTGCAGCTGTTCGGCGCCCACACGCTGTCGCGGGCCCGCCTCGAGTCGCATCCGTACCACTGGACGCAGGAGGACGACTACCGCGCGTATCTGAAGCTCGTCGCCAACGGCAAGATGAAGACGCGCGAGCTCATCTCGCGGATGCTCCATCCGTCGCAGTGCACCGAGGTCTTCGCGGCGATGGCCGGCGAGTCCCACACGCCGCCCATGGGTCTCGTGTTCGACTGGCGCACGCTCTGAGCCGGAGGCGTTCCCAGCCATGACCACCTTTGACCATCGGGCCATCTGTGCCCAGTTCGCCGTCCTGGGCGACTTCGTCGGCGCCGAGCCGTATGGCTCCGGGCACATCAACGACACGCAGCTGGTCACCTACGACCAGGCGGGTCTGACCGTGCGCTACATCCTGCAGCGCATCAACCACGCCATCTTCCCGCGTCCCGACCTGCTCATGGAGAACATCTGCCGCGTCACGGAGCATCTGCGCCGGCAGGCGCCCGCCCATCCGAGCCAGACCACGCTGACCGTCATCCCCGCCCGGGACGGCCGGCCCTGGGTCCGCGACGCGGACGGCAACTGGTTCCGGATGTACCTCTTCATCGAGCATGCCCGCTCCTACGACATCCTCGAGACGCCGCGCCAGGCGTTCGAGGCCGCCCGCGCGTTCGGCGCCTTCCAGTGCCATCTCGCCGACCTCCCCGGCCCGCGCCTCCACGAGACCATCGCCAACTTCCACCACACGCCCAGCCGCTTCCAGGCGCTCCAGCAGGCCATCGCCGCCGACGCCTGCGGACGGCTCGCCGCCGCGCAGCCCGAAGTCGACTTCATCCTCGCCCGCGAGAGAGACTACAGCCTCCTCGTCGACCTCCAGGCCGAGGGACGACTCCACGAGCGCATCACCCACAACGACACCAAGCTCAACAACGTCCTCCTCGATGACGCCGACGGCACCGGACGCGCCGTCATCGACCTCGACACCGTCATGCCCGGACTCCCGCACTACGACTTCGGCGACATGGTCCGCACCGGAACCTCCCCCGCCGCCGAGGACGAGCGCGACCTCTCCAAGGTCACCATGCGCTTCGAGATGTTCGAGGCGCTCCTCCGTGGGTATCTCCAGGGCGCCGGTGCCATGCTCTCGCGCGAGGAAATCGAGCTCCTGCCCTTCAGCGGAAAGCTCATCACCCTCGAAATCGGCATCCGCTTCCTCACCGACTTCCTCTCCGGCGACACCTACTTCAAGGTCCACCGCGAAGGCCATAACCTCGACCGCTGCCGCACCCAGATCCGGCTCGCGGCCTCCATCGAGGACCAGATGGACGACATGATGTCCCTCGTGCGCTCGCTCTCTTGAAAAAGCGCAGAAAAAGGATATAGTGACGCGGCGACGCATCCTCCCCCCTAGGGGATGTGTGCCGCGCTGTGGCCCGTTAAGGTTGCGTTAGGACAACATCAAGGAAAGGAGAAGACGTCATGCTGAAGGGAATGTCTGTGATGCTGATGGCCCTGGTGGCCTGTGCGATGATGGTTGGCTGTGGCGCCGAGAAGGCCGAGAAGGCCGCCAGCGGCAAGAAGTGGATTGTGGCGACGGACACCGCGTTCCGTCCCTTCGAGTATACCAACGAGAAGAACGAGTTCGTGGGCATCGACGTGGACATCCTGGCGGCCATCGCGGCGGACCAGGGCTTCGACTACGAGCTGCGCTCGCTCGGCTGGGACGCCGGTGTGCTGGCCGTCCAGTCCAACCAGGCTGACGCCCTCATCGCCGGCGCCACCATCAAGGAGGAGCGCATCAAGTCCGGCTGGATCTTCTCCGACGGCTACTTCAACGCCACCCAGACGTTCGTCGTCGCCGAGAACAGCCCCATCGCCAAGTTCGAGGATCTGCGCGGCAAGAGAGTCGCCGTCAAGAACGGCACTGCCGGCAAGGACTTCGCCGAGAGGCTGAAGAACCAGTATGGCTTCACCGTCGCCGTGTTCGACGACAGCCCGACCATGTACCAGGACGTCACGCTCGGCAACAGCGTCGCCTGCGTCGAGGACACGCCCATCATGGCCGCCAACATCAAGGCGAACCCCAGCCTCAAGCTCCGCATCCCCGCCGGCATGGAGAGCGACGGCGCGCCCTACGGCTTCGCCATCATGAACAAGGCCAACCAGGAGCTGCTCGACAAGTTCAACGCCGGACTCAAGAACATCAAGGCCAACGGCACCTACCAGGCCATCCTCGACAAGTACCTGAAGTGAGCCCGTTGAGACGAAGAGACACTGCCGCGCCACGTGCATGAGCGCGGGCGGAAGGCCGGAGGCGGCGGCTGATGCGACAGGGCACAGCGACTCCTCCGGCTTTCTTCTTGCTGTCCCTTTCCAGTTTGTTGTGTGTGTGTGACCATGAAGAGAGACGCCGCGCCGTCCATCCGCTGACGCGCCGACGTGAAGGACTCTGATGCTTTCCCTATTCCAAGACTACTCCGGGATGCTGCTGACGGCGCTGTGCAACACGCTGCTGCTGACGCTGCTGGCCCTGGTGTTCGCGATGCTGGTGGGTCTGGTGTTCGCGATGTGCAACGTCAGCCACCTGAAGGTGTTCAGGCTCATCGGCACGGTCTACGTGGACGCGATACGCGGCGTGCCGCTCATCGTGCTGGCGTTCTTCATCTACTTTGGCATTCCGCAGGGTATCAAGATGCTGGGCTTCGACTTCCGCCTGACGGCGCTGGAGGCGGGCGTCGCCGCGCTGGCCCTCAACTGCGGCGCCTACATGGCTGAGATTTTCCGCGCCGGCATCGAGAGCATTGACCGCGGGCAGATGGAGGCGGCGCGGAGCCTGGGGCTCTCGTATGCGCGCTCGATGTACCGGGTCATCCTGCCGCAGGCGTTCCGGGTGATGATACCCTCCATCATCAACCAGTTCATCATCACCCTCAAGGACACGTCCATCCTCTCCGTCATCGGCTTCCCCGAACTGACCAACAGCGGACGGACCATCGCCGGAAACACCTTCAAGAGCCTGGAGACCTGGGCCATCATCGGCGTGATGTACCTGATTGTCATCACGCTCCTGAGCAAGGCCGCCAAGGAAATGGAGAGGAGACTCAAGCGTGGACGATAGGAATGTGATGATACATGTGGCGGGCATCGCCAAGAGCTTCGGCCCGCTGAAGGTGCTCCGTGACATCAGCGTGGATGTCCGGCGGGGCGAGGTTGTGGTCGTCATCGGCCCCTCCGGCAGCGGCAAGTCGACGTTCCTGCGCTGCCTCAACCGCCTGGAGCAGGCCGACTGCGGCACCATCGTCGTCAACGGCTTCGAGATCAGCAGTCCCAAGGTCGACATCAACCGCGCACGGCGTCACATCGGCATGGTCTTCCAGCACTTCAACCTCTTCCCGAACATGACGGTGCTGCGCAACATCATGATGGCGCCCGTCGACCTCAAGGTCATGTCGCGCGACGAGGCCCGCGAGACGGGGATGCGCCTGCTGCGGCGCGTCGGCCTCGAGAGCAAGGCCAACGATTACCCCAGCTCCCTCAGCGGCGGACAGAAGCAGCGCGTCGCCATCGCCAGGGCATTGGCGATGAGTCCGAGCGTCATGCTCTTCGACGAGCCCACCTCCGCCCTGGACCCCGAGATGGTCAACGAGGTTCTCAGCGTCATGAAGGAGCTGGCGGAGGCCGGCATGACGATGGTGGTCGTGACGCACGAGATGGGCTTCGCCCGTGAGGTCGCCAACCGCGTCATCTTCATGGACGAGGGCTACATCCTCGAGCAGGGCACGCCCGAGCAGGTCATGTGCGACCCACAGCACGTCCGCACCCGCGACTTCCTCGGGAAGGTGCTGTGAAATAAGCCCTATGGGCCCTAAGT
>CALZPA010000204.1 GCA_945827525.1 uncultured Lentisphaeria bacterium | reverse complement strand
CCCCTGTCTCCCGACCGAGTTTTGAGTCTTTTTGAGTTTTTTGTGGACAATACATGAACCGCCATATCTCCCTGTTTCTAGCCGTGTTCCTTGCCTTCCTGCGCCTGTCGGCCCAGCAACTGCAGTTGGAGGAGCCGCCGTACTATCAGAACACGCCCTTCTCCTACCGCCTGGAATTCACGAATGAGGAACCCGACGCCGCACCGGTCTTCGCCGACAGCCAGGACGTCACCATCAGCGTCCAGGCCCCCCAGACCAGCCGCAGCCAGCAGGTCTACATCATCCAGGGAAAAATGACGCGCAACGAGACGGTCACCACCATCTATCCCTGCCTCGTCACCCCACTGCGCACCGGACAGCTCACCATCCCCGCCGCCACCGTCAAGGTCAAGGGCAAGACCCGAACCATCCCGCCACAGCACATCACCGTCCGCGAGATGAACGCCAACGGCACCGTCACCCTCACCGCCGAACTCGACAAGACCACCGCCGCCCTCGGCGAACCGCTCAACCTCCGACTCACCCTCACCAGCCAGGCCACCATCCAGCAGTACCAGTTCCACATCCCCATCCTCGACGGCACCCCCGCCCTCGACTGCCAGCCCGCCGAACTCCCCCAGAGCCTGCGCCAGTCACGACGCGCCGTCATGCTCAACGTCAACGGTCAGCGCATCCCCGCACTCCAGTCCTCTGACAGCCAGAAGCTCTCCCTCACCTTCGACCTCACCCTCATCCCCAGACAGCCCGGCAAGCACACCCTGCCACCCGCCTCCATCGTCTGCGAGGTCGTCGACGCCGAGGCCACCCAGACCCGACGACGCCCACGACGCTCACCCTTCGACGACGACCCTTTCTTCTCGCCCTTCTTCGGACGTCAGCCCGTCACAGTCCGCTGCGCCGCACAGACCAAGCCACTCGACCTCACCGTCGTCGAGCCCCCCGCCGACACCCGTCCGCCCTCCTACACCGGCCTCGCCGAACCCTGCACCCTGACCGTCACCGCCGACCAGACCAGCGTCCACGTCGGAGACCCCATCGTCCTCTCCATCACCGTCCGAGGCCCACGCTTCCCACAGTCCGTCCGACTCCCACGCCTCGCCGCACTCCCAGGCTTCGCACAGAACTTCCGCGTCTTCGACAACGACGAACCCGGACAGCCCGCCGAGGACGACACCTCCGTCACCTTCCGACGAACCATCCGCGCCGCCAGCGCCGACGTCACCGCCATCCCACCCGTCTCCCTCTCCTGGTTCGACGCCACCGACAAACTCTACAAGACCGCCACCTCCCAGCCCATCCCCATCACCGTCAAGCCCACCCAGAACGCCCAGCCCATCGTCGCCAACCAGAGCGACTACCTCGCACCCGCCCTCGACAAGCTCGACGTCACCGCACTCAACCATACCCCACAGGGCAACTTCCCCGTCGCCGACTGCCTCGTCAACCAGGCCGGACAGGACTCCGCTCTCGCCTTCCTCCGCCCCATCGCCCTCCCCATCGCCATCCCCGGCGCCGCCTCCTTCCTCCTCGCGCTCGCCGCACTCGCACGACACCTCCGCGCACGCAACCCCAAGGCCGCTCGAGCCCGCAACGCCGCCTCTCACGCCCTCACGCTCCTCCAGCACGCCAACTCCCACCAGGCCGTCGAACAGGCACTCTTCACCTTCATCGCCGACAAACTCGACCTCAACGCCGACGCCATGACCCCCCAGGACGCCGAAGACGCCCTCCGCAACGCCAACGTCCCCGACACCCTCCGACAGCAACTCCAGGATCTCATCGGCGACTGCGAGGCCAGCCGCTACGCCGGACGAGCCGACGCCACCCCCGAACAGGCCCGCCAACACGCCCACGACCTCATCACCACACTCGAACCGCTCCTCCTCCAACCCTCCGCCCGACGCCCACCACGCGCCGCCTCGCTCGCTCTCGCACTCCTCCTCGCCACCGCAGCCTGCCTCCACGCCACACCCACACCCACACCCGACGCCCTCCGACAGGCCGAACAGCTCTACCTCCAGGGACTCCAGAACGCCAAAGACCATCCCGAACAGGCCGCCCAACTCTGGTCACAGGCACAAACCATCTACCAGAACGCACTCGCCACCCCCGAAGTCTTCGACAACGCCAGACTCCGCCACAACCTCGCCAACGTCCACCTCGCCCAACGCCACCTCGGACTCGCCATCTTCAACTACCTCGCCGCACTCCAACTCGAACCCGACAACCCCACCATCCTCGCCAACCTCGCCATCGCACGCGCCCAATGCCGCGACCAGCTCCAGCCCGACGAGCAGAGCCGCGTCCTCAAAACCCTCTTCGCCTTCCACTACGACCTCTCACTCACCACCCGCCGAACCCTCCTCGCCTCCGCCGCCGCCCTCACCCTCACCCTCCTCGCACTCACCCTCGCCACCGCACTCCTCGCACCACAGCACCTCCGCCGACACCACACCGCACTCCTCGTCACCCTCGCCGTCCCGCTCCTCGTCGCCCTCGCCGCCGCCGCGTCCCTCGCCGTCTCGCTCCATGAGCGCCAGCAGCCGCACGCCGTCGTCATCGCCCCCACCGTCCACGCCAAGACCGGCCCCTCCAACGCCTACCAGGACGCCTTCCAGCACCCCCTCCACGACGGCACCGAATGCCGCATCCTCCAGACCGACGAAACCCAACGCTGGCTCCTCGTCCAGCTCCCCAACCAACTCCAGGCCTGGCTCCCCGCCGACACCCTCATCCGCTAGACCACCACACTCCACACACTCCCAACCACCCACACCACAGCCATGACCACCTACAACCTCCCCAGACAGCTCATCTTCGGCAACGGAACCCGCTCACAGCTCCCCGAACTCCTCGACCGACTCCACAACGCCCCACGCGCACTCCTCGTCGCCTCACGCTCCGCACTCGCCTCCGAACCCGGACAGGAACTCCGCGCCGCTCTCGGCACACGGCTCGCCGACACCGACACCACCATCCGCCATGACCCCACCGTCACCTCCGTCGACGCCCTCCGACACCACCTCGCCGACTCCCACGCCACCATCGTCGTCGCCCTCGGCGGCGGCTCCGTCATCGACGCCGCCAAGACCGCCGCCTTCCTCGCCGACCAGCCCGCCAACACCGCCGACTTCCTCAACGGACGCGCCACCATGCCCGCACACGGCGCCCTCCCCTGCGTCGCCATCCCCACCACCGCCGGCACCGGCGCCGAGTCCACCCGCAACGCCGTCCTCTCCGACCACGACGCCAACGTCAAAAAGTCACTCCGGCACCTCGACATGCTCCCCATCGCCGCCATCTGCGACCCCGACTTCACCCTCAACTGCCCCCCTGACGTCACCGCCGCCTCCGGCATGGACGCCCTCACCCAGGCCATCGAGTCCTACTGCTCACGCAACGCCTCCAACCTCACCCGACCCATCGCCGCTCAGGCCGCAGCCATGCTCCTCGACGCCCTCCCACACGCCGTCCGCAAACCCGACGACCGCGACAGCCGCAACGCCGTCGCCGAAGCCTCCATGCTCACCGGACTCGCCTTCGCACAGTCCGGACTCGGCTCCGTCCATGGACTCGCACACCCCATCGGACACCTCCTCAACCTCCCCCACGGACTCGTCTGCGCCATCCTCCTCCCACACTGCCTCCAGCTCAATCTCGAACTCGCCTGCGCCACCAACCAGCTCCAGACGCTCCAGCTCGTCCAGAAGCTCGCCGACGCCTGCAACGCCGGCACCCCACAGGGACTCGTCGACCGCATCGCCATGCTCAACCGAGTCGTCGGCATCCCAAACTCCTTCGCGCAACTCGGACTCACGCCCGCCCACGACTCCTACATCCTCCGCAACTGCCGCTCCGGCTCCATGACCACAAACCCCGTCGAACTCCCCGACGACACCATCCAACAGCTCCTCAACACCCTCCGCTAACCCAATCACCACACATTTTCACCCCCAACCCGCTGGAAATTCGCCATATCGGCTGTAATTTTCTACATTGTCATCCACTTTACCGCAACTGTCTCACCCTCACACGACAAAAGGACACCACGACGATGAAGAAATCCTGGTTACTGGCCGCCGTCATGATGCTGGCCGCCTCGTTCGCCCGAGCCTACGACACCACCCCACTCCAAATCGGCATCTGGCCCCCCGCGCTCCAGGTCGTCACCCCCGAAATCAACGTCTCCGGACTCAAGCTCAACCTCCCCTTCGGCGGAAACGACAGCATCACCGGCATCGACCTCGGACTCGCCTCCTCCTCCAACGACTGCTCCGCCATCCAAATCAACCTCTTCGTCAACAGCGTCAACAACGACTTCGCCGGCATCCAGGCCGGCTGCTTCAACCTCTGCGGCAACGTCGGCGGACTCCAGGTCGGCCTCTTCAACTCCACCGACAAGGTCACCTCCGGACTCCAGGTCGGACTCCTCAACACCACCATGGAGATGAACGGAGTCCAGGTCGGACTCGTCAACTACACCCAGTTCCTCACCGGCTTCCAGTTCGGACTCATCAACATCGCCACCGAGTCCATCATCCCAGGCATGATCATCCTCAACTTCTGCTTCTGAAGCGTGTCCAATCCACCAGGCGCCTCACCGCTGCCTGACACGCACGCGACCGACCGACCACACACGAGACGGCCTGCGCCGAGCGACGATGGATGATGCCCCCTCCCCCCACACCATCATCCACACCCCGGCGCCGGCCGTCTCGCTTTGACTCTGCCACTCCACCCGCATCCCGCCACTCACTTACTCACTCACACACCGTGAAGACCCTGGAAATCACCGCCTTCTGCGCCCTGGCCACCTCCTGCATCTGCTTCGCGGCCATCGTCCTCGGCATCCCTGTCCCCACACAGGCCATCGCCGCCATCTGGTTCGCCGCACTCCTCATCGCCACCGCCGTCGCCGCACTCGCCTGGCACCGACACGTCGAAATCCCACTCCAGAAGCTCTCCTGCCTCATCACCCTCGCACAGCAGCAGAACGACAAAAACACACCCTTCCTCGAAATCAAAAACCTCGAACACCTCCAGAACGCACTCCAGACCCTCCTCCAAAATGCCCAGCAAGACGCCGCCGACACCAGCGTCATCGCCGAAATGTCACACGAAATACGCACCCCGCTCAACGGCATCATCGGCTTCATCTCCAACCTCAACGACACCCAGCTCAGCCAACAGCAACGCCAGTTCATCAAAATCATCTCCTCCTCCGCACACGCACTCCTCCACGTCATCAACCAGGTCCTCGACTACTCCAAGCTCAACGCCGGCTCACTCGAACTCGAAAACGTCGCCTTCGACCTCCACGCACTCGCCCAGGACCGCATCGCCATCGCCGCACAGCTCGCCAAGGGCAAAGGACTCAAGGTCTATCTCGTCTTCCCACAGGACACCGACACCCCAACCATCGTCCGAGGAGACCCCAACCGACTCCGACAAGTCCTCGACAACCTCCTCTCCAACGCCGTCAAATTCACCCCCGCAGGTGAGGTCTGCCTCGAAATCACCCTCTCACACACCGACTCCGGCACACTCGCCGCCGCCTTCTCCGTCAGAGACACCGGCATCGGCATCCCACAGCAGACCATCCCCAACCTCTTCAGACCCTACCGGCAGGCCGACCCCTCCATCGCACGAAACTACGGCGGAACCGGACTCGGACTCTGCATCTCACACTCCCTCGTCAAACTCATGGGCGGAAACCTCAACCTCCGCTCCGCCAAGGGCGAAGGCTCAACCTTCTTCTTCAGCCTCCTCCTCGAACCCGCACGACCCGAAGAGCAAGTCCGACTCCCAGGCCCCTTCTCCATCCGACTCCCCAAGGCCGAACTCCGCAAACACCGCGCACTCCTCGTCGACGACACCCCTACCAACCTCTTCCTCCTCGAAACCGTCTGCCAAAACGCCGGCCTCCCCTACCGAACCGCCACCAACGGACAGGAGGCCGTCGACCTCTGCATCCTCCACAAATTCGACATCATCTTCATGGACATCCAGATGCCCGTCATGGACGGCTATACCGCCATCCGCAAAATCCGCGAACTCCCCAACACCGCCACCGCTCACATCGTCGCCCTCACCGCCTCCGCCTTCCAGGATGACGTCGACCGAGCACTCGGCGCCGGCTCCACCGAATTCATCCCCAAACCCTTCGAGAAAAACCAACTCCTCCTCTCCATCGCCGACGCCCTCGCCATCACACCCGAGAAAATCCTCGAGCCACAGCACGACTCCCCCACACAGCCCGACGACGACACCATCCGCCATATCCACGAATTCATGCGCGAACAGTACCAGCTCTCTCTCGGTGAAATCAAACTGACGCTCGCTCAGACCGTCACCGACTGGAGACCCCTCCTCGATGACCTCCATGCCCACGTCCGCGCCAATAACCGCGAACAGGCACAGGCCATCCTCCATAAGCTCAAGGGACAGCTCGCCTCCATCGGACTCCACGACTTCGCACAGACCGCCGCACTCCTCAACGACACCCTCCGACAGGACGACGCCGAACCCATCACCACACAGGTCGATGACTTCATCCGCTCTCTCTCACGCATCTTCCGAACTCTCGAACAGGACGTCACCCTCGTCAACCAACAAGCCTGACACCTGCCAGAAGCTCCCGAAGCCCGAGAAACCCTAGAAGCCCGACGATGAGACTGGAAGCTCCCCCCGCGGAAGCCACCGGGCCGGAAGTTCCCCGCGCGGAAGCCACCGGGCCGGAAGCTCCCCGCGCGGAAGCCACCGGGCCGGAAGCTCCCCGCGCGGAAGCCACTGGGCCGGAAGCTCCCCGCGCGGAAGCCACCGGGCCGGAAGCTCCCCGCGCGGAAG
>CALZPA010000203.1 GCA_945827525.1 uncultured Lentisphaeria bacterium | reverse complement strand
CGACATGATCCTCATCAAGCACGACGGCATGCCCACCTACAACTTCGCCAACGTCGTCGACGACCACCTCATGGGCATCACTCACGTCATGCGCGGCCTCGAGTATCTGTCCTCGACCCCCAAGTACACCCTCCTCTACAAGGCCCTCGGCTGGGACGTCCCCGTCTTCGTCCACCTCACCACCGTCATGAGAGACGCCACCCACAAGCTCTCCAAGCGCGACGGCGACGCCTACTACTCCGACTACATCGCCAAGGGATACCTCACCGAGGCCCTCCTCAACTACCTCGCCCTCGTCGGCTGGAACCCCGGCGACGACCGCGAGTTCTTCACCATGGACGAGCTCGTCGAGGCGTTCGACATCTCGCGCCTCAACAAGGCGCCCGGCATCTTCGACGTCACCAAGCTCAACTGGTTCAACGCCCAGTACATCATGAGGCTGTCGCCGGAACGCTATCTGGAGCTGGCGACGCCCTGGCTCGACCAGGCGCTTGCCGGACGCGGCATCTGCTACCGCCGACTCGCCGAGCTCATGCAGCCGCGGACCGAGTACTTCGCCCAGCTCCCCGAGAAGGTCGCCTTCCTCGCCGAGCTGCCCGACTACGGACTCGACCTCTTCACCAACAAGAAGAGCAAGTCCGACCCCACCGTCGCCCTCGAGGTCCTCACCGCCCTCAAGCCCATCCTCGAAGGCATCGCCGACTGGACCGAGGACGACCTCAAGAATGCCCTCGTCGCCGAGGCCGAGCGCACCGGACGCAAGAACGCCACCGTCCTCTGGCCCCTCCGCATCGCCCTCGCCGGACTCGCCGTGACCCCCGGAGGCGCCATCGAAATCGCCTGGCTCCTCGGACGCGACGAGTCCCTGCGCCGACTCGACGTCGCCCTGGCCAAGCTCCAGCAGGCTTAGCGCGGACGGTCAACCACGAAAACCACACAGAGGAGATACTGCAGATGGACGACACCCAGGCCATCAGCCGCGAGAACTGGAGAGACGACAGCATCTGGAACGAGGCCGCCGCACGGCGAGTCACCGAGGCCATGTGCGCCAGCTACGCCTGCGGACGCGGCGTCAGCTATGTCGAACGCTGCGGACTCCCTCAGCGCGAGACCGTCATCCGCCTCGTCGAGCAGATGCTTGATGTCCTCTTCCCCGGCTACACCGGCCATCAGCAGCTCACCACCGCCGACCAGTACTTCGCCGTCGGCGGACTCCTCAACGAAATCTACTGCGGCCTGGCCGAGCAGATCAAGCGCGCCCTCACCTACCGCTGCCAGCGCGGCGACTGCCGCGGCGACTGCTTCCGCACCGCCGAGCGCGTCACCCTCAAGCTCATGGAGAAGCTCCCCGACATCCGCGCCATGCTCCTCCTCGACGCCGAAGCCGCCCTCGCCGGCGACCCCGCCACCAAGTCCCTCGACGAGATCATCCTCGCCTATCCCGGCTTCAAGGCCATCAGCATCCACCGGCTCGCCCATGAGCTCTACAAGGAGAGCATCCCGCTCATCCCACGCGTCATGAGCGAGTACGCCCATATGCGCACCGGCATCGACATCAACCCCGGAGCCACCATCGGAGAGTCCTTCTTCATCGACCACGGCACCGGCGTCGTCATCGGCGAGACCGCCGTCATCGGCGCACGGGTCAAGCTCTACCAGGGCGTCACCCTCGGCGCACTCTCCTTCCCCAAGGACGCCTGCGGACAGATCATCAAGGGACACAAGCGACACCCCAACCTCGAGGACGACGTCACCGTCTACTCCGAGGCCTCCATCCTCGGCGACATCACCATTGGCCATCACTCCATCATCGGCGGCAACGTCTGGCTCACCCAGTCCGTCCCCCCAAACTCCAAGGTCACCGTCCCCGACGCCGAACTCTCCATCGAGGAACGCCGACACAGACGCTGACCGCCCCGCTGACCTTTCCGAATGCTTACTATGTTCAAATAATCATTTTTAGTTTTTTCTGCTTTTTCTGGGAGGGTAAGGAAGGAGAAACATGGATAGGCGATACGGCAAATTCAATCCCAAACGTCGGGTTCGTCGCGGATGCACTCCCGAGGAGTTGCAGCGATTAGCTGCGATGGTTAGCTATGGTGGGAATCCGCATCACAAGAGAAATCCTGGTGACTTTGGGCTGATACCTCCTGCTGAACCGCGTTTAGGGAAGACGCTGTGTGATGAAGTGGCCGTTTTTTCCCGACGGCAAGCATTGCTTTTGCTCCGTGAGGGCATCCGGCGTGGGATGATTAGTGAACGGCAGAATAATGGTTTTCCACAAAACATCTGGTCTGTCATAGAAATGGACAATGGGGAGCTGCGACCATTGGAAGCCCAATTGGAAAACAGCCTTCTTGGACGGTATCATGGCTATCCGCTGCAGGTGGCTGATCCCATGTTTGTGTACATTCTCATGGAGTGGAGGAGGTCATCATGACGGACTTCAGGCTGTCGGCCACCTGGCTGGATGGGGAGACGGCTGGGGACGCTCTGGAACGCACTCGGGGGCTGTGGGAGATGGCTGTGGGGGATGAGGTGCTGACTCAGCATGTCAGTGCCTGGAGCCGTGAGGTCTCGAACGCGGCGCCGGTGTCCCTTTATCCGCTATGTCGCTGGTTCGCCTACAACTGGTGGCGTCTGGGCCATGAGCCGCGTCATCCGCGTCTGGGACATCCGGACTATGACTGGCGATGTGCCCATGAGCTGGCGGCGGCGGATCATGGCTTTGTCTGGCCTCATGTGCTGTTGGTCTCGGATGGCGAATTTATGAACGTGTGGTGCGACACGATAGCCATGCCGAGGCAGTCCTTGAACTATCTGGGGCATCTTCCGGGGATGCAGTCGGTTCCCTTGGCTCAGTTTCAGATGGAGGTGGCACGGCTGATAGCGGAGACCTGCGAGCGGGTGCGTGGACTGCCCGATGAGGAGCTGACGGAGCTGTGGACGCTGGTGCAGGAGGATATGCGTTCGCCGGAGCAGGCACGGTTGCGTCAGTTGGAGGCGCTGATGGGATATGACCCGGAGGAATGTCCGTCGACGCTCGTGCAGGTGGCGCTGTCCTTGGCGGAGCAGATGGGCCTGTCCGCCTTGCGCGAGGTCGCGCCGGTGCTGCCGCAGTATGTCGGCAAGATGTCCGATTGCTGGGGCGGCGGCGGCCTGACCGCGACGCTGCAGTGTCGCCTGCCTGACGTGGCGGCTGCCATGTCAGGGATGTTGCCTTGGCAGGCAGGGGTGAGGACGGCTCAGCGTCTGCGTCAGCAGATGGGATTGGCCGAGCAGAGCGTGGATGATCGTCTGCTCTTTGGGCTGCTGGGCGTGACGCGGCGTCAGGTCGAGGAGAGTCAGACGCAGCCGATGCCGATGACGCTTGGCCGCAGTCATGGTGAAGGCAGCTACGAGGTGTTTGCCCGAAAGCGCAATCCTGTGGGACGGCGTTTCGAATGGGCGCGGCTGTTGGGCGATGCCCTGATGGGGGAGACGGATGGGGAAAGCGCATGGCTGGTCTCCTCGGACTGCGCGTCCGCCAGGCAGCGGAGACAGCGGGCCTTCGCCGCCGAATTCCTTTGTCCCTTCAGTCCCCTGGAGGAGATGCTAGACGGCGACTATTCGGAGTCAGCCAGAGATGAGGCTGCTGAACGCTTTCAGGTCAGTCCGCAGGTCGTGGAGGCCACGCTCATCAACCACGGCTGTCTCCCGCGTCTCGACAGTGTGTTCCCGTATTAGCAACGTCCAGGCGATTCCTCCATGGAGGCTGAGTGCCAGCGGGCGCTGTGGGGATAGGCCGTATGGGCCCTATGAGACCTATGAGCCCTTTTCGCTGAACGAAGCGGCGCCCCCTGATTAGCTGGGGGCGTTAGCTCCCCCGGGGAGCGATGACTCGCTTGCCTACAGAGCTTCCGGAGTGACTATGGAGGCCACGTCGCGGAAATGGACAAAGGCAATATCCTGGATGGTCGGTGTCAGGGTGCCCGAATAGACAACCTTGCCCGGCAGAAATTGCTCTGACAGCTTGCGGACTCTGATGAGATTGCGACAGAAGTCGCTGCTCCAGGTGAAGGCACTCTTGATTTCCAGGGGAAGTAGCCGACGCTGCGGCAACTGCACCAGAAGGTCCACCTCAAGTCCGCTGTTGTCCCGGAAGAAGTAGAGATTGGGCTGTTTGCCGACGTTCAACTGTGCCTTCAGCGCCTCCATCACCACCAGATTCTCGAACAGCCCTCCCAGCAGAGGGTCGCGGGAGACCTGCTCGGGCGAGGTGATGCCAAGAAGCCACGTCGCCAGACCCACTTCCGTGAAGTATAGCTTGTGACTCTTGGTCAGGCGCTTCCCGAAATTCTCATAGTAGCACGGAAGGCAAAAAACAAGATGGCTGGCCTCCAGCACGGACAGCCAGCCGCGTAAGGTCGACACGGACACGCCCACATCTCCAGACAGTGAGGTCAGGTTCACCAACTGGCCTACTCGGCCAGCCAGCAGCTTCACGAACAGCTCAAAGGCACTCATGTTCCTGATGTTCAGCATCTGGCGCACATCCCGTTCGACATAGGTCGCAAAGTAGTCGCGGTAGAGATCCTCGGCCGTCAGCGCCGTGTCATACAGCCGTGGCATGAAGCCCTGGTACAGATACTCGTCACGCTCCAGGACATGCCCTGCCTGCTTCAGCTCGCGCATCGACAGCGGCAACAGGCACAGCACACCCGTTCGTCCCGCCAGAGACTGCGACACTCCCTCGCCCAAGGACGGCTGATGACTGCCTGTCAGAATGTACTGACCCATGTGTCGGTCTTCGTCCACCTGGGTCTGAATGTAGCTCAGGAGAGAGGGGACGCGCTGGATCTCATCCAGAATCACCGGGGCGTGGTACTGACGCAGGAAACCATGAGGATCCCGTTGGGCCATCTCGCGCATATCCAGGTTTTCAAGGCTCACATACGCATGGTTGGGAAACGTCATTCGGACCAGGGTCGTCTTGCCAGACTGACGTGGCCCCATGACGGTCACCACCGGATAGACCTGCGACAGTGACGTCAACTTGCTCTGCATCTCCCGCGGTATCATCTGAGCTGTCATCCCCTCTGGTTCCTGTGTGGCTATTCTTCATTCCTGTTGCCTGCACGCTCATCCCCAAGAAGGAGGCGAAACATCTCCTCCTGACATGGGGAGCGTTCGAAAAGCCCCTGCGACCCGCAGCGAAGCGAAGGGCGCCTGTCCCGGCGTCGCCCGCCGTCGGGAGGAAGACCGCTGTCGCCTTGGTCAGACATCGACCTTTCCGAACGCTCACTAACATAGCCTCTTTCTTACAGATTTAAAGTTGAACTGCAAATCTGTAAGAAAAGGGAGGGCGGCGTCAGTCGGCCAGGCGTCCGGCATGGCTGACTTTTTTGCGCCCTTTGTGACTTTTGTGGACTATTGGGGGGACTACTGGAGGTTGAGGACGAGTTCGGCGGCCTTGAGGAAGAGGATGATGGCTGGGGTGTAGTTTTCCTTTTCGCCGATGATGTGTCCGTCGAAGGGGGAGATTTCCTGGGTGAGTCGGCAGTTGCCGTTGAGGAAGGCGCGTAGCCAGACGGAGAGGAGTCCGAGGAGGTCGTCGTGGCGTCCGTAGTGGGGCATCCAGAGGAGTGCGCGGACGGCGGTGTTGGCCTGTGAGTGTGCGCCCCAGCAGTTGCTGGGGGCGTTCTGGACGAAGTGGGGGTCGTCGACGGAGACGGCGGGAATGGGGAAGGCGGGGTTGAATTCGCGTCCGGGCGTCTCGAAGTAGCGCTGGTAGATGGAGTCGAACTGTTGCTGGGTGAGGACTTGGTTGAGGAAGAGTCGGGTGATGTGTTCGGTGCGGTACTTGCGGAAGCCGTTGGGTGAGCGGTCGTAGAAGAAGTCGTCCTGGGGGTCGTAGAGGTACTGGTTGATGAGTCGGCGGGTGGTTTCGGCACGGTCACGCCACTGCTGGGCGTCCTGGTGTCGGCCGAGGAGGTCGGCGATGTCGGCGAGGGCGGTGCGGTGTCCGTAGAGCATGGCGGAGAGGTCGACGGAGAGGATGGGCATGCAGGGGAGGTCGGGCATGTTGGCGGCGTCGTTGCCGGGGCAGGCGTGCGGGATGCCGTCGTCGGTGACGCGTGGGCTGTTGTCGTGTCCGGTGTCCCATTCGCAGTACATCTCGACGAGGCCGGTGTTGGCGCGGTTGCGGTTGGCGACGAACCACTGGTCGTAGCGGACGGCGGCGTCGTAGAGGCGCTGGAGGTCGCGTTCGGGGCGGTTGGTGGCGCGCGCGATTTCAAGTGCGCAGCGCGCGAAGGACCAGACGGACTGGACGTGGCTGTAGGTGGCTGGCGTCTTGAAGTACTGGGTGGGGCCGTAGGAGAGGGGGAGGTTGAAGGGGAGGAGTCCGTCGGGGCGCTGGTAGTCCATGAAGACGGCCTGGGAGGCCCAGGCCTCCTCGGGCGCGTAGGGCGCGAGGAAGAGGTTGTCGTGGTTGTGCTCCAGCCAGATGCCGGGATAGGCGTCTCCCGCCAGCAGCAGCGGCACGGGATGCTGCTGGAATTTCCTGGTGTTGGCGACGAGCTGACGGCGGACGGCGGGGAGGCGCTCGGCGACGAGCTGGCGCTCGGCGTCGGTGAAGACTTCGTGGCGGATCATGGCGGTTCCTGTCCTGTATGGCTGTGATATGGTTTGGGGGGCTGAGTGGGATACTATCCTGTCTGCGTGGACGCTTTCAAGCGGTGCGGGCAGAAAAAATGCGCCTCTCTTTAGAAAATGGCGTCGGTGGCCGCTATGGGTTGGTGTCGGCCGCCGCTGGGCGGTGGGATCTGGAGTCGTCGGCCGGCATCTCTGTTTTTTGGTGTCGGCCGCCGCTGGGCGGTGGGATCTGGAGTCGTCGGCCGGCATCTCTGTTTTTTGGTGTCGGCCGCCGCTGGGCGGTGGGATCTGGAGGCGTCGGCCGGCATCT
>CALZPA010000202.1 GCA_945827525.1 uncultured Lentisphaeria bacterium | reverse complement strand
TTGTGCGCTCAGAGTGCGCGGGCGACGAGTTCGGCGAGTGTGGCGCTGTTCTCGATGGCGAGCGCGTTTCTGCGGTCAAGGGTGGCGTAGAGGCTGCGGAGGTGCTCGGCGAGGCTGTCGTTGGGTCTGCGGAGCGCGAGTCGCTGGGGGGCGATGAGGGAGAGGACGCCATGGAGTCCTCCGAGCTTGTAGATGAGGGGCTGGAAGCTTTCGGGGGTCATCCAGTCCTGTGGGTCGTCGTTGACGTGTGCGAGGTCGAGGATGGAGGTGTGGATGGCGTCGGCGAGGGGGATGGCGCAGGCGGCGAGTCTCGCGGCCTCGCCGATGGCGATGACGCTGATGCGTCGGAAGCCGGTTTCGCTGAGGAGGCAGAGGGTGGTGAGGATGTCCTGGACTCGGAGGGAGAGGAGCGAGGGGTTGAAGGCGTAGAAGTCGGGCTGGTCGGGTCGTCTGGGGGAGGCGTCGAGCTGGGGTGCGGTCTCGCCGGTGCCGAGGCAGTCGATGGCGAAGACGGCGTTTCGGCGGCTGAGCGCGGCGTCGAGGACGGGGCGGAGTTCGGGGTCGTCGAGGAGCGCGTCCTTGCCGGTGGGGGTGAGGACGAGGCAGGCGGCGTCGGGGAGGGACTGTCCGGCGCGGGTGAGTCGGAGTGCGGGGATGACGTCGCCGGCGTCGCGTCTGGAGATGAGGAGTCCGTGTGCGTGGATGTCGCCGAGTGTCTGCTGCGGGCAGGTGACGCGGACGGCGACGTCGGCCAGTTCGGTGTCGTTGTTGAGGATGAGGGAGAGGAGATTGAGCTTGTCCTCGCGTTCGTCGAGGAAGTCCCTGCGTTCCATGGTGAAGCCGAGAGCGTCCTTGGTGGAGAAGCGCTGGGCCTTGCCGAGGGCGTCGCGGGTGGAGTCGGGGGTGGGAGTATGTGGGGGGAGGTGATGTCGGAGCCGGTCGAGTGGGGGAAGGTGGAGGTCGGTTTCGGGGATGGTGTTGCGGAGCGGTTGTCCGAGGAGGTGGTGGCAGAACCAGGGGTAGACGTGTTCGCGGGTGCGCTGGTTGTAGTTGTGGGGGGCGTCGGAGTGGAAGTGGAGGAGGTTTCTGGGGGCGCCGGCGAGCTTGTAGACGTGCTGGAGGGCACGGATTTCGTAGTCGGGGTTGAGATTGGTCCAGTCCTGGGTGACGGAGGCGATGAAGGCGGGTCGAGGTGCGCAGGCGGCGAGGATGTCGAAGGAGGTGAGTCCGTTGAGTCGGAGGAGTGGGCCCTCCTCGCAGATGCAGCCGCCCTGATAGTGTGCGGAGAGCATGTTGATGGGTGCGATGACCTTGACGCGGTCGTCGAGTGCGGCGAGAGTCCAGGTTTGGGAGGCGCCGCCGGAGGCGCCGGTGCAGCCGATGCGTCGGGCGTCGACCTCTGGGAGTCCGCAGAGGAAGTCGAGTGCGCGGATGGAGTTCCAGGTCTGGAGTGCGAAGGGGGAGGCACCGTGGAGTTCGGCGAGTCGGAGGAGCTGGAGTGGCGGGCGGTGGAGGATTTGGTCGTTGTCGCCGCGTCCGAGCATGTCGTAGGTGAAGACGGCGAAGCCGAGCCGTGCGAGCATGAGGCAGCGTCTGGGGATGGAGCCGCACTCGTCGTCGTGGAGTCGTGCGTTGGGCCAGTGTCCGTAGGGGCAGAGGATGCCGGGGACGGGGGTCTTGCGGTGTGTGGGGAGGAAGAGGTTGCCGGTGCAGCGCAGTCCTGGGAGCGAGTCGAAGGCGACCTTGGCGATGGTGATGCCCTCGAAGTCGAAGTCGTCCCAGATGTGGGGCTGGAGGTCGGGGAAGTCGGGTTCGGGGATGAGTCCGGCGGCGAGTGCGAGCTGTGCGCGGGTGAGTTCGGCCTGCTCCTTCCATTCGTCCCGGGTGGCGGGGATGTTGAGCCGGTGGGCGAATTCGTTGTGGTGGATGGTGAGGAGTCGCCGGTCGAGCCAGGCGGGGGAGTCGGGTAGCGTCTTCATGGCGGGTGGGGCGATGGGTGGGGGCGGTCGAAGGAAGGTTCGGGGATGAATATAGCCTGACGCGGCGGCAAGGCAACTAGCGGCGGTGTCTGATTGCGCCGATGAATTCGGCGAGGACGTTCTGTCGTCCGATGAGGAGCGCGAGGAGGACATGGACGGCGAAGGCGATGGCGGTGGCGCCGACGATGGTGAGGAGCTGCGTGAGGTTGTGGTGCGGGAGTCCGGCGAGGAGCGTGCGGAGCGGGTCGGCGGTGGCGTGGGCCACGAGTCCGGCGGCGGCGGCGGCGAGGGCGAGTGTGAGCGTGGAGCGGAGTGTGCGTCGGACGTTCCATTCGGGGCAGTGTCTGGCGGCGAGGGTGAGGAGGAGGGTGACGTTGAGCCAGGAGCAGATGGCGGAGGAGAGGGTGAGTCCGCCCTGCCGGAGGAACTGGCAGAGGATGAGGTTGAGGATGAGGTTGAGGATGATGCAGAGCAGGGAGATGCGGAAGGTGGTCACGGTGTCCTGGCGGCTGTGGTGGAACGCGGTGGCGACCTTGACGGCGCAGAACGCGGGCAGTCCCGGCAGATAGAAGGCGAGCGCCCAGACGCATTCCCGGACGGCCTGCTCGGTGAAGGCGCCGCGCTGGAACAGAAGCCGCACGACGTCGGTCTGAAGGGCCATGAGGATGGTCATCATGGGGAAGGCGAAGAAGAGGGTCTGTCGGAGGGCGGTCTCGAGCAGTTCGCCGCGCTGGGCGTCGTCGGCGCGGGACATATGGGGGAGGCAGGCCTGTCCCATGGCGGCGCCCAGGAGTCCGATGGGGAGGAAGACGAGGCGGTTGGCGTAGTTGATGGCGCCGACGGCGGCGGCTCCGAGCCAGAGCGCGATGAGCTTGTCGGCGAGGACATTGAGCTGCTGGGCTCCGGAGGAGCAGGCGGCGGGCGCGAAGTTGCGGGCGAGCTGCCTGACGTCGGCGCCGAGGAACTCGAAGTCGGGGCGGAAGCGGAAGCCATGGCGGCGGCAGGCCAGCAGGAGGACGGCGAGCTGGAGCAGGCCGGCGACGAGGACGGAGACGCAGAACCAGATGAGCGAGGAGAATTCCTGCCGCGTCTTGCCGCAGGCGCAGAGGAGTCCGAGGGCCGCGAGCTGGACGAGGTTGAAGATGACGGGCGTGAGCGAGGGGATGGCGAAGACGCGCAGGGAGTTGAGGACGGCGCCGAACGCGCCGGCCAGGCAGATGAGGAGGGCGTAGGGGAGCAGCAGCGGGAAGATGGTCATGGTGCACCGTGTCTCGTCGGTGACGCGGGCCGCCAGATGCGGCGTCAGGAGGGCGACGCCGGCGCAGCCGAGCAGGACGATGAGCGCCAGTGCGCAGCCCATGAGGGTGATGGTGCGGCAGGCGAGGCGCCAGGCGTCCTCGGTCTTCCCCTCCTCCAGGCGCTTGGAGAGCAGCGGCACGAACGCGGCGCTGAACGCGCCCTCCGCGAACAGCGAGCGGAAGGTGTTGGAGATGGAGAAGGCGGTGGTGAAGGCGGCCTGGAAGACCTCGGTGGAGCCCCAGAAGGCGGCCGAGAGGATGTCGCGGAGCAGGCCGAAGACGCGGCTGCAGAGGATGCCGCCGACATTGACGAGCAGGGAGCGGGTGTTGGAGCGGGTGGCTTGGGACATGGTGCTGCTGTGTGGGGGGAGGGGAGGGAGGGAAAATGGTCGCTGACACAATATAATCCCGCTTCCGGCAAATCGCGTTGGGGGAAATGTGGATTACATTATTGGTTTCGCGTCCGTTTCGGCGGTGCTGGGTGACGGATGCGTGTGTGTTGTGTGGCAAGATATGGTCGGGCAGGCGACTGTCCGAGCATGAGGAAGATAGGAAGCGAGGAACACGAGGATGAGCGGAATGGACATGACAGTGCCGCCAGCGGTGCGCCGTCGCCGCCGTGACGGCGGGATGTCGCGCATGGTGGTGGTTTCTCTGGTGGTCTCCCTGCTGCTGCATGGTCTGCTGCTGCTGTCGCTGGGCAATATGAAGATTGACGCGCCGGTGACGGTGCGGTCGCTGGCGACGGCGGCCGAGGAGGTCAGCGACTGGTTCACGCTGCTGCCGCTGGACGAGAGTGAGGCCGAGCGGCGCGTCGCCGACGGCGAGGGGGGGCGCGCCAGCGAACACGAGCGCCGTTCGCGTGTGACGGATCGTCAGCTTGAGACGCAGGCCATCAGCCTCGACGACATTCCGCAGCCGCCGTCGCAGGAGCCCACGCCGTCCGTGCGTCCGGAGGAGCTTCGCATCACCGCCGAGGAGCTGGACACCACCATGGTCAAGTCGGTCACGCTGGCTGGCGTCGACACGGGCGCCACGCCGGGGAAGCTCCCCGACATCAGCGTGACGCCCGAGGAGCTTCCTGACGTCGAGTTGCCCGAGCCGGATTTGGGCGCCGTCACGCTGCCGGAGACGCAGCCAGGCCAGGTGAAGGTCGAGGAGACGGCCGTGGCGTTGCCGCAGGACGTCTCGGCGACGGACGTGTCCAGGCTGATGGCGTCGGCGCTGTCGGCGCCGGTGACGCTGCCCTCGGAGACGCCGGGCAGTTGGCAGGTCAGCTATGTCGAGGCGTCCGTCACGCGGCGTGGCGGCGGCGACGCCTCGGGTGTGCCGCAGCTCACCGAGGAGTCTCTGGGGGCGACGGCGCGCGCCGTGCGCGAGCAGACCTCCGATGGTCAGGCGGGCAGAGGGGCTGCCGTGGGCGGCCGTCCCGGGCATGGCGGGCCGAGGCGCGCCCGGATCCCCATCCGCATCCGCCTGGGGGCGGCGCCGGATGTGGCGGCGCCTGACGGAGAGGGCGGTGAGGCTTCCGAGGAGTTCACGCTGTTGCCGCCGTCGCTGCGCGATGACCGCGAACTGCTGGAGCGCGCCCGCCGCACCGAAGGCGGTCTGCCGTTCGAGAAGAGCGTCCCGCTGGACGAGTTCGTCCAGGTGTCGGTGCGCATCCAGCGCGACGAGGATGGCGGCGGATACTATCAGGTGCTCGTGGGCGCCAATGTCCGCAGTGACGCGCTGCCGGATGTCGCGAAGGATGTTCTGTTTGTCATTGACCATTCCGGGAGCATCCAGGGGACGCGTCTGAGCCAGTTCAAGGCCATGACGCGTCAGGCGCTGGGGCAGCTGAATGCCGCCGACCGGTTCAATGTGGTCTCCTTCACCAGCAGGGCGCGTCCGCTGTTCGAGAATTTCGTGGCTCCGACCCCGGAGAACATCGCGCTGGCGCAGCGTCGCATCCAGGGGCTGGTCAGCTCGGGCACCACGGATGTGTTCGGTGGCGTCGGCCCCTTTGTGAAGCGTGGCAACGGCGACCTCGAGCGTCCCGTCATCGTCTTTCTGCTGACCGATGGTCAGTCGACCATCGCCCGTCACCGCGGCGAGATACAGGTTGACAACGAGAACACCAGCGAGGTGCTGCGCACCATCGCCACCCTCAATCCGGGCAACGTCTCCATCTATCCGTTCAGCGCGGGGCGCAACGCCGACCGTGTGCTTCTTGACTTCATGGCCCGGCTCAACCGAGGCATGCCCTGCCATGCACCCAACGGCGACAGCTTCCGCAGCGAGCTGGGGACCTATCTGCGGACGCATCTCAGCCTGCTGGTGCGCAACTTCCGCTACATCGCCGAGGGCGGACTCTCCGAGGGGCTCTATCCGCGTTCCCTGCCGCACCTCTACCGCAACGAGGCCCTGGCCATCTACGGACGCTTCAGGCCCGAGGATGACGCGCTCGTGCTCACGCTCCTCGGCTATGACGCCGACGGCAGAATGCGCAACCTCTCCTTCAAGCGGCGCTTTGCCGACTGCGAGGAGATGGCGCAGGATGCCCTTGAGGGCGGAGTCAGCCTGAAGGAGCAGTGGATGGCCCAGAAGACCCTCCACCTCCTGGCCGAATGGGTCGTCAGCGCCACCGGCAAGACCGGCCCCATGTCGCCCGAACGGCGTAGCCGACGGGCCGAGCTCAACCGGCTCCTCGCCAGCATGACCGCTTTCACCAAATACTCAAACCTGCTGCAGTAGGCAATCCGCCGCAGCCAGCCATAATGGCAACCCCGCAGACGCCGCTGGCGTCTGCACCAAAGACCTGTTCGTGATGAAGGAAAAGACGATGAAAAGACCGCTGATGGTGGCCATGGATCTGGAGGGCGTCCTCATTCCTGAAGTGTGGATCGCCTTCGCCGAGAAGACGGGCATTGATGAACTCAGACTGACGACGCGTGACATCTCGGACTACGATGTCCTGATGCGCGGACGCCTGCGCATCCTCAAGGAGCATGGACTCAAGCTGCGTGACATCCAGGAGGTCATCGAGACCATGCAGCCCTTCGAGGGAGCCCGCGAGTACCTCGACTGGCTGCGGGAGCAGAATTTCCAGGCTGTCATTCTCTCCGACACCTTCTACCAGTTCGCCCAGCCCTTCATGCGCAAGCTGGGCTGGCCGACGCTCTTCTGCAACTCGCTCTCCACCGATGCCGATGGCATGGTCACCGACTACCATATGCGGCTGCTCGACGGCAAGCGTCATGCCGTCCTGGCCTTCAAGCAGGTCAACTTCGATGTGGTCGCCATGGGCGATTCCTACAATGACACCCATATGCTGGCCGAGGCGGATCTGGGGCTGCTTTTCCGCCCCTCGGAGAAGGTTCGCCAGGAATTCCCGCAGTTCCCCGTCGTCAGCCAGTATGAGGAGATCAAGGAGCATATCCTGCGTCATCTTGGCCGCTGAAGCGGCTGGCTGACGTGACGTTGGCTCATGAGAGGCCGAGGGGCTTGTGCCGTGTGCCGCCCCTCGGCCTTTGTCTATGCCAGGGATGTCCGGTCGAGCTCCTCGTGCTGCCAGTCGGCGATGGTGCCTTTGGCGGTGTCGAAGGCGACGCCGACGAGCATGATGCGCCTGGGGTCGGCGAGGTAGGGCGCGTAGTAGCGGCGGTCGTGGATCTGGGCGAGGGCGGAGGTGTCGCCGTCGAGCTTGAATTCGAAGATGTAGATCCAGTCGCGCGTCTTGCAGACGGCGTCGGCGCGGGCGCTGC
>CALZPA010000201.1 GCA_945827525.1 uncultured Lentisphaeria bacterium | reverse complement strand
TGAGACCTATGGGGAAAAACACACAAAACAACATCGACTCAATCGACTCAATCGACTCTAGGCAGCGCCAGGCTGGCGGTCGTCTCGCGGTCGAAGACATGGCCATGCTCAAGCTGGACGGCCAGCTCGACCGTGTCGCCGATGCGGCAGCGGCGATGCGGATCCACCCGCGCGATGAAATTCGTCTCGCCGCTGCGCAGATACAGATAGGTCTCCGACCCCATCGGCTCCATAACCTCCACCACCGCGGGAATGCGCTGCGACTCCGGACGCGACTCCGCCGACGGCGACCCAATGTGCTCCGGACGCAGACCAAACGTCACCGGACGCCCCACATGACCCGCCAGCGCCTCGCCCCACGACGACGGCGCACGCAGCCTGAACGACCCGCAGTCAATCTCCAGGCCGCCCGCCACCTCCACCACGGACGCCGGAAAGAAGTTCATCGGCGGCGTCCCGATGAAGCCGGCCACAAACGTGTTGACCGGATGGTCATACAGCTCCGACGGCGCGTCCACCTGCTGTATCACGCCGTCCTTCATGACCACAATCCGGTCTCCCATCGTCATCGCCTCCGTCTGGTCATGCGTGACGTAGATCATCGTCGTCTTCAGACGGCTGTGCAGACGGGAAATCTCCGTCCGCATCTGGACGCGCATCTTCGCGTCCAGGTTCGACAGCGGCTCGTCGAACAGAAACACCGCCGGATTGCGGACGATGCACCGACCGACCGCTACACGCTGCCGCTGACCGCCCGACAGCGCCTTCGGACGGCGGTCCAGCAGCGACTGGATGCCCAGGATCTCCGCCGCGTCCTCCACGCGCCGCCGTATCATCTCGTTCTTCTCGCGCCGCAGCCTCCACCAGTTGAGCAGCCCGTCCAGCCAGCCATCCGTGCGGATGGTCGGACTCACATACGGGCGCATCCGCAGGCAGAACGCCATGTTCTCAAACACCGTCTTGTCCGGATACAGCGCATAGTTCTGAAACACCATGGCGATGTCGCGATCCTTCGGCAGCACATCGTTCACCACCCGGTCGCCAATCGTCACCGTCCCCTCGGAGATCTCCTCCAGACCGGCCACCATCCGCAGCGTCGTCGACTTGCCGCAGCCTGACGGCCCCACCATCACGATGAACTCGCCATCCTCAATCGTCAGATTGAAGTCCTTGACCGCACGGACATTGCCCTGATAGATCTTACCAACGTGCTCCAGCCTGACCTGCGCCATCTCTTCCTGCTCTCACCACTGCGTTTGCTTCCACCGGCGGCCACCGCTCGCACGCTCTGGCCACCCCGATTTCAAAGGTGCCGTCACAATAGCACCTGAACCCCAAATTGCCAACGGCCACCACCCTTTTTCAGCTCTACTCAGACCAGTACGTGCCCGGAACCACATAGCGCTCAATCAGACGCCACGCCCGCGCCGACTCCTGCTCCCAGTACCGATCCTCCGGATACCCCACCGTCACCGTCGGCGGCTCCGAGAAGAAGCCCTCCTGCCCACGAACAACCGCCCCACGCGTCCGACCCAACATCCACGGCAACGCCAAGAGACCCGTGTACCGAAACTCAGCTATCTCCTCGTTCACCCACTCCAGATCCTCCCACACCAGGCGCAGCTCCATCCCCGGCTGCCACGACAGCCGCAGCGACTCGCCCCACTGCGGCGACGTCGACGTCAGACCGCCCGTGCACCGCCGCCCCTCGCCGCTGTCCAGCCACATCCGGCTCTCTATCGCACGCCGCAGACCTTCCGCGCGCTCAATCACCACCCGATGGCTCCGACGCGACAGCAGCCCCTCCAGATGCCCGCGTATCTCGCAAAACTCCTCCCGCTCCGTCTCGCTCGACATCAGCGACAGCCCCTCGCTCGCCTTCCGCAGACGCGCCAGCAGCGTCGCCCGGTCACACGGCTCAATCCCACGCACCGAACGACGCCAGTCCGACACCCGCATCGCGCGTATCCGACCCACCGCCGCACGAGCCTCCTCCTCGTGACGACGAAACTGACGGCTGTCCGTCAGATAGCCGTCCAGCAGACGCAACTGCTCCTCCACGCCCTCCGCCGACACCGCACCCGCGTACAGCCGGTCGTCCAGCGCCTCATGCAGCTCCGCCAGACGCAACTCCAGCTCCGAACGCAGCGACGGCTCCCCATCCAGCAGCTCGACATACTCCCTCTCCAGCTCCGCGTACAGGCCATACTCGCTCTCCAGCTCCGACAGCGACAGCCCCGACAGCGACACCGCCGACACTCCCCCCGACAGCGCCTCCCGCAGCTTCCCCACCATCGCCGACTCTCCCACCACCAGACGCTCCACCCGGCTCATCTCGCGCAGCGGAACCCGCCCCGCATGCCACCGCAGCCCACCATAGGCCACACATGCGCACGCCGCCGCCCACAGCGCCACGCGCACCACACGACGCCAACGCCGAACCGCAGTCGGTATCAGCCAGTCAAACAGACGACCATGACCCCACGGAACCAGCTCACCACGCCCCCCGGACAGCTCAAACCCCGTCGACGACACCACAAACACCGGAACCTCCCCAAACTCGCGACGGAAACGCTCCCAGAAACTCCGCGCACCAGTCCGCAGCAGCCGACGCCCCTCCCCCAGCCCACGACGGCGCGCCTGGTTGTACCACACATCCCCCTTGCTCACCACCAGAGCCACCTTCGGCGCCGGACACCCTGCCCCACGCGCCCGCAGCATCTCGCGCAGCGTGTTCAGCAGCGCCGCCTGACGCGGCGTCAGCGGCGTGTCACGCCGTCCCGCGCCCGAAGTCGCCGACAGGACATCCCGCTGGAACTCCAGCACGCAGAGCACCGCGTCCACCGTGTCGGGCGCATCCGTCCGCAGCAGGTTCCGCAGCGCCTCGCACACACTCCCCTGACCAAACGTCTGGTTCAGCCCCTCACGCTCAAACTGCGCCCCGCTGTAGTCCAGCGTCTCCAGCGACACCTCGCTGCCATGGAACACCGTCCGCGCCCGCAACGTCCAGAGACCCTCCGTCCCCCCAGACGTCCCCCCGGACGCCTCCGTCCCCGACCGCGCCCGCGACTCCAGCCGCGCCGCCTGCTCGCACAGATACCCGCGACTCGACTCGTCCAGACACGCAAACCCCAGCAAGCCCTCCGACTGCGCCTGCCGTGTCCCCAGCAGCCACAGCGAGGCCAGCAAACTCGTCTTGCCCGCCCCCGCGTTTCCCAACAGCGCCACCCGACAGCGCACCGGCGCCCCCGCCGCCTTGCCCATCCTGCCGCCGACGCTCATCGACGCGCCTCCTTCCCCGCCCAGCTCCATTCCCGCAGGTCGTCGCTCCACGCCAGCCCGATGCACGCCTGCGTGTCGAACACCACACGCTCGTCCTCCGGCCCCGTCCCATGGAAGAACAGCAGCGCCTTCCCCACCTCGGGACAGCCGCGCAGATCCAGCACAAAGCCCGCCGTGAGGCGACCTTGCGCCCACGGCCAGTCCGACGCACCCAGCAGCGTCCTCCCCTCGTCCTCCCACGTCACCAGGTCGGCGCTCCGCTTGAAGCCAATCCCGTTCGCCGGCGAATGCACCATCAGCCAGCCGTCCCCGTCCCGGACGATGCACACATTCTCGCCGCCCTCGACGTGCCCCAGATACTCCCAGTGCCGCAGGTCGTCGCTCACCGAGCAGGACACCCCGTTCTGCTTGAAGAAGCAGTAGTGGCGCCCCCCCGCCGACAGCAGGTACGGGTCAATCATCCGCCCCATCGCCGACTCCGCCACCCCGTCGCCCTTCACCCGAAGCAGCTCCGGCTCCCCCCACGCCACCAGGTCGCGGGAACGCATCACATACAGCCGCGACCGCTCGTTCCCGTACTTCTCGCCATGCTCACGGCAGTAGCTCTGGAAGCACAGCACCCGCTCGTCACCCACACGCAGCACACACCCCGGACTCGAGTAGTTCAGCGAACGGTCCCGCACCGTCAGACGGCGAACCGGCGAGAAGCTCCGCAGATCGCGCGACGTCACCTCGCCAAGCTGCAGATACGGCCACCCGTCCGCCAGCGTCTCCACCAGCGTGAAGTACAGATGGAACACGCCATCCTCATACCATACCGCCGGATCGCGATACGCCGTCACCGCATCCCCACGCAGCAGCACCGGAGACTCAAAACGCGAAAAGTCCATGACCATAAGCGCCTCACCCCACCCGTTCCAGCAGCACCGCCGGCGTCCCCTCCGGACACACCTCCGCCACCGCACGCAACTGACCGCAGTCCAGACGCAGCACGCCCCCCGAACCGCTCACCTCAACCTCATGCCCCGAGCCGCCGCCCAGGTCGCTCACCCGCAGACGAACTGAACCGCCGTCCCACGGCACACACAGCGACGACAGCTCGCCAAACACCGCCACCGGACGCGACCAGTCCAGCGGCTCGCGCAGACGCACCTCCGCCGCCGGCGTCTCGCACACCTCCCCCGACACACGGGGCAACACACCCACCGACACCGCGCCATTCGGATGACGCCCCGCCAGCACATACGGACGGGACGAGCCCAGCGGACACACCTCCGGCAACGACAGACCGCGGGCCACCGTCGCCGGCGCACCCTGACGCACACAATGCCCCCACACATCCCGCAGCCAGATCTCCTCCGCCGCATACGCATGCCAGTCCTCCAGACTCGCCTCCGAAAACACCGTCTCCACTCCCTCCGACCAGCCAAACGGAGGCGCCATCCCATGCCACGCCACCGCGCGCCGACACGTCATGTCACCCGACACATTCGAGCCATCCGTCTGACGCATGATGCCAAACGCACACCCCAGCACCGCACCAATCACAGGCGAGTCCTCCACATTCAGCAGCGTCCCCGACAGACGATGACGCTCCAGCGTCCCCAAGTACCCGACCGCACGATCCAGCGTCGTCGTGTCCGACAGCGGACGCAGCACATCATACGTCCGCACAATGTCCGAGAACCGGCAGCGCTCCACCAGCTCCGCATCGTCCCACGACGTCTCCGCTCGACCCGTCCCCACCATCTCGCCATCCTGTAGCCGAAGCCCGTTCAGCGCCCGCATGTCCAGCGGACAGTGCTCGACCCACAGCTCCGGACAAATCTCGCGAGCCAGCCGAGACACCATCTCCCGAAACGCATTGCTCCCCCCACGGACACCCCAGTCCACCTTCCAGTAGCGGACGCCAGCCGCTGCCGACAGCTCCAGCTGACGACGGTAATGCTCCTCCACCCCCGCCGCCAGCGCACCATGGCGATCCCCGTCACGCTGCGCCGCAATCCACAGCCCCACGCCCTGCCAGCCCGCCTCCTGAGCCCGACGGTTCATCCCACGCAGACGCTCCAGAGCCGTCCCGCCAAACGACGAAAACCGCTCCGGCCAGGGCTCCAGCAGACCAAACGCCTCCAGATTGCGGCCAGGATGCGAGTCATACGGCACATCCCACCCGTCGTCCAGCAGCAGAAACAGATTCTTCCTGTACCCGCGACACATCCGCGACGCCCACCCGTCAGCCCCAAACACCAGCTCCTCGTTCAGGTTGTTCCGCGCCCGAAACGCCCCCTGGTCCCCCGCGATCGTCGTCTGCAGACGCTCACGGTCCTCCGCCACCAGCCGGTTCTGAGTCGCCCACGTGCACCAGTAGTCCGGCATCAGCCGCCCACCGAGTCCCCTCGTCACATCCTTGTCACTCATCACGCACTCCATCTCCATGGCACTTCACACACACTCTCTCACTCCTGCACACGCACATCCGCCGGACGCAGACGCCGCAGCACCTGCAGCGTGAACACCAGCGTCAGGACGCCCATCATCAGCAGAACCTGCCCACCCGACAGCTTCAGCACACTCAGCATCACCCAGTGAAGACCCGTACCCACCAGCATCGACACGCAGTCCAGCACGTTGCACGCGCCGATCACCGCACCCAGACGCTCCGACGGACTCCGCTGCTGAATGCACGTCGTCAGCGGTATCTGATAGAACCCCGCCGCCGTCCCCAACGCCGCAAACGACGCCAGCGACGGCCACAGAGACGACGAGCAGAACCCGCCGCACAGCAGCGCCGCCGACACCATCACACCACCAGGAACCACAAAGCCATACGCCACCCGCCCCCGCGACAGATACCCCGACAGCACACTCCCCACCCCAATCCCCAGCGCCAGACCCGCCTGCAGCAGCCCCATGTACGACTCCCCCAACCCCATGTCCTGCTTCACCAGGATCGCGATGTTCGTCTGGCAAATCGTCGCCAGCAGCCAGAAGTACGTGTTCCCTATCACCGCAAACCGCAGCCCGCCGTCCGACAGCACCTCACGCAGCGTCGACAGATGAGGCTTCACCGGACGCAGGCTCAGACGCGCCGACGCGCTCCCCGCCGCCGTCCGCCCCATCCCGAAGCTCGTCAGCAGCCCCGCCACCGCCACCGCCACGCACACCAGCGCCCCTTGCCACGGCGCCTCCGAACACCGCTCCGCCAGCACGCCGCCCACGCCGCCACCCGCGATGATCGCCAGAAACGTGAACAGCTGCAGCAGCCCATTCCCCGCCGACAGACACTCCGGACGCAGCGTCTCCGACGGATACCCGTACTTCCCCGGACTGAACAGCGTGCTCTGCGCCCCCATCAGAAACAGCACCGCCAGCAGCCCATACACCGCATGGAACCACAGCAGCGCCAGACCCAGAACCATCACCGCCACCTCCAGCACCTTCGTCCAGATCATCACCGAACGCTTCGCGTACCGGTCCGACAGATACCCCGCCAAACCCGAAAACACCAGAAACGGCAGGATGAACATCGACGCCGTCAGCGGAATGTACGTCTCCGACGCCTCCTTCGACAGCCGAGACATCGCATACCCTATCAGCAGAAACTTGAACGCATTGTCGTTGAAGGCTCCCAGAAACTGCGTCCCCAGAAAGAACGAAAACCCACGGCTGAGCAGACCGCTCCGCTCCACCGACTCCACCGACTCCTGCTGCCGCTCCATCCTCGTCTGCTCTCCTGCTCGTCGCACCAGCGCGCTTCTGTGGCTTTT
>CALZPA010000200.1 GCA_945827525.1 uncultured Lentisphaeria bacterium | reverse complement strand
CGCGGCTAGGGACGCCCCTCCGGGGCTTCTGCGCGGTCGCCGCCCCTTCCGGGGGGGTCGCGCCGCTGGCGCGGGCGGCGGCCATTCCGGGGGTTCGCACCGCTGCGCGGCGCTTCACCCCCGGCTAATCAGGGGTCGCCGCTTCGCGGCTTTCTTTCCGCCTCGCTTCGCTCGGCGGGTTTGCTCTCGTCTTGTTTTGTTTTGTGTGTTTTTCCCCATAGGGCTCATAGGGCTCATTGCTCCCATAGGGCTCATTGCCCCAGGCTTCTTCCGCGGTGCCTTCTTGCCGCCTCGACTCAATCGACTCAATCACGGACTGCCATGATCCCCCGTCTGCTGCCATTTCTGCTGTTGGCGTTTGCGCTGACCCTGACCGCCGAGCTGCGCGACATCCACATTCTGCAGACGGCGGACGTCCACACACAGCTTCGTCCGACCACCCATGGGACGGGCGGCCTGCTGGCCGCCGCCACGGTCATCCGCCAGGCCCGCGAGCGTCTCAGCCCTGACCGGACGCTCCTCATCGACTGCGGCGACACCACCCAGGGCACCATCGCCGCAACCCTCTCCCGAGGCCAGGTCGGACTCCTCCCCCTCAAGCTCCTCGGCTACGATGTCTGGGTCCCCGGAAACCACGAGTTCGACTACGGCATCGACACGTTCCTCGACTTCATGCGCCAGACCAGCGACATCGCCCTCTGCGCCAACCTCACCGTCCGCGGACAGCCCCCCTTCAGACCCTGGACGCTCCTCACCCGCAACGGCCTCAAAATCGCGGTCATCGGCCTCACCAGCTCCTATATGCGCAACTGGCTCCTCCCCGCCGACGCCCAGTCCCTCACCATCCACAACCACCGAACCCTCCTCCCCAAGCTCCTCGCCGACATCCGCACCCACCAGCCCGACGCCATCATCCTCGCCGCACACCAGGGCTGGGTACCCAACACCGACACCCGTGGCGTCAACGACATCGAGGACATCGCCAGCCGCTTCCCCGAAATCGCCCTCGTCCTCGGCGCACACACCCACCGCGACTTTCCAGGAACCACCATCGGACACCGCACCTGGTACCTCCAGCCTCCCCCACACGCCAACGCCGTCGCCCACGCCACCCTCACCATCGACACCGACGCCCACCGCGTCGTCAGCGTCACCTCACAGCTCCTCCCCGTCCCCCGCAACACCCCACACGACCCCGAACTCGAACAGGCCCTCCTGCCCTTCATCCGCCAGGAACAGCACGAGCGCCAGCGCCTCCTCGTCGCCTCCCTCGCCCAGGCCATCCCCTCACGCGGCATCCCCGGAACCTCCTGCGCCACCTCCGAACTCATCGCCACCGCCATCGCCCAGGCCACCGGCGCCGCCGTCGTCTTCCACGGCAAACTCTCCAACCACGAACTCCCCGCCGGAAAGCTCCACGGACACGACCTCCACCGACTCCTCCCCTACGACAACGCCATCGTCACCGCCACCCTCACCCTCGACGACATCCAGACCATCCTCAACGAGCAGCTCAAATGGCGCCGACACTACAGCTTCAACGGCATCTACGGCGCCACCGCCACCCTCAACCCCGCCACTGGACAAGCAACCCTCACCGGACTCGGCAAGACGGGTACACTCCCTCCCGACACCACCAATGCCCAACGACTCCTCGTCGCCTTCAACGCCCACGCCGCCGCCGGCTCCGGACGCTTCACCGCACTCCGCGCCATCCTCGCACAGCCCCAGGCCAACACCACCCAGCTCAACCTCTCCACGAGACAGGCCGTCGAGAACTTCCTCGCCAAACACCCCAACCTCACCCTAACCCCCTTCCCCTGGCTCCAGTGAACGCCTGACACACCCCACCGCACACACGACAGAACGTGACGTTTTTGGACTGCACCGCCTCAACGTCCCCAAAATAATAGGCTATATTATGGATAAGACACCTCGACGCCCTTGTCCAGCAGCTCCCGACACGTTCCATGATGATTAGCCTCCATCTGCTCATTCCCCTCCTCGCGGCCGCCGCCGTCGCCGGACTCGCCTGCATCGCCGTCGCCTGCCTGCGCCGTCCGCGACTCCATCGCCAGCTCCCCTCCGACGCCGACTGGACGCCCTTCAACGAGCTCTCGATGGCCTTCATCCTCACCAACGCCGGCCTCTTCTTCGCCGTCCATTGCCTTCGTGGCGCCATCATCCTCGCCGTCGCCGTCGCCCTTCCCCTGTTCGCCGCCATCGGCAGCCACCTCCGCTACCGCCAGCTCCTCGCCCAGCAGCCGCCCGACGACGGCGACGCAACGTCCGGCAGCCGGCGCCCCATCCTGCTCAATCATCTGCTGCTCTGCCTCGGCATCCTCTGCCTCTTCGCCGCCGAACTCATCGCCATTCTCCTCGTCCTCAGCCGCTGATCCCCTGCCCGCCGGTCGGGACAGGCGCCCCCGCCACGCGGGGGCGCAGAAGGCCACACGTTGCCCGACGGCGAGGCGCACACACTTTTCTCCAGAAAGAACACGTTTCCTGACCAGGCTAACCCAGAACCCCACAAGCAAAGGAATGTCATCATGTATGTAGGCCGTATCGTCGCCATCGCCCGCACCACCGACGGTCGCGGAGCCGCCCTGTACCGCGTCTCCTCCCGCTCCTTCCCCAACCGCCAGGCCAAGGTGCTGCCCAACGCCATCGCCATCGTCCCCAAGCCCGGCTTCGAGGGCGACATCCACAAGAACCCCTACATCGCCTACAACTGCTTCCGTACCGCACGCGACTTCGCCGTCGTCTCCAACGGCTCCCACACCGACCCCGTCGCCGAAAAGCTCCAGTCCGGCATGATCCCCCGCGACGCCCTCGCCTCCGTCATGCTCGCCATGGACTTCGAGCACGACTCCCTCGACACCCCGCGCATCACCGGCATCACCACGCCCGACGGCAGCAAGGGCTGGCTCGCCATCGTCCGCCGCGACGCCCTCCTCGTCCGCGAATTCGACCTCCAGCCCGGACAGGCGTTCTACGTCTCCACCTACGAGCGCAACGAGCCCTCCATCGTCCAGGTCGACAACGGCTTCTCCGCCACAACCGCCGAGCAGGCCTGCGACTTCATCCTCCATGGCGGCGTCTTCGCCGACTTCGAGCGCCCCGTCTCCGCCGTCTGCGCCGTCGCCAACCCCGACGCCACCTACGCCACCGCCACCAAGGACGAGCCGCAGGCCTGACGCTCCCCCACTCCCCCATCCATCCCCCCATATCTTCTTAGGAACCCACCACCATGGCTCACGAACTAGCCGGAAAAGAGGTCCCGCAGGACGCGCTCGTCAACATCCCCGCCCTCATCGCCCAGTACTACACCGGCAGACCCGACCCCGCCGAACCCACCCAGCGCGTCTCCTTCGGCACCTCCGGACACCGCGGCACCTCCCTCAACAACAGCTTCAACGACGACCACATCGCCGCCATCACCCAGGCCATCGTCGAGTACCGCGCCAGCGCCAACATCACTGGCCCACTCTTCCTCGGCATGGACACACACGCCCTCTCCGAGCCCGCCCACCGCACCGCCATCGAAGTCCTCGCCGCCAACGGCGTCCTCACCCGCATCGCCAAGGGCGGCGAATACACCCCCACCCCCGTCATCTCACACGCCATCATCACCTACAACCGCGGACGCTCCGACGACCTCGCCGACGGCATCGTCATCACACCCTCCCACAACCCGCCCACCGACGGCGGCTTCAAGTACAACCCCACCCACGGCGGCCCCGCCGACACCGACGCCACCGGAGCCATCGCCAAACGCGCCAACCAGCTCCTCGAAAACCATAACCGCGACGTCAAGCGCATCCCCCTCCAGCAGGCACTCAAGGCCGACTGCATCCAGGAACACGACTACGTCACCCCCTACGTCGACGACCTCCGCAACATCATCGACTTCGATGTCATCCGCAAAGCCGGACTCCGCATCGCCGCCGACGCCCTCGGCGGCGCCGGACTCCACTTCTGGCGCCCCATCGCCGAGACCTACGGCCTCGACCTCACCATCTACAACAGCGCCCCCAACCCCACCTTCGGCTTCATGCGCTTCGACCACGACGGCAAAATCCGCATGGACTGCTCCTCGCCCTACGCCATGGCCGGACTCATCCGACTCCGCAAGGACTTCGACATCGCCGTCGCCAACGACCCCGACTTCGACCGCCACGGCATCGTCGCGCCCTCCGCCGGACTCATGAACCCCAACCACTACCTCGCCGTCGCCATCCGCTACCTCTTCCAGACCCGCAGGAACTGGCCCGCCGACGCCAAGGTCGGCAAGACCGCCGTCTCCTCCAGCCTCATCGACAAGGTCGCCAGCGGCATCGGCCGACAGCTCCACGAAGTCCCCGTCGGCTTCAAGTGGTTCGTCCCCGGACTCTCCCAGCACTGGCTCGGCTTCGGCGGCGAGGAGTCCGCCGGCGCCTCCTTCCTCCGACTCGACGGAACCACCTGGACCACCGACAAGGACGGCTTCATCCTCGCCCTCCTCGCCGCCGAAATCACCGCCGCCACCGGCAAGGACCCCGCCCAGCACTACGAGGACATCGTCGCCCAGTACGGACGCTCCTACTATCAGCGCATCGACTCCCCCGCCTCCCCCGAGCAGAAGGCCGCGCTCCTCAAGCTCAACCCCGACGCCATCGCCGCCACCACCCTCGCCGGCGACCCCATCACCGCCAAGCTCACCAACGCCCCCGGCAACAACGCCCCCATCGGCGGACTCAAGGTCGTCACCGAACGCGGCTGGTTCGCCGTCAGACCCTCCGGCACCGAGAACATCTCCAAGGTCTACGCCGAAAGCCTCGTCTCCGAAGCGCACCTCAAGCAAATCCAGCAGGAGGCCACCGCCATCCTCAACTCACTGAACTGATCGGAACGAAACGGAACACGTCCCAACCAGCCTGGCGCTTCCCTCAGCCCTCCCGACGGGGGAAGCGCCTTTTTACCATCCCCCGCACCACCCGCCCTCCACCATGCCCGACGACGACCTGCCACCCCTCGAAGCCTGCCGCGAAAAGGCACTCAAGCTCCTTGAAGGCAGACCGCACTCCGTCGCCGAACTCCGACGCAAGCTCCTCAGCCGACGCATCTTCGCCCCCGAGCTCATCGAGACCGTCATCGCCGACTTCCTCCAGGTCGGACTCCTCGACGACGCCGACTTCGCGCACACCGCGTGCGACGCCCTCAAGGCCTCCTCCCCCATTGGCCGCCGACGCGCCCAGCAGAAGCTCATCCGCCACGGACTCGCACCCGAACTCGTCCGGCAAACCCTCGACGACCACTGGGACACCTCCGATGACCCGGAGACCGAACGCGCCCTCCGCGCCGCACACCAGAAATGGCGCTCGCTCCTGCGCCAGACCAGCCGTCCGCTCCCCCTCAAACGCCAGAGCCTGGCCCGCTTCCTCGCCACCCGCGGCTTCGCCTCCGACACCATCGCCGCACTCCTCGCCAAACCCGACTTCAAAACCGACCAGGCCCCCGACCAACGCCCCTAATTTCCGCCGTCGGACGGAAAACGCCCGCGCCCCGCTGCGACGCGGAGGGGCGCCTGTCCCGACGGCGTCCCCGCCGTCGGGCAAAAAGCAACCGCCGTCTTGGTCAGCCATTGACCGCTTCGAACGCTCCGCCAGACAAGCCCGCCAACGCCTCGTGCGCCGTTTTCGCGTCTGCTTTCTTGTGTTTTCGTTTGTGTCCGTTTGTGTCCGTTTGTTTTGTGTATTTTGTGGACAAGCTCAATGTAACTAACAGGAGACCACCATGATGGAGATCCGCCAAGGTCGCCCCGAAGACTATCCGCAACTGATGGAGCAGGTTGTCCAGAGCTTCCGTGAGCGCAATCCCGCCCACCCGCGCTTCGAGCCCCTCTATCCCGACGTCATCGGCCCCGACGAGGAGCGCATGTCCCATTGGCGCCTCGCCTTCGTCGACGGCAAGCTGGCCGCCGGCATCGAAATCATCCCGCAGCGCCTCCGCCTCGGCCCCGACGTCATCCTGCCCAGCGGCGGCATCGGCAACGTCCACTGCTGGCATCCCTACCGCAAGTCCGGCTGCATGTCCGCCCTCCTCCAGCGCTGCGTCGCCGACATGACCGCCATGGGCGACCTCATCTCACTCCTCGGCGGCGACCGCCTCCGCTACGGCAACTACGGCTGGGAATACGCCGGAAGCCAGCGCACGCTCTCCCTCTCCGCCAGCATGAGACGCACCGCCGACGGACTCCCGCCACCACTCGCCAGCTGCGACCTCCGCACCTACAACGGCAACGACGCCGACGCCGCCCTCATCCTCCGACTCTACACCCAGCGCTCCCTCGGCGCCGAACGACCCACACTCGAATTCTGCCAGGCCGTCCTCAACCGCCCCAATATCGTCACCTACCTCGACGGCGACGACGCCTACCTGACCATCGACCGCGGCAACCACATCGTCGAGTACGCCGGCGACACCGACGCCCTCGAGCGCATCCTCCGCTTCCTCCTCAAGAGCGGCAACTGGTCCGTCGCCCTCCCACCCGTCGAACTCTCCGGCAAGACCGAGGCCATGTTCCTCTCCTACGCCACCGGATACCAGGTCACCTCCGCCGGCATGTGCCGCATCAACGACCTCGCCGGCACCCTCAACGCCTTCCTCCCCCTCCTCCGACAGCGCCTCGACGGCTGGATGGGCTCCCTCACCATCGGCTGCCACGACGGCATGGCCGCACGACTCGACGCCGACACCACCACCTTCGCCATCACCCCCACCCTCGCCCCCGCCGACGTCACCATCTCCCGAGCCGAGATGGCACGACTCCTCTTCGGCCCCTTCCCTCCACCCCTCAACAACGCCTCCATCGCCATCCGCAACACCCTCCGACTCCTCTTCCCACTCCCCCTCTTCTGGACACCCCTCGACCATATCTAGCGAACGCTCCCAAAAGTCGGGACAGGCGCTCTTCCGCCCGACGGCGAGGACGCCGTCGGGACAGGCGCCCCTCGCTTCGCTTCGGGGCGCTGGGCTTTTCGGACGCTCCAATGCGGTTTTCCGCCCGACGGCGAGGACGCCGTCGGGAC
>CALZPA010000199.1 GCA_945827525.1 uncultured Lentisphaeria bacterium | reverse complement strand
CTTTTGCGGACTACTCCACAAATTCGAACAGCCTCATGGAGGACAGCTGGATTTCGCCTGCCCCCTCGACCTCGAACGACAGCCGCAGCCCACTCCAGCCATCGCGCGGCAGACGGCTTAGCCTCTGCGTCGCAATGGGCATCCCGTCCACCGAGACAATCAGACTGCCATTCACGCACACCAGACGGTGAATGCCCACAAAGCCGCCGTCGGACGCAGGCACCTCCGCCGTCCCCGGAGGCGACGAACGGAACGAGCCGTCCGCAAGATGCAGCGTCACCGCGCCGGACACCTCCCCGCCGGACAGCACCGAGGCCGTCTCGCGCACCTGCCGGAACGTGCCGCTCGCCAGCCACACCATCTCAAAGCTGCTCGGCGCGCGCTCCAGCTCCACCGTCATCACACAGGAGGACACCGACTTCGAGCCGCGAACCAGACACAGACGCCCCTGGTCACAGTAGCCGATGCCGCCCGCCGCAGGCGTCATCGTCACCTTCATCCCCTGGGGCAGCGCATCGACAAACACATAGTCGCGCACCAGACGCGTCCGCGACAGCTCCGCGTACCAGTCGCCCCCACCCGACGCCTCATTCGGAGACGCGGACACGGCCACCGACGAGGCCGCCGCCACCGGCTCGGAACGCTGCCACAGCACCGCGCCGCCCAGACCCACCATCACCAGCGCCGACACGCCCGACACCCCAAACGCCACCAGCATCGGATGCGTGGACACCATCCGGTGCCCACCCTCACGCCAACCATAGCAGCGCAGAAAATCACGGCGGAACAGCGCCACCTCGCGGTAGCGCTCCGCCGGATCATCCGAACACGCCTTCAGCATCAGCGCGTTCAGACGCCGCGCCACGCGCCCCCGCGGCAATATATACGATTGCCCGCGGCGCTGTGTCCGATACACCCCCAGCAGATCGCGTATCAGACAGCCCACCGCAAACAGATCCTGCATCCGGCCATCGATGGGCTCCTGACGCCCATGCCGTATCAGCTCGTTCGGAACGTAGTTCGGCGTGCCCGCCAGACTCACCTCCGAGGCGTCCTCCACCAGGCCAATGTCACCCAGCGTCGCACGGCCATTCAGAAACAGCACATTCCCCGGCTTGATGTCGCGATGCACCAGATCATGACGGTGCAGCGCCTCGACGCACGCCAGCACCTCCTCGATGATCGGCTTCAGCTCCCAGCTGTCCATCACCCCGTCGCGCTTCAGACGCAGCGCCAGCGTGTCCGCCTGATACCCCTGCGCCTCCCCCGCATCATCCGCCAACTGCATCAGATACCAGAAATGGCTCCGCGGCTCCAAACCGCTCCCCTGACCCGGCGACGACTCGTCGGCGCATCCGCCCTGACGGCAGCCCCGCTCGGCCGAATACCAGCCATAGGTGTAGATGATCGGCAGACAGTGCTCGCTGTTCATGCGATGGCAGACCTCGCGCACACCGCGGACCTCACGGTTCACCTCCTGGGCGTTCCCCGCCAGATTCACCACCTTCAGCGCCCGACGCCAGCCGCTGTCGTCCACCACCAGCCAGACCTGACCATACGCGCCGCTGCCGCACAACTGCACCAGAGTCACCTGCAGCTCACGGGCTATGGCACCCACGACGCCCGCGACTCCCGCAGTGCCCGGCTCCATCATCGTCGTCTTCTCCTGATGCTCAGGCCCTTCCATGAAACTCAGCCCTCACCCCTCAATCCTGTCCGCATGGCCTGGTCATCCGCCTGCTCCAGACGCTCCAGCTGCACCCGCATCCGCTCCAGATACCCACGCCGCGCCCGCAGCGCCTCCAGACGCGCACGACACGACTCGCACGACTCCACATGCCCCTGAACCCGACGGCGCGACAGCCACGACAACTGCCCATCCAGGTAGCTCTCCAGCTCAATCTCCTCAAGATGCTGCTGTCCCATTCTTCCTGCCAGCTCCTCTCTGCCTAAAACCTATCCTTCGCACTCCTCCAGCTCCCGCACCAGCAGGCGCAGACGCTCGAACACCGCGTTGCAGTCGTTGTACACCGTCGCCAGACTCACGCCCTGCAGCTTCGACACCTCAGTCGGCTTCTGACCCTGCATCTTGCACAGCATGAACGCCTGAACCTGACGCGGCGGCATCGTCGCCTGCACCTCCTCCAGCGCCCGACGAAACAGCAGCGCCTGCCACTCGTCGTCCTCGTGCCGACGACGCGACTGCTCGTCGTTCTCGTCCATCGGCTCCGGCGCCTCCGTCAGCTCCACCTGACCCGCCGCCTTCCCGCGACGACGCAGAATCAGAAAAATCTGATTCCGGATGATCTCCCGGAAATAGTCCCGGAAACGACCCTTCTCCGGACGGTACTGGAACGTCCTCTGCGCATCGAAGAACGCCTTCATCACGTCCGACAGCAAGTCCGCCTGCTCCTGCTCGCTCAGACCGTAGTCCGAGCCGCGCAGCCACACCAGCGGACGGTAAATCCGGTAGAACTCCTCCCACGACGGATTGTCGCCACGCTTCACGCCCTCCAAAATGCTCAGACGAGTCACCCATGCCATTGTCTCTGTTCCTCACTCTGACTGATGATTGCTCCGTTCTCCTGGCCCGCAGCCGCCTCCGCCCCGCCTTACAGCCTCCACTCCGCCAGCTCCGGCCACTTTTTGGTCAGCAGCGCGCGCACCGACCCGTCCACCTTCAGCCACACCACACGCAGCTTCCCCTCCGCACGGCACATCTCCGCCGCCAGCTCCTCCCGACTCAGGCCAACCACCGGCTCCAGCTCCGGCCAGCGTTCCTGCCAGCTCCGGCACGCCGCATACCGAAACGCCTCCAGCTCCCACGCACCCACACCCATCCCAGACGTCAGCAGTAGCAGACGCTCCGCATCACCGCGCCAAAAGTCCCTGACCATCTCCACCAACGTCTTCGGCCAGACACGACGACCAGTCAGCTCCTCCAGCAGCAGACGCTTCAGAAACAGACGGCTCACCTGGCGAATGACCGGATCCGACAGGCTGAACGGCTCCACCATCAGCGACTCCCGCAGCTCATCGTGGCTCACACACGCCACATACAGCGCACCCCGAGCACCACAGTCCAGCTCCCGAACCGGAACCGTCAGCCCCATCTCCATCCGCAAATGCGGAACGGGAACCTTGCACAGCTCGTTCGCCAGCTTCGCATACTCAATGCCGCGCATCGCAACCCTGCTCATGCGCAGCCCATGCCCCAACGACGAGGACGCCAGCAGCCCGCGAAAGTGCCCCTGCGCCAGCAACTCGCCCACAGCCGCGTCCGCCTGCGGCAGCCACACGCAGACCTGAACCTGATCATACTCCACCGAATCGCCAAACACCACATACTCACGACTGCCGTCCGACAGACGCTTCTGACGACCGCCTGACAAGTACTTCAGCCAATCCTGACGCTCGTACTCGTCCTCATACGACTGCGCCAGACACGCACGGACACGCTCCAGCACCTCCTCGGACGGCTGCTCCGCCCGGACTGCGCCAACGCCAATGCCGCACACGACCAGCACCAGCGACACACACACCGCACGAGCCCTCCGTGACCACAACCTGTCACTTCCACTGCTCATCGGCCGCTCCTTCTCGCCACCGCGCGCACAACCTCATTCACCCCCAGCTTCACCAGACGCAACCGCAGCTCCTCCGTGATCCGTGGCTCCCCCGACGGACTCAAGACCTTCACCGACACCTCCCCATCCCATAGCTTCGCCTGCCCCAGCTGCGCACGAACCTGCACCGAATACACCAGCGAATAGCTCGTGTGACCATAGCTGCTCGTGTCCTTCAGCCGACACTGTATCCCGCTGACCTCCATCCGCAAGTCGCGCACCTGCGTCAGACCACGCCTTCGCAAATAGCGGTCAAGATACTCATTCCCCTGACTCAGCGCCTGACTGCGCTCCACCCAGTAGGCACTCCCCGACGGCTGCACCCCCTCGTCCGTCACCAGACGATCCATAGACGCATCCGACATCACCGCCAGACGCTCAGGCGCCCCAGCCAGAACACCGGAGACACCCAGCCACAACACCATCAAGATTGCCGTCACGTGTTTCTTCATTTCCATTGGTTATGTCCTGCCTTGCTGTTGGCTTCCGTTCGCTGAACGCCGACCCTCCCGCTCACCATGATCCCCATGACCTTCTGTGGTCGGCATGAACCCATAGACCAGCAGCAGCAGACTTTCTAATCGGCTCCCCCGTTTTTCCCACCATACCAGTCAACAAAATGATGCAGCGGCCCACAGCCCCCTCCCAGCGACAGCCCCGACGACATCGCGCGTCGCACATACGCCTTCGCCGACGCGCAAGCCACCGGCAACGGCATCCCCAAGGCCAACTGCGCCGCTATCGCCGACGACAGCGTACACCCCGTCCCATGCGTGTGACGAGCCTCCAGACGCTCACCACTAAGCCAATGCAGACGCCCACCGTCGTTCAGCAAATCGTCCGACGACTCCCCCCCCAGATGCCCCCCCTTCACCAGCACCGCCTGAGCCCCCAAACCCAAAAGCGCCTCCGACGCGCACACCATGTCCTCGCGGCTCGCAATCCGCATCCCCGCCAGACACTCCGCCTCCGGCACATTCGGCGTCACCAGACGCGCCAGCGGAAACAGCCGCCCCACCAGCGCCGACTGCGCCTCCTCACGCAGCAGACGCACCCCATTCTTTGACACCATCAGCGGATCCAGCACCACCGGCCCGTGAGACAGGCTCTCCAGCGCCGACGCTATCGCCTCAATCGCACCCGCCGACGACACCATCCCAACCTTCACCGCATCCGCCCCCAAATCCTCCAGAACCGCTCTCAGCTGCGCCCCCACCATCCCCGGCGACACCTCCTCCACCGCACGGACGCCCAGCGTGTTCTGCGCCGTCACCGCCGTCACCACACTCGCCCCATAAACCCCAAACGCCGAAAACACCTTCAGGTCAGCCTGTATCCCCGCACCGCCACCCGAGTCCGAACCCGCCACCGTCACACAGCACTTCAGCTTCATCCCCACAGACACCTGCTTCCTCGTCGACGCTTTTCTCTGCACCCCTCACACCACCCGCTCCTCGAACTTCACACAAAAACAACTATAATAATCCCCTAGCCCACAAAATCAAGCCTCCACGCCAATGCCGTGCGTCACCTTTCGCATAATGGTGAACCCACGGACTTTCCCTAACCAACAACTTCGCAGGAACACCCACGCGCATGGAAACCACCAGACAGACTCCCGTCACGCACCTCGAGGCCGACTTCGCCGTCGTCGGCGGCGGACTCGCCGGTCTCTGCGCCGCCGTCGCCGCCGCCCGACACGGCACCACCGTCATCCTCGTCCAGGACCGTCCCGTCCTCGGCGGCAACGCCTCCAGCGAAATCCGCATGGGCATCTGCGGCGCCCACGGCAAGGACCGCAAGGAAACAGGACTCCTCGAGGAAATCCAGCTCAACAACATCTACCACAACCCCCTGATGCGCTACACCCTCTGGGACGACATCCTCCTCTCACTCGCCATCCAGGAACCCAACCTCACCCTCCTCCTCAACACCTCCGTCCACGCCGTCTCCACCGACGGCCCACACATCACCGCCGTCACCGCCTGGAACGCCAACGAATACCGACACTACCGCATCGCCGCCCAGCGCTTCGCCGACTGCTCCGGCGACGGCATCCTCCACCTCTCCGGCGCCGACTGCCGACACGGACGCGAAGACCCACGCGAATTCCACGAGGACTTCCTCCAGACCGGCGGCGGCGACCGCCGCACCATGGGAAACTCCATCCTCCTCCAGCTCCGCAAGACCGACGCCCATCACCCATTCCTCCCCCCACCCTGGGCTCACCGCTACGACGACGACTTCTTCGCCAAACGCGAACTCACCCCACAGCTCCGCCAGCCCAACCTCTCCTACGTCAACCCACACCCCGACAACAACAACTTCTGGTGGATCGAATTCGGCGGCAACCTCGACGTCATCCACGACGCCGGACTCATCCAGCGCGAGCTCAAACGCATGGCCTACGGCATCTGGGACTACATGAAAAACCACCCCGACGGACGCTGCCGACACTATGACCTCGACTGGATGGGCTCACTCCCAGGCAAACGCGAAAGCAGGCGCTTCCTCGGAGACATCCTCCTCAACCAGCACGACCTCATGTCCGGCGGACACTTCCACGACACCGTCTGCTACGGAGGCTGGACCATCGACGACCACCACCCCGACGCCTTCATGAAACTGGGCAACCTCAGCGAACACCATACCCCGCCCTCACCCTTCGGCATCCCCTACCGCGCCCTCTACTCCCGGAACATCGACAATCTCTGGTTCGCCGGACGAAACATCTCCTGCACCCATATCGCCATGAGCGCCACCCGCGTCATGGCCACCTGCGCCCTCATGGGACAGGCCGTCGGAACCGCCGCCGCTCTCGCCACCCGCCACCACTGCTCCCCACGCGACATCTACCGACACCACCTCACCGAACTCCAGCTCACCCTCATGGAGGACGACGTCTTCCTCCCCGGACTCACCCGCCCCGTCTCCGCCATCACCCAGACCGCACACTCCAGCTTCCCAACTCTCCAGACCGCCATCGACCGTAACCTCGACAACACCGAACACGGCGCCTGGCTCACGCCCGGACAGCACATCCTCTACACCTGGCCTCAGCCCGTCTCCATCTCCAACTGCCGACTCGTCTTCGACTCCCTCCTCGACTTCCAGGACAAGCGCATGCGCAAGCTCGAAGCACTCCCCGACCGCAAGCAACTCCCCTCACGACTCCCCAAGGCCATCCGCATCGAAACCCAGACGCCCGACGACGCCTGGCATACCCTCCTCCACCAGGACAACCTCCACTGCCGCCTCCTCCGCGCCGCCTGGCCCACCGTCACCACCACCGCCATCCGACTCACCGTCGAGCAGACCTGGGGCTCCCCCACCGACCAGGCACACCTCTTCACCGTCGAATACCGCTGAAATTCTAGAAGCTCTAGAGCTTCTAGAGCCTCTAGAGATTCTAGAGATTCTAGAGTTTCTAGAGGCTCCAGAGATTCTAGAGATTCTA
>CALZPA010000198.1 GCA_945827525.1 uncultured Lentisphaeria bacterium | reverse complement strand
GGGAGGGGAAGCAGAACGCGCGTCGCCCGCCAGACAGGACTGTCTGGCGGGCGACGCGCGTGCTGTTGGGGGGACTGGCGCGAGGCTCAGTTCAGCTTGGGCATTTTTTCGAGGACGATGCGTTCGGCCTCGGCGTTCCAGAGTCCGTTGTGGCGTCGGCAGGCGTCGGCGAGCTCGGCGAAGACGGGGTTGTCCTTGGCGGCGGCGTCGAAGTCGTCGATGGCGGTGAGGGGGAAGTCGCAGTGGGTGTAGATGAGTTTCTTGCCGCCCTTGATTTCGGGGAGGTGGAGGGTGGTGTCGGCGGCGGCGTTGAGTCCGCCGATGTGGGTGATCATCATGGCGGGGTTGATGGCGCCGTCGCTCATGAGCTGGAGAGCCTCCTTGATGTCGTCGGTGGAGCCGCCGCTGGTGCCGACGATGTGGGTGGAGGCGTAGTGGACGTTGTAGAAGTTGAAGCGGGCGGTGAAGGCGGTGTCGGTGGGGCCGGCGAAGAAGTTGAGGCAGCCGTCCTGGCCGAGGATGGCGTCGCCCTGCTCGACGACGGGTGCGACGGGCGCCATGACGAAGACGTCGTCGTAGCCCTTGCCGTCGGTGAGGGCCTGGAGTCGTTCGACGGCGTTTTCGCGGGTGTTGAGATAGACGAGCCGGACGCCGTTCTGGGCGGCGTTTTCGGGAGTGAGGATGGAGGCGGCGCGGCTGAGGCGTGCGTCGTCGATGTCGGTGACGACGAGGAGCCGTGGTCTGCGCGGGCCGTGGACGAGGTAGTCGATGAGTCCGAGTCCCATGGGGCCGGCGCTGGCGAGGCAGGCGCAGGCGCCGCCCTGGACGATGCCCATGTCGTGGTGGTAGGAGCCGGGGTGGGTGTGGTACTGGGCGTGGCAGGCGCCGATGATGCAGCTCATGGGTTCGCTGAGGCTGGCCTTGAAGAAGGCGTCGCCGGTGTATTTGAGGAGGCAGCCGACCTCCATGACGCAGGAGGGGATGCGGACGTAGGTGGCGTCGCCGCCGATGGTGGCGAAGGAGTATCCGGGGGAGTCCATGGAGCCATGGTAGTTGATGGCGGGCTGGATGCCGAAGAGGTCGCCGGGCTGGAACTGGTCGGCCCACTTGGCGCCGACCTCGAGGATGCGTCCGGAGAATTCGTGTCCGAGGATGGTGGGGTTTCTGTCGCAGTCGTTGGGGACGCGCTTGTGGTCGGGGCCGGCCTTGGCGGCCTTGTAGCTGGACATGCAGATGGAGTCGCTGATGACTTCGGCGATGATGCCGTCGTCACCGCAGGGTGGCAGCTCGAAGGACTCCAGACGGAGGTCCATCTTGCCGTGGATACGAAGGGCGGTGGTCTTCATATGGCTACAGTCTCCTGGAGTGGATGGGGGAGTGGGGCGCGTGGCCGCCTCTGGCTCACTGCTTGGAGCGGACGAGGGTGGCGAGGGTGGCGACGGACTTGAGGACGTCGGCCTTGATGTCGCTCTGGGCGAATTTGACGCCGAAGGTCTCCTCGATGGCGACGATGAGCTCAAGAAGAAGGAAGGAGTCGACGCCGTAGTCGGCGAGAGGAGCCTCGGTCTCGATGTCGTTGGGCGCGATGTCGAGGAAGAGTCGTTCGACGATGAGTTCCTTGAGAGTCTGCTCGAGATTTTCGGTCATGGTGTTCGTGTCTCCCTGGTGCGAGATGGGCGGGTTGGCGGGTGGTGTGTGTGTGGAGGTGGGGGTTGCGGTCCTGTCTCTGGCTGTCAGCCCTTGTCAGGCATGGGGATGACGAGGACAGGGCAGGCTGCCTTCTGGACGATCTTGGCGGCGACGGAGCCGAAGAGGAGATTGCTGATGGAGCCGGCGCCGCTTCTGCCGACGACGATGAGCTGCGCCTTCAGCTCCTGGGCGAGTTCGAGGGCCTGCGAGGCTGGCTTGCCGATGCGGAAGGCGGTCTTGAGGGTGACGCCGGCGGGGACTTTGGGTCGGTAGTCGCGGTCGATGGCCTGGTCGAGGGCGGCCTTGGCCTTTTCGTCGACGTCTCCGACCTCATAGATGTAGGTTTTCCAGAACTGCGCGTCCGGCTCGGGGAGGACATGGAGCAGCGTGAGCTCGCAGCCGGGCCAGGCGGAGGCGATGGCGACGGCCTGGTCGAAGGCGGCGTAGGCGTTGTCGGAGAAGTCGGTGCAGTACAGGATGCGTGACAAAGGAGTCTGTGGGCTGAGCATGTCTGGTCTCTCCTCCTGCTGGGGTTGTCTGTCTCTCGTCGTGCGTGCGGTCAGGTGTGTGGCGGCAGGCGCCGTGGGGCTGTCCTGTGGATAAAGGTACGTCCTCGTGGCGAAAATGAAAGTGTCGGAAGACGAATTTTCGCGGTCAGGACCAGCTTTTCATGAACGTGGGGAGCCAGAGGGCGATGTTGGGGCAGAGCAGGGTGATGAGGGTGGCGAGGAGGAGGAGCCAGACGTAGGGGAGGGCGCCGCGGAAGATGCGCTGGAGTGGCATGTCGCGCGCGATGCCGGAGACGACGTAGACGTTGACGCCCACGGGTGGGGTGATGACGCCCATCTGGACGACCATGACGGTGAGCACGCCGAACCAGATGAGGGCGTTCTCGCGGGAGCCGGCCCAGGTGAGGCGCTGGACGACGGGCAGGAGAATGGGGATGGTGAGCATGACCAGCGCGAGCGCGTCGATGATGCAGCTGCCCAGGATAAAGCAGAGCAGGATGACGGCGACGGTGAGCAGCTCGGGAAGCTGCATGGAGGTGAGCGCCATGGCCAGGGAGGAGGGCAGGTTGGTGATGCCGAGGAAGCGCCCGAACATGGTGGCCCCGGCGATGACGATGAGGACCATGCAGGACATCTGAAGCGTCTCGAGGAGGGCGCGGCGGAGGACGGCGACGGTGAGCGCGCGTCGTGCGGCGGCGGCGATGAGGCTTGCTCCGGCGCCGATGGCGGCGGCCTCGGTGGGGGTGAACCAGCCGATGAACATGCCGCCCATGACGACGAGGAAGATGGCCAGCGACTCGACGACGCCGGCCAGCGAGGCGAGCCGCTGTCTCCAGGTGAAGGATTCGCCGGCCGGGCCGATGTCGGGGTTTCTCCAGCAGACGATGCCGATGTAGAGGCAGAAGATGAGGGCGATGAGGAGTCCGGGGACGACGCCGGCCATGAAGAGCTTGGCGGGGGAGACCTTGGTCATGACGCCATAGACGATGAAGACGACGCTGGGTGGGATGAGCATGCCGAGGCTGCCGGCGGCGGCGACGGTGCCGGTGGCCAGGGTCATGCCGTAGTTGCGGCGGCGCATCTCGGGCAGGGAGACGGCGGCCATGGTGGCGGCCGTGGCCGGGCCGGAGCCGCAGATGGCGCCGAACGCGGCGCAGGCCCAGACGGTGGCCATGGCCAGCCCGCCGGGCAGACGCCCAATCCAGCGGTAGGCGACGTCGTAGAGGCGTCGGCTGATGCCGGCGTGGAACACGATCTGCCCCATGAAGATGAACAGGGGGATGACGCTGAGGTCATATTTGGAGAACGTCTCGGTGCAGGCGCTCATCAGCATATGCCCGGCGCCGGTGAGGCTTCCCGTCGCCAGGGCGTAGCCCAGCAGTCCCGTCAAGGCCATCGCGAAGCCCACCGGCATGCTCAAGGCCAGCAGCGACAACAGCAGCACACAGCCGCAGATACCCAATCCCAGGAGGCTCATCCTTTCATCATCTCCTTTCCAGGATGCAGGACGTGCTGCATCTTGACCAGAACCGTGACCGCAAACGAGAACGACATCAGGCGCATGACCCAGAACATCGGCAGCTTCAGCGTCATGGTGCCGATGCCATGCTCCTGCATATAGGTGCCGTAGAGCCAGCTGCGCCAGGCGAGGAACGCGAACATCAGCGCCACCAGCAGGCGCATGAGGCCGTCCACCCAGGGACGCCACGCCACGGGCAGGCGCTGGAAGAAGAACTCGACGGCGACATGGCCCTTGACGGCGGTCGTGTAGGGAAGGGCGCAGATGCCGCTGACGAAGGCGGCGACCTGGACGATGTCGACGACGCCGAGCAGGGGGCGCCCCGCCTGCCGCATGATGATGTCAAGGCACGTGGCGGCAATCATGGTCAGGACGCCGATGGCGGCGATGCCCGCCATCACCCTGACCAGCAGCGCCACACTTCGGCGATAGGTCTCAGACATGTTCGTTCGCTTTCCTTTGCTTGATGGGGGTGTTCAGGGGCGTCTGGCGTTGTCCTCGGCGATGAGTCGCGCGACAGTGGCGACGGCCTCCTTTCCGGGGAGTCCCCTGGCCTCGGCCTGTTCGGCCCAGGAGACGAGGAGCGGCCTCATGGCCTGGGCGACCTTCTCGTTCTCGTCGGGCTGCATGGTCTCGACGGTCTTTCCGAGCGAGAGGACGAAGGCCTCGCCCTCGCGGTCCATGTCGTCCCAGGTCTGTCCGTGGCGTGCGATCCACTCCTGGTTGACGTCGCGGAAGACCTGCTGGATGTCGGGTGGGAGGCTGTTCCAGCGGTCACGGTTCATGGCGACGAACATGGAGGTGGTGTAGCCGACGGCGGGGATTTTGGTGACGTGCTCGATGACCTCGCCCTGTCTCCAGCCGCAGAGCGTCTCGATGGGGCAGAGGGTTCCCTCGACGACGCCCTTGCGGAGGGCCTCGTAGGTCTCGCCCTGGCTGAGTCCGACGGCGCTGGCGCCCATGGCGCGGATGGCGAGGGCGGTGACGCCGGTGCCGCGGAGGCGCAGCCCGAGGACGTCGTCGTGTCGCTGGACGTGCTTCTTGGCGGCGAGGACGCCGGGGCCGTGGGCGTGGACGTACATGAGCTCGACCTCGGCGAGCTCCTTGGGCTGGAAGTGGCGGATGAAGGCGTTGGCGACGTTGGTGGCCTGGACGCCGTCGCGGTAGCCGTGCGGGAGGTCGAGGCACTCGATGAGCGGGAAGAGGCCCCGGTTGTAGGCGAAGCAGCTCATGCCGAGGTCGGTGGCGCCGAAGACGACGCAGTTGAAGTTCTCGGAGTCGTTGCTGAGGACGCTGCCGGCGTAGACGTCGATGACGACGCGCCCCTGGGTGCGGCGTCCGATTTCGGCGGCCCATTCGCGCGCGAGCCTGGCGGCGGCGTGCGAGCTGGGGAAGAAGACGTTGTAGGTCATGCGGATGGTGTCGGGCTGTCCGCCGCCGCTGCGCGAGCAGGCGGGGAGGAGGGCGAGCATGGCGGCGGCGAGAGTCAGGAGGCAGAGTCGTTTCATCATGGTTGGCGTTTTCATCTTCCTATGCGTGTCCTGCGGGGTGGGGACGGCTTCAGAGGCGTTCGCGGAGGAAGCGGACGGCGGCGCGGATGTCGTCCTCGGGGCAGGCACCTACCTCGCGCTCGACGGTGAGGAAGCCGTGGTACCCGCAGGCCTGGAGCTCGTCGAGGTAGCGTGTCCAGTCGACGGCGCCCTGGCCGAGGGGGAGCTCGTTGAAGAGCTCCCCGATGTTGAGTCCCTCGACGCCGCCCTCGGCGAAGGCGTCGTAGACCTTGACGGGGTCGCAGGGGCGGTACTGGACACCGTCCTTGGCGTGGGTGTGGACGATGTAGGGCGCGAGGGTGCGGACGCCCCGCACGGGGTCGTCGTTCTGGACCATGACGAGGTTGGCGGGGTCGTAGTTGACGCCGATGCCGGGGGTGTCGAGGCGGTCGAGGAAGTCCCGGAGCCGCTGTGCGGGCTCGGGGCCGGTCTCGATGGCGAAGGTGACGCCGTGGTCGGCGGCGTAGCGTCCGAGCTCGCGGCAGACGGCGAGCTGGTTCCGGTAGGCGGGCGCGTCATGGTCTTCGGGGATGACGCCGATGTGGGTGGTGACGACGGCGGTCTCCAGGTCGTTGGCGAGGTCGACGATGGCCTTGGACTTGGCGATTTTCCGTTCGTTCTCGTGGGGGAGCTGGAAGCCGTGTCCGCCGAGGTCGCCGCAGAGTGCGGAGATGGTGAGCCCCTGGTCGCGGACGAGGCTGAGGAAGTCGCGCCGTGCCTGTGCGGAGAGCCGTTCGACGGCCATCTCGCCGTCGACCACATAGACCTGCAGGCCGTCGGCCCCGACTTCGCGGGCCTTGCGGACGCCCTCCGCGACCGGAAGCCTGAATGAATCGACCATTACGCCAATGCTGAACCTGGACATAGGCTGTACCGCTGCTCCTGGAGGTTGTGGTGCTGCTGAGGGGGAGAACCCGCCGCGCGGGCTGAAGGCAAGAACGGGATAATATAGCGGCGCGACCTGTCAGCGCAATGGCGAATTAGCTTTTTTCGGTGAAAATCGGGTTTTATCGGTGCGTGTGGTTGAAATATCACGGGGGCTATTTACTGTATGTGACCGCAATGGCCGGCGAGGCTCCCTCACGGGTCCGTCCGGCCTGCGAGAACGCGTCCATTGAGGAGAACCATCACCTTAAAACGAGCCAGACACGCTTTGCTTCACCAGACGACATGATGAACCAGAATTCAGAACTCGACGATGTGACCATCATTGGCAAGCTGGACCTGTACGAGGACCCGGAGACGGGCAACGACCTCGTCGCGGTCTACACCAAGGAGGGCGAGGAGTACGTCATCAGCAACCGCAAGATGGCGCGCCGGCTCATGCCCTTCACGGAGGACGACATCGACGTGCGGTTCGAGGGAACCGTCAAGGTCGACCAGTACTCCCACATCAAGATCCTCACGGTCAAGTCCTACGAACCGCTGCAGGAGATGATGCAGCTCGCCTCCGACCGGATGCGCCGCGAGGGGCACGCGCAGCTGACGCCCGACTTCCCCGGTGACGACCCGGGCGACTACATCCCTGATGAGAACGACCGCCGCTCCTTCGACGACGACCTGCTCGACGGCGACCAGGACGAGGACGCCCTTTCCGAAGGCTTCGAGGACGGCGACTTCTCCGAGGACGAGGAGCCCGGCGAGGTGAGCGACGAGGAGCGGAGCCGTCTTGAGCAGGCGCTGGCCGCGGTGCTCCAGCCCGCGCAGCCCAGCGGCGAGTCGCCAAAGACCAAGGCCAAGCCGAAGGCCAAGGACAAGGGCGTGTCCGAGGCCACGGACAAGTCAGAGGACAAGGAGACGCAGGCCAAGCCCAGAGC
>CALZPA010000197.1 GCA_945827525.1 uncultured Lentisphaeria bacterium | reverse complement strand
ATCTCCTGCTGACCCCCCCACCACACACATACTCGCCCCGCCCCACCCCCTCAACTGGCTGGGACGGGGAAACCACACACCACACACGGCGAGGCGCGGAACGACCACACCAACGGTCCTCCGCGCCTCGCCGCCTCTCTTTCCCCCCCACTACCCTCCTTGTGCCCCTTTTCTGTAGACTATCTTTTGCTTATTTTGCGCCTTTTTGTGGACATCTCTTTTTTGCTTATTTTGCGTCTTTTGTGGACTATAGCGGCTCATTCGCCGTTGAATTTGCCTTCGTTGAATGTGTCGAAGCCGAAGGTCTTGCCTGAGGCTTTGAGGGCGGTCGCCTTGACGGCGGCAGCATGGCCGTCCGCATAGCCGATGTTGCACATCAGGTTGTGCTTGACGCGCACCTTGTTGGGCGTGTCCTTGAAGATCCACCCGGGCCAGCCGCCATTGCTGTGCCCGTCGGCGATGATGCCGCACTCGGAGGGCGAGTCGGAGTAGCTGCATCCCTCCTTGAGATTGGTACGGCGCTTCGGCTTGGCCGACCAGGTCGTCGTGTTGACGAAGGTATTGTAGGCGATGCCGTAGTCGTAGGCGAACTGGTCACGCTTGCTGGACTCCGACGTCGTGGCGCACATGAACGTCTTGTTGTCGCCCACATACTCGGCCACGAACGGCTGGTAGAAGCCGCAGGAGCCATTGCCCGCCTTCTGCAGCTTGCCATTGTCATAGTATTCGAGCGCCCCATACAGGCCGCTACCGTCCTGCAGTGGCGGATACGTGTCCTCGTTGTCGTTCAGGTACATCTCCCACCCGGTCATGATCTGCTTCAGGCTCGACGTGCAGGAAATCGCCCGTGCCTTCTCGCGCGCCTTCGACAGCGCCGGCAGCAGCATCGCCGCCAGAATCGCGATGATGGCTATGACGACCAGCAACTCAATCAACGTGAAGGAATGTCTCGGTCTAGCGGCAGACAGCATACTCGGCTCTCCTTTTGCTGGGGTGGTTCTCGGTCAGACAAACTGTGAAGTCAGCACCTGAAACAAATCACAGATGCCTATCGCCTTAATCTATCTACATCAAGCTAACAGTCAACAAGTTAGGCCTATACAATACAATCAATCTCTAGCACAAATCAATCATGGGGATTATAGTATGCGCCAGCACCTTCAGCCACCAGGAGCCTTGACCGCATGGAAACCTCATCCGAATCACGACAGCCGACCTTCTCCCAGGGCTGGCCCAACAAGCCCAACGCCACCGTCGTCTTCCACACCCACCCCGGCACCGAACTCATCCTCGTCACCGAGGGCACCTGCGCCATCACCGTCGACAAGACCCCCTGGACCGTCCCCGCCGACCACATCCTCGTCGTCCCCCCCGAGACGCGACACGACCAGCGCCTCCTCACCGACAGCACCCTCAACTCGTTCATCGTCTTCTTCGACCCCGACGCCCGCTTCGACCCGACTCCGCGCCTCATCGACCTCACCACACGCCCCATCCTCGCCTACCTCTTCGACGAGCTCTGCTACCTGAACAGCAATAGCCAGTACGACCTCTGCGCCATCTATCTCCCCCCACTCCTCAAGGCCCTCCAGCTCCATGAGCAGCGCGAACGCGAACGCAGCGCCGAACACCCCGCACTCGCACGCGCCCTCCTGCACCTCGACGCACACCTCCGCGAGCCGCTCCATCTCACCGCACTCGCACACCTCGCCGGCATCAGCATCCCCCAGCTCCGCAGACTCTTCAACCAGCGCTTCAACTGCTCCCCGCAACGCTACCTCCAGAACCGACGCATGGCCACCGCACGCAACCTCCTCAGCAACCCCACCCTCACCATCGCCGAAATCGCCGCCCAATGCGGCTACCCCGACAGCAACTACTTCTCGCGGATCTTCCACAAACTCCACAACTGCTCCCCCATCGACTACCGACGCTTCCGCCAAGGCAACCGCTCCGTCTTCCTCGATACCGCCCAACAGCTCTTCATCCGTACCTGAATTCAGGTGAATTCCGCCATTCACAGGCTAAAGTAAGCAGATGCCATTCACCTGTCAACACCCCCTCCCCACAGCCCCCATCATGGACATCACCCCCCTCTCCATCATCACCCGCGACGGCGGACTCCAGCGCCTCGACATCACCGCCACCCTCGCCCGCCCCACCCACGCCACCCTCACCATCCTCGACGGCGACACCCAGCTCCTCCCTCCCACACCCCTCACCCTCAACGCCGGCTCCTCCACCGCCACCATCCTCCTCCCTCCGCCGCCAAAGACCCTCCGCAACCTCCGCTGGCTCCTCCATGACCACGACGGAAACCTCCTCGACGAGACCACACAGGACTGGCCTGCCCCACGCCACACCACCTTCCACATCATGATCTCGGCCCACACCGACATCGGACTCCACAACTCCCAGTACATCCAGCGGCACAACGCCTCACGCTTCCTCGACCAGGCCGCCGAACTCATCCGACAGACCGCCGACCGAAACCCCAACGACCGCTACCGCTTCACCTGCGAGGGAACCTGGTTCTGGAACAACTACGCCGACGACCGCGGCCCACAGGCCGCCCAGAACCTCCTCGACGGCCCCGTCGCCAACGGCGACCTCGGCATCTGCTGCGGCATCGCCGGTAACGTCACCCAGACCTTCGGACTCGAGGAGCTCTGCCGCGCCACAACCCACCGCGCACGACTCGACCGGCAGCTCCACGGACACGCCGCCAGAACCATGTCCATGATCGACAACAACGGCATGAGCATGGCCATCATCCAGCCCCTCGCCGACGCCGGCTTCCAGAACGTCATCTTCGCTCCCAACCAGTGGAACCCACTCCCCTCGACCATCTGGAAACGCAACGACGACATCCCAGGCGCCATCTGGAACCCCGACGCCGCAGGCGGCGGCTCCCGCATCGACGTCCGCTACGACTCCGCACTCCCCATGCTCTTCTTCTGGCAACCCTCCCACGACAGCTCACGGCGACTCCTCGTCTGGGCCGCCACCCAGTACGCCTCCGGCGCCTGGAGACTCGGACTCTCACCCAACTCCAAGCCCTCCCCACAGCAGCTCGCCCTCATGGAACGGCGCATCGCACAGTTCCTCCCACTCTTCGAGCAGAAATACCCCTACGACCTCTGGCTCATGCCCTGCTACCAGGACGACCAGCCACCCTCACTCGACCTCACCAACTGCATCCGCGACTGGAACGCCACCTACGCCTGGCCACAAATCCGTACCCTCGGAAACCCAGACACCCCCTTCGACGACATCCGAAATCGCTTCGCCGACCACATCCCCGTCCTCACCGGCGACATCACCGGCGGCTGGTACCAGCTCGCAACCGCCGTCGCCGACACCCTCATCCCCAAATACGACGCCGACCGCTCCCTCCCCACCGCCGAAAAATTCGCCGCCGTCGCCGCTCTCGTCGCACCCGACGACTACCAGTACCCCACCACCGACTTCCAGCGCGCCTGGGACGCCCTCCTCTGGAACGACGAACACTCCTACGGCGCCTCCGGATACCAGGGACAGCGCGTCTACGAAACCTGGATGCAGCACCGAGACTGGATCCGGCTCGCCGCCAAAACCGCCTCCGACGAAACCTCACGCGCCATCTCCGCCATCGTCTCACACATCCCCGCGCAGTTCAACACCCTCGTCGCCTTCAACCCCACCGCCCAGCGACGCTACGAGCTCATCACCGTCAACGACCGCTACGCCACCATCGCCGAACTCCCACCCCTGGGCTACCGAACCCTCATCCAGACCGACTTTCTCCCCTGCCCCACCAGCGTCTCCACCCCCACCGAGCCTCCCACCGTCCAAAACGACTTCTACCGCCTCACCTTCGCCCGCGACGGCTCCATCGCCAGCATCGTCGACCGCAGGCTCAAACGCGAACTCCTCGACACCAACGCCCCCTTCCACGCCAACCAGTGCGCCTACACCCAGGACAACCACGCCTCCTTCCACTCCTGGCCCGACGCCACCTTCACCGTCGCCATCTCCGACATCATGACCACCGTCACCGCCGCCTTCCACGACGACACCACCGGAGCCGACTTCACCCAGACCGTCCAGCTCCCCGCCTACGAGCGACGCATCGACATCACCAACACCATCAGCCACTTCCGAGCCCTCGTCAACACCAGCCGATACCGCCGCTTCGCCTACTACGCCTTCCCCTTCAACGTCCCCAACTCCCCACGACGACTCGTCCACCTCAACGGCACCGTCGCCGAATACGCCAAATCCGTCACCGCACACGGCACCGACACCTACATGGCCGCCCGCGAATGGCTCTGCGCCGAAAACGACGACTTCGGCATCGCACTCCTCACCGACGACACCCAGCTCTTCGAATTCGACCACATCCATCCCGACAAGACCGACGCCGGAAACCCCGGCTCAGGCTCCGCCATCTACAGCTACTTCGCCAACGACTGGGTCCAGATGCACATCCCCGGCGGCGGACAGCACCTCCACTTCTCACTCCGCTACGCCATCGTCTCCTATGAGGGAAACCACCGCCAGGCCGGCATCCCACAGCTCGCCGAACGCTTCGCCAACCCCGTCTTCTCCACCGTCATCCCCAAACAGCAGGGCTCCCTCCCCGAAGACCAGTGCTCCTTCCTCAACGCCGACGGCACACGCATCCTCACCCTCAAGCGCGCCGACGACGGCAACGGACTCGTCGCCAGACTCTACAGCCCCGACGGCTCCACACCCACCTCCCCAAACTTCTCCTCCGACCTCCTCCCCACCATCACCGCCACACCCTGCACCCCCGACGAACGCCCCGCCGACGCCACCGCCGCCGCCAACTTCGCCACCTGGAGGCTCAACCCCACCACCATCCATCTCCCCGAACGCCAGCCCGAACCCCTCGCCGCACCCCACGGCGCTCCCTACTCCGGACTCATCGCCAACCTCTGCGCCGCCTCCGGCGAAGACCCCGGACACATCTACCTCCTCTGGGGACAAGTCCAGAACCCCACCCCAGACCACTACCTCGTCTTCCGGGCCGAATCGCCTGACCAGCTCTCCGACGCACAGCCCATCGCCTCCGTTCAGCCAGGCCCCTACCGAGTCGTCAGCTTCCAGGACCGCGGACTCCGCGAACACCACCGCTACGCCTACGCCATCCAGCCCGTCTACCCCTCCGGACAGACCGGCCCACGCTCCAACATCGCCTCCGCCCACACCCGCGAAACCCTCTGACGCCCCCCCACACACGGGAACAACCGCAACCCATAGGCGTCTATTACCTTTTCGCCTCTCCGCCCACTCCCCCAACCCAACACGCACCTACCCCCACCCCATGACAGACATCAAGCAAGCAGCCAGCCAGCTCGACAAGATACAGTACGAGATGGGACGAGTCGTCGTCGGACAGCAGGATCTCATCCGCAAGCTCATCCTCGCCCTCCTCTGCAACCACCATGTCCTCATCGAGGGACTCCCCGGACTCGCCAAGACCCTCACCGTCACCTGCCTCGCACGAGCCTTCTCCGCCTCCTTCCACCGCATCCAGTTCACTCCCGACCTCCTCCCCGCCGACGTCGTCGGAACCATGATCTACCAGCCGCGCACCGGCGACTTCACCACCCGGAAAGGCCCCATCTTCGCCAACGTCGTCCTCGCCGACGAAATCAACCGCGCCCCCGCCAAAGTCCAGAGCGCCCTCCTCGAGGCCATGCAGGAACGCCAGGTCACCATCGGCGACGACACCTTCCAGCTCCCTGACCCCTTCCTCGTCCTCGCCACCCAGAACCCCGTCGACCAGGAGGGAACCTACCCCCTCCCCGAAGCACAGATCGACCGCTTCATGTTCAAGCTCATCGTCTCCTACCCCTCCCGACAGGACGAACTCCTCATCCTCCGACGCATGGCCCAAGTCCACCCCGCCAGCGACATCACCCCCGTCCTCTCCCCCGACGAACTCAGGCAGCTCCGACTCCTCCTCGATGACGTCCTCATCGAGGACAAGGTCCAGGAGTACATCGTCGACCTCGTCGCCGCCACCCGTGACCCCGCCGCCTGCGGACTCGACGACCTCGCCCCGCTCATCCGCTTCGGTGCCTCACCCAGAGCCACCATCATGCTCGCGCTCGCCGCACGCGCCAACGCCCTCATGCAGCAGCGCAACTACACCACCCCAAACGACGTCAAGGCCGTCGCCATGGACATCCTCCGTCACCGCGTCGCCGTCACCTACGAGGCCGAGGCCGAGGACATCTCACCTGACCACATCGTCCAGAAAATCCTCGACAGCGTCCGAGTCCCATGACACCCTCCGAACTGGCCAGAAAAGTCCGCCTCATCCAGCTCCATACCCGACGCGCAGTCGACAGCCTCATCGCCGGCGACTACACCAGCGCCTTCCGGGGAACCGGCATGGAATTCGAGGAAGTCCGCGAATACCAGCCCGGCGACGACGTCAAGTCCCTCGACTGGAACGTCACCGCACGACAGGGACGACCCTTCGTCAAACGCTTCCGCGAAGAGCGCGAACGAACCATCCTCTTCGCCGTCGACCTCTCCGCCTCCGGCGCCTTCGGCACCGCCGAACGCTCCAAGAACGACCTCGCCGCCGAACTCACCGCCATGCTCGCGCTCTCCGCCGCCAAGTCCAACGACAAGGTCGGACTCGCCATCTTCACCGACCACCTCGAACACGTCATCCCACCACTCAAGGGCTCCGCCGGCGCCCTCCGCATCGTCCGAGACATCCTCGCCTTCCAGCCACAGGGCACACAGACCTCCATCACCAACGCTCTCGACAACCTCGGACGCATCCTCCGACGACGGGCCACCGTCTTCATCCTCTCCGACTTCCAGGACCACGGCTACGAACGCAAACTCGCCGCCTTCGCACGACGACACGACGTCATCGCCATCACCATCGCCGACCCCGCCGAACGACACCTCCCAAACGTCGGACTCCTCTCCATCCAAGACCCCGAAACCGGCGAAATCATCCTCTTCGACACCGCCAGCCACGCCTGCCGACACGCCTTCGAAGCCGCCGCACAACGACGACTCGACAACCTCGCCTCCTCACTCCGCGCCATCGACGTCGACCAGCTCC
>CALZPA010000196.1 GCA_945827525.1 uncultured Lentisphaeria bacterium | reverse complement strand
TCCAGCCCAATCATGGGCTAATCACGGAACGCCGCTTCGCGGCTAGGGTCGCCCCTCCAGGGCTCAAGTCCTCGGGTCTGCGTTCCGGGGGTTCGCGCCGCTGCGCGGCGCTTCGCCCCCGGCTAATCAGGGGTCGCCCCTCCGGGGCTTGTTGCCGCCTCGCTACGCTTGGCGGCAGCGTCTCACTCCGGGTCGTCGAAGCGGACGCTGAGGCGGCGGGGGCGGCGCAGGGAGGGGCGGGAGCCCGGGGCGCGGAGCTGGTCGAAGACGCCCTCGGCGCCGTCGCGCTTAATCTGCATGACCAGGCGCATGAGGTCGCCGAGGCGTCCGGCGGGGAAGCCGCCCTTGCGCTCGAACCAGGTCAGGTACTCGTAGGGGAGGTCACAGAGGGGGAGTCCGTAGGGCGGGAAAGCGGCGGGGCCGTACTTGCCGAACGGCATTCGGGTGACGACCGCCTCACGAATGCCCTCCATCAGCTCACGCTCCTCGGAGGGAACATCGTCGGCACGGCGGCGAGAGGCGTTGTCGCTGTCGCGGTCGCCTGGCCCAGGCGTCCCGACGGGCTGGGCGCCGTCCATGTTCCTGGCGTCCTGTCGCATGGCGGTCACGGCTCGGCGATGAGCTCGAGGCGGACATCGGCGACGAGGATGTCGATGTCGTCGAGTCGGAGGCTGAAGCTGGCGGTCTCGAGGGCGGCGGAGATGGTGACGGGCTGGTCATCGGTGCGCATGATGACCTCCAGGCGCTGCCAGCCGCCCTTGCCGAGATCGTAGGAGCCGCCAGTGACGTTGCTGAGCCATTTGCCGTTCTGGTCGTTGATGCCGAACTTCAGGTAGCAGCCGTGCTTGGGCATGGGGCTGAGGGTGCGGACGTTGACCAAGGCCGAGAGCCGGTACATCGACCAGGGACGCCAGTCGGCCGCGAGCGCGCGATGGACGAAGTTCCAGGCGTTCTGGCGCATGGCGCCGGAGAGGCGCATGCAGGAGGAGCCGTCGGGGCCGAGTCCGGGCGCGAGCTCGGCGCGGAAGGAGTCGATGGTGGGCTGCCAGAGGTCGTCGGGGGAGCTGAAGGCGCTGTGGAGGATGGTTTCGGGGAGCGGGCGCGTGGGTTTGCGGACGGTGACCTCGCCGATGTCGTGGCGTCCGTCGGCGTCGCGTCCATCGAGGGCGAGCTGGATGGTCTGGTCGTCTTCGGGGAGGCACATCCGGAGCTTGAGCCGGTAGGTTCCCTCGGGAAGGTCGGCGGGGAGCTCGAGGTCGGAGACGACGGCGACGTCGGCGCCGGGCTTCCAGGCGGTGGTGGGCTGCCGCGGGAAGGAGAGGGTGTCGCAGACGGCCTTGCCGGAGGCGTCGTGGAGGCTCCAGCGGAGGGCGGCGGAGAGGGGGGGCGCGGCGAGTCCGTCGTTGGTCCAGACGGAGGTGACGGGGAGCGTCTTGGCGACGCCGTTGGTCACGTCGGCGAAGTAGCGGACGGTCTTGGGGCGGAGGCGGTAGCCGATTTTGCGGGCGACCCGCGTGAGCTGCTCCCTGACTTCGGGTGCAGTGTCCTTGCCGTAGATGCCGAGGTTGGTGTTGAGGTAGGAGATGGGCTGCGTGAGGACGATGTCGATGGTCTTGGGGAGCGACCAGCCCCTGCGCTGCATCCCGGCGTAATCCGCATGGAATTCGTAGTTGCAGAGGATGCCCTTCTCGGCGTAGGGGCGGTAGAGCCACTCGCCGCAGTTGTAGGAGGCACCGCTGGACATGAGGCCGTCCTGGCGGAAGTGGATGCCGTTGAGGGCGGCGTAGTCGTTGATGGTGTGGTTGTTCTGTCCGCCGACGTTGAGGAAGAGGCGGATGCCGGGGAGGTGTCGGCGGTAGGAGTCGATCATGCGCCGGTAGGCGAGGACATAGCGTGTATGCGTGAAGCCGGTTTCGCGGAGCTGCTGGGGCGTCCAGCGCTGGAGGTGCATCTCGCCCCATTCGCCGATGCCGCCGAGGTCGATGAACTCGATGCCCTCGCGTCGCGGGGCGCACCACTTGCCGAGTGCCTCGAGGAAGCGGTCCTGCTCGTCGAGGTAGCGGCTGTCCCAGAACACGGGGTCGGTCTGCTCGACGCCGTAGAGGTTGCGATGCGTGACGCCGGGGACTCCCTTGCGGAAGACGAACTCGGGAGTGGAGAAGGGACGCCGGCTGTGCATGCTCTGGCTCATGACGCGGAAGGCGATGCGCCGTCCGCGCTGCACATACCAGTGCTCGTACTGCTTGCCGATGACGGCGTCGAAGTCGTAGACGCCCTCCTCGGGGTTGACGCTGGCCCAGTCGAGGCGGAAGTAGGCGATGTTGGCGACCTGGAGCGACCAGTGGTCGTCGGGGAGCCCGATGGGGGCGTGCTGGTGGTAGAGGCCCATGCCGGGGTTGAAGACGGGCTCCTCCGAGGCGGAGGGCGCGACCTCCCTCATCTGGGCGGCGGCGGTGCAGGCAAGCGCGAGCAGCAGGACGGACAGCATGCGTGACATTCGTGATTCTCCTTCTGGCTGGGGAAAAAGAAACGGATAAGGCTAGACAGAGAACAAGATTTCCTAATATGGCCTTGCCTCCCACCTCCTGCAACCCGTCGCCAGGGAAAAAACACGCTCCGGCGCGTTTTTTCCGCGCCTGCCCTTGAGTTTGCCTCGGAATTTTGGTATAATATGCGATGTCCCGGTGTCATGACTGCCGGGACCGCACTCGAAGATACCCAGAGACGAGCAGTGCGCCTGTACCGGAGGCTAACGGAGAACTCAAACATTTCTCACATGGCCGCCATTGTCTTGACAGAACAGGACAAGTATAGTAATGTCAATGACAACAGCCGACAGACGCCGCCCTCTCGGGTGAGGGGGGACGCTTGGGCTGTGTCAGCAAAGGGAACCCAAGCAGAGAAGAAAAGGAAACATGAACACCAGAAGAACCTTCACCCTCATCGAGCTGCTCGTCGTCATCGCGATCATCGCCATCCTGGCGGCGATGCTGCTGCCGGCGCTGTCGAAGGCCCGCGAGAAGGCGCGCGCCATCTCGTGCGTCAGCCAGCTCAAGCAGATTGGCCTCGGCATGAGGCAGTACCAGGACGACAACAACGGCCACTTCAACTACTTCAAGTGCAACGGCGCGAGCGACGGCGCGCTGAACGCCTACTCGTGGGAGGGGATCGCCAACCTGAACGCGCCGACGCACGCCGAGCTGCAGCGCGACAAGCACTACTGGGGCGTCCTCTACTATGCGTACATCGGCGAGAAGAAGACGTTCGCCTGTCCAAGCGCGGTGAAGCCGGACACCTGGAGCCAGGTTGACGCCAGCGTCTCGCGGCTGTCCAGCTATGGTCTGTTCGGCGGCATCGAGGGCAAGAGCGAGACGCAGTACACCCGTCCCGCCACGACCATCTTCTGCCACGACACCTTCGAGCAGCGCATGGAGACGCTCTCCCACACCGACGCCGCCGCCGACACCCTCGCCTGCATCAAGCAGCGCACGTCCGAGTCCGAGATCGGCGAGTACTGGCGCCACAACAGCATGTCCAATATCTGCTGGATGGACGGGCACGTCTCCTCGCTCCGCCGCGCCGAAAAGCATCCCCTCGAGATGTATACCACCGGCAACTGGTGACGCTGCATCAGGCTGACCGACAGCCATCAGGCTCCTGACCAGCCGGACACGCACAGGGCGGGCGCGGGAATTCCCCGCGCCCGCCCTGCCGTGCGTCCGGCTCCTCCGTCCCCCTGCCCTGCCGCCCCCTGACGGCGACGCGGGGAGCGGGTGGGAGGGGCGGGCAAGTCCGACGTGGCGGCGCCTATCTGACGCGCGGCTGCCGGGCGCCGTCCTCCTGGTAGACGACGGTCTCGACGGGGAGCCAGCGGTCGCCGTCGCCGTCGCGGTAGTGGAGGAGTCCGTCCTGGTCGAGGGCGTAGCGCCCGGCGGCGTAGTCCATGACGACGCGCGGGAGGACGACCCAGTCGCCATGGATCTTGAGGGCCTCCTGGTTGGCCTTGGCGACGAGTTCGAGGGCGTCGGCGTAGCCGCCCTTCGGGCGCTGCGCGGGCCGTTGGGCGAAGGCGTCTCGGAGCTCCTCGGGAGCGTGTCCCCGGAGGTCGATGGGGACCTGTCCGGAGACGCCGAGGACGGGGCCGCTGTCCATCTCGCCGCCCTTTCCGGTGTAGGCCTGGGCGATGATGACGCTGCTGCGGAGGTAGCCGAGTCCGGCGAGGATGGCGCGCTCGATGGGGATGGTGTGGAGTCCGACGAGGAGGCGCCGGCCGTTCTCCGTGTAGGTGAGGTCGCCGGGATGGACGTTGAGGCAGGGGAAGTCCTCGGTGAGGTTGGTGAGGGGGACGAAGCCGGCGAAGACGGCGAAGTCGAACTCGCAGGGCTCGATGAGGCGCCGGAGGCCGTCGGTCCAGAGCTGGCGGACTTCCTGTCCGCTCGGGGTGGCGATGGAGACCCGGCGTTCGCCATGCTGTTCGTAGAAGCGTCGGATGTCGGAGGCGACGACGGGGATGCCGAAGCGCTGTCCGAGCTCGTGCGCGCGGCTGGTCTCGGGCGCGTCGGTGACGAGGGCGGTGACGGCGACGGGCGGGTCGTCGAGGTGCGCGAGGCAGTCGAGGACGCGTTCGGCGTTGGTGCCGCTGCCGCTGAGGAAGATGCCGACCTGCGGCTTGCGGTGTCGTTCGTTCATCGTCAACAAAGGCTTCAGTTCTGACATGCTGTGGACTCGCTTTCCTGTATCGTTGATCGCATGGTTGTGGCCGGCATCGGCCCGGGACGGTGCCATTAAAATACACCCTGGGGCGGACTTTTGCACCTGTCCGCGCCTGGCGGGCGCAAAAAATCCCGCTGTGGCATTTGAAAGTTAGGCAAAGCCACAACATAGTATGTCATTTACAGGGATGACGGACCAGGTTCCGCCCCGGGAGCCGTTCCCCGCGGCGGCGACGGCCCCGCCAGCGGCCCTCGCCTCGCCGCCACCACAGCCACCTCGACTAAGGAAAAGCGTCTGACCATGAAACTCCTCGGCATCAAAGCTCTCGTCTGCACCCTCACCCTGCTGCTCTGCGCCGTCACGGCACGCGCCGCCGGCATGAATCCCTTCTCCCGAGAGGGGCGCACCCGCGCCGAGACGCTCATCATCACCGGCAACTTCCGCGAGCCTCGCCTCATCGCCGAGCTCGCCCAGTACCGCACCAAGCAGCCCATCCTCATCATCGCGCCCGACGGCTACGGCAACCACAGCCTCTTCTTCATGCCCTCCGGCACCAAGCCCATGACCGAGACCGCCGACAACTTCTCCGGCATCCTCGCGCTCATCAACCCCCGGCGCGTCGTCGTCCTCGGCGGCTCCGACTTCGTTCCCGCCCAGTTCGTCGACATCGCCCAGAAGAAGTACCCGGTGATCCTGCTGCCGAACGCGGACATGGAGGTTGTCGCGCACACGCTGGGCGATCTGATGTCCCAACCGAAGCTGAAGACGGACTTCCTGGACTACCGCAAGCGCCTGAAGATGGCCGACGAGGCCCTTCACGGCAGCAACGAGTGAGCGGGCGGCTGTCCGCCGCCGTCCCGCACCGCCCCCTGCCCTGCCCTCAGCCCAACGGCGACGCACCGGTTCGGCCAGCCTGAATCGGTGCGTCGCGCAAGTGTGGGCGCGCGTCGCCGGCGGCGACCGCCCCCGCCGTCCCTGTCCCTTTCCCTGTCCCCGCGGAGACGAACCATGCTCAACACCATCTGCGCCATCGCCAAGAACACCTTCAAGGAATGCCTGCGCGAGCCCATCTACCTACTCGTGCTGATCTCCGTCCTCTGCATGATCGGCCTCTTCCCCATCTTCAGCATGTTCGTCTTCCGCGAGCAGGAGAAGCTGGTGACGGACAGCGCGCTGGCGACGATCATGCTGTTCGGCTGGGCGCTGGCCATCCTGGTGGCCTCGTTCGCCGTCTCGCGCGAGATTGACAACGGGACGGCGCTGCTGCTGCTCTCGAAGCCGGTCAACCGCCATGCGTTCATCCTGGGGAAGATACTGGGCATTGTGACGGCTCTGACGGTCTTCTGGCTCATCACCTCGGCCTCGGGTCTCATCGCGCTGCGCATCGCGGCCGACCAGTTCCGCTTCGACGGCTGGATCATGGCGGCGTATGCAGCGGCCATCCTGCTGTCCTTCCTCATCGCGGGCATCGCCAACTACGTCTACCAGTCCTCGTTCTCGATGGTGACCATCCTCTCGCTGATCGGGACCATCCTGCTGGTCGGCGTCTTCGCGCAGTTCAAGTACAACGGGGAGACGGAGTCGTATGGTCTGGCCTGGCACATCCTGCCGGCGATACTGCTGATCCTCTTCTCGCTCATCTGCATGGGTACGCTGGCCACCACGCTCTCGACCCGCTTCGGGCTCGTCTCCAACCTCCTCATCTGCTGCGTCATCTTCGTCCTGGGGCTGCTCTCCGACTACCTGGTCGGACGCCATGCCCGCGAGCCCTGGAGCGACTCCGTCCCCAAGGGGCAGGAGACGCTCTGGATGGCCCACTACCGCTTCGCCCCCACCGAGAAGTTCGACGTGGACAAGTGGGACAAGCCCGTCCGCCTCGACGGCGAGGACGCCTTCATCCTCTGGACGGCCGCCGACGAGCCCGGCATCCTCCCCAAGGACCTCGGCGACGACCCCGCCCCCGCCTGGGAGGACCAGCAGGGCTGGTGCCGCAACCCCAACGACGTCAAGGGCAAGATCACCTTCATGGCCCAGTACAGCCTCTTCGACAAGGCCAACCGCTGGACCGTCACCCGCATCGCCAACGAGGCGCAGGCCTTCGGCAAGCCAGACTCCCAGAACCTCGACGACGCCTACGACGCCTATGTCTTCCGCCGCTCCTTCGCGCCGCCGCGCACCCCGGACGGCGGCTCCTACCTCGTCCCCATCCCCACCGGCGGCTCCTACCTGGCCTCCGCCATCTACGCCGTCATCCCCAACTGGCAGCTCTTCTGGATGGCCGACGCCCTCGCCGTCAAGATTGACATCCCCTGGGCCTACGTCGCCTGGTCAGCCGCCTACACCGCGCTTTTCACGGCCCTGCTCGCCGTCATCGCCATGCTGCTCTTCGCGCACCG
>CALZPA010000195.1 GCA_945827525.1 uncultured Lentisphaeria bacterium | reverse complement strand
TCGGTCGCGGTGTCGCAGGCATGGAGCGTCATGACCAGATCCGCCGGCGTCGCCATGGCGTACCCGCTGACATCGCCCGTCTCGAAATGGAGTCCGCCATAGCCGAAGCGGCGCGCCGCCTCGTTGCAGTGCGCGATGACGTCCGCCTTGAGGTCCAGCCCCGTCATCTCGACCGACAGCCCGCGCACCACCGTCAGGTAATGGTACACGATGAATGTCAGGTACGACTTGCCGCAGCCGAAGTCCACCGCACGGAACGGACGCCCGTCGCGCGGCCCCTCGCCGACCACATCGGCGACCAGCTCGACGAAGCGGCAGATCTGCCGGTACTTGTCCGCCATCGCGGGCACCAGACGGCCCTCCGGCGTGAAGACGCCCATCTCCACCAGCGGCGGTATCGCCTCGCCCTCGCGCAGCGGACGTCGACGCTCGCGGTTGTGCGGCTCGGGCGCGGGCGCGTCACCCGCCCGAGGACGCTTCCGCTTGCACGTCGCCCGCCCGTCGGGCGCGACGCTGACGCAGAGTTCACCCGCCTCGTTCCAGGCGTTGAGCTGGCGGAATTCGTCGCGGAGCGCCTCGCGGATGAGCCGCTGGCACTCGTCGACGCCGCGCAGATTCTGGTGGAACGCCTGCTTGCCGACCTGCCTCTCTGCCTGGTATCCGCCCCGGTCGAGCTGCCGGATGGCCAGCCGCCGGCAGTCGGCGTCCTTCCTGGCGGGCATGCTCAGCACGGCGCGGATGGGCGCGCCCTCGGCGAAGAACGCGGCCAGCGGCCGTTCCCAGCCCGGCTCCGCCGGGCCCGTCTTCCTCGTGTCATCCGTCATGTCGACTGCCTCACTTTCCGCTGGCGACGGTGCGGTTGCGGTCCTGCGCGCCAGGCACCCAGCACGAGCCGCACTGGCACTGCGGCAGACCGCAGGTGCCGTCGGGACGAGGAGGAGGCGGTGTCTTGAGACTGCCGCGCACCAGTGCCTCCAGGCGACGCCATGCCGGGTCGTCGCGGCCACTGAACGCGCCCTCCTTCACCTTGCCCCAGCCGCCGTCGCGCTCCGGCAGCGCCATGAGCAGAATGCGGCTGCGCTCCGGCGCCGCGACGTTGACCAGCGTGTCGAACGGCTGCCCGGCGACCTCCTTCCCAAAGCGCGCCGCGATGGCCTCGCGCAGCGCGCGCTCGCCGTCCGGCTCGATGCCGCGCCCCTCCAGACGCGAGAACGAGTAGTCGCCAAAGTACTGGACGTTGACGTCCAGCCAGGTCATGAGGACGCGGAACGACGCCTCGTCCGCCTTCAGCGCGGGACAGTGCCCGGCCAGCAGCATCCGTCCCAGACGGCCCGCGTGCGCGAAGTAGTCCTTCTCCTCGCTCGTGCCCGTCTCCTGGTTGCGCTGCAGCAGCCTCACCAGCCCCGGACGCCCCGTCAGCGCCTTGTACGACTCCGAGAAGTCCGTCCAGGCCGGACTGCGCCTCCGGATGACGCCGCGCAGATCCAGCTTCGCGGTCGCCTTGCCGAACCCGTGGCAGTCGATGCAGTAGCGATCCAGCACCGGCTGCACCGACCGCACGAAGCTGAACCCGCCGGGGACGTCGCTGACGCCCGGCTGGGGCTCAATCGCGCTCGGACGCCCCAGGCTCACCCCCGACGGCGGCGCCGCCTGCGCACGGTTCTCATGGCATCCCACGCACGACAGGAATTCGCCCGGCTGCACATAGATGAACGAGCGCATCGTCATGACCGCCATCCCGTTCTCGTCCAGCGCCTGCAGTTGCAGCGGCACACCTGACGGCAGCGTGAACGTCGCCGAGCCGTCCGCCGACACCGGCACCGTCCCCTCGACCCGCTTGGTGATCTCGTTCTGCGCGACGCTCCGCGAGGGCACACGCGCCGTCGGCTGGCAGATGATGGAGTTGACCCGCAGCGCGCGCACCGGTGTCCGGATAGGCGTCCGGCTCAGGTTGGCGTTCTGCAGATAGACCAGCCCCGGACGGGTGTCGGGGGTGCCGTCCGCCGGCGCGGGCGCCAACGTCGAGCAGAGCGCCGGCGGCACCGGACGCGCCTGCAGCGGTATCGGCGAGAAGCACGACATCTCCGGGTCACGGTAAATCTCCTCGCGTCCGCCCAGCGAGTCGATGAGCACAATGCGGTAGGCGTTGACCGACTGGACGCGCCCCTCGCTGACCAGACGCTCGTAGGAGACAGCCGCAAACGTGAAGTCCTCCGAGACCGGGTACGGCGAGGCGAACGGCGTCTCCGGCCAGCCCTCCGTCTCCGGGAAGCAGGCCTCCGGCGTCAGGCGCGTCAGCGGCTCCGGGCCGTCCTCGCCCTTGGTCGGGTCGATGGCCACGATGGAGCCCGCCGTGTACGAGTGGTGCGCCATCGACGTCGAGACGACCCGGTTCGTGCCCGGAATGGCCATCGCCTCCGCACTCATGCACGGGTTGCGCGTGTAGTTGCCGTAGAAGTGCGCCGTCCCCGTGCCGTCCGGACGCATCGTCCACAGACTCTGGTAGATGGTGTCATGGCGGTTGATGTAGTCCCAGCGGGTGTAGATGAGACGGCCGTCCGGCAGCACGCTCGGATCCCACTCGTTCGCCTCGCCGTGCGACAGCGGCCGGATGCCCGTGCCGTCGCCGTTCATGCGGTACAGGAAGTACGCGGGCGTGTAGCGGCCGCCATGGCAGCGCCCGAAGCTCTGGCAGCGCGTCGAGACGAACGCGATGCCGCCATCGGGCAGATAGCAGGGGTCGAAGTCCTCGACCAGGACGGTGCTGCGCCCTCCGCTGCGCGTCAGGCTGTCCTGCGGCCCGCCCGTGAGCTGACGCAGCCCCGAGCCGTCCACGCCAATCTCCCAGATGAGGAAACGGCGGTCATTCGGGTTGGACGGCGTGTGGTCACAGTACGAGAAGAGGATGCGGCGGCCATCATAGGAGAGGTCAGGATGGGTCACGGCGCCCGCCGGCAGCTTCCCGCGCAGCAGCTCGACCGCCTCCGGGCGCGGCGACTTCCAGTCGCGAAGCACGACCAGCCCCGCGCCCGGACGGCTCCGGCGCCCCAGATACTGGTCGCACTGGTGGCTGTACGTCGGCGGCGGAACCTTGTTGATGAGCAAATCGCGGAACGCCAACTGCGGATGCCGGAACAGCATCTCGCGGCGCAGCGCCTTCACCTGCCGCATGAACGACAGCCAGTCCACATCCTTCCGCTGCAGATGCTCGCGATAGAACGCCTGCGCCTCGCGCACGCGAGCGTCATACGCGCTCACATCCGTGACGCGCCCCACCCACTGGTGCGTCCGCCCCAGCAGATCCATCACCGCCGTCAGCTCGCCATGCGCCTTCTCCAGCTCCAGCAAATCGTCATACAGCGCCAGATACCCGCCCAGAGCCGCGTCGGCGTCCCCCTCCAGCGCCTCCAGCCGCCGCAGATAGGGCGCCTCCACGCCGCCCAGACGGCCACAGCGCACCCGGATGGCGCGCGACAGCGCCGCCGTCGGACGCTCGTACCCGCCCAGAAGCGCGGCATGGCCGCCGTCGCCGCCGCCAAGATCCTGGCGCAGCGCGGCCTCATAGGCCTTGAACTGGGCGCTGAGACGAACCGACAGGCGCTTCTGCGTCCAGAACAGCGGCACACCGTCATAGACGGCGAAATGGACCTTGCTCTCGGGGGAGTCGGCGCGGGCGTCGGTGCCGACCAACGCGCGGAAGCGCGCAAACTGCCCTGCGGCATCGAGTCGGATGAGGCTGTTGGCGTGCGCCCAGAACCCCTCCGGATAGACCTGGCCGCAGAGCTTGAGCGGTTCGCCGCGGTAGTTGCGGTTGAGCGTCAGGTGGTTCCACTGCACCTCGCTGGAGAGCACCCGCACCTTGACGGCCGAGAGCTTTGAGCCGTCCGTGCGCGTCAGCGTCGGCGACGCCCACACGCAGTGGTCGCCGTTGATGCCGTCGCCCGCGTCGTCCGCGATCAGCACCAGCTCCCGCACCCCACTCACGTCCACGTCCAGGGCGACCGGCTCGACATGCTTGCCCAGCCGTCCCGTCTCGCCCAGCAGACGCCCCGGCGTGCGCGCCGCCACACGCATCTCCCCCAGCGCCTGCTCCAGCGCCAGCCTCCAGCTCTCCGCCAGCCCAGCCGCGCCCCAGACGGGCAGCGCCACCAGTCCCAGCGCCATCAGCGCCAGCCACACACACCGACCTCTGCCTCTCATCGTTCCTAAACCTCCGTCCGTCACTCGACCGCACACTCAGCCCAGAAAGCCCTTGCGCCGGAACCACGCCACCATGTCGTCCGCCCACACGCGCACCGACTTCGTGCTGCGAAGCCCATACCCATGACCGCCATCCGCGTAGAACACGCCCTCGACGTCACGCCCCTGGCGCCGCAGCTCCGCCAGAAACGCCCGCGACCCGCGCACAAACCGGGGGTCGTCCTCGTTGTGCAGCAGCAGCACCGGCGGCAGCTCCGCCAACGGCAGAAACTCCGGCGAGATGCTGTCCTTCCGACTCTCCTCCGACTCGTCGTTCAGATACGCCGGATACACCAGCACCGCGAAATTCGGCACCGGACTGAGCGCATCCACCTCGTCCAGCGCCTCATACGCCGGACGGTTCGCGCCCGTCGCCGCCCTCGCCGACAGATGGCCGCCCGCCGAAAAGCCCATAACCCCCACACGCGCCGGATCTATCCCCCACGCCGACGCCTGCGAGCGTACCAGCCGTATCGCGCGCTGGACATCCGCGTACGCGCCCGCACGGTTGTCCGGGCACCGGTACTTCAGCACCACCGCCGACATCCCGGACGCATTCAGACGCGCAGCGATCTCCGTCCCCTCCAAGTCCCATGCGAGAATCCCATATCCGCCTCCGGGACACACCACCATCACCGGCGCCGGACACGTCGACGACGACCCCGCAGCCGGAAAGAAGTACACCTCCGGACTGCTCACCGACGTCACCCGCATCACCGTGTCCCGACCCGGCTCATGAAGATGCTCCGGCTCCGACGCGCCACCATACGGCATCCGACCCGCCGGCCACAGCGCCATATGCTCACAGCCCCTCACCGTCTCCTCAAACGTCCTGTCGCTCGCCGCCATCGCTGGTCCCTCCTACGCTTCTTTCATTTCGCTGACGCTGACTTCCGTTGCTTCTCAAACCCAAAAACGACACCCGCTCCGTCATACTAAAAAACATAAGCATAAACTGGCGTTTTGCAAATCGGACGGACACCAAAATCGCCCCGCGCCACACCCTGTGGACGACTTGACAACTGATTATGCACAAGATAAGTTAGTGAATTTCATCTTTCGCCTCAGTCCTGTGCGCCATAATATCCATCTTCGCGTCGTGCCGTCGAGGCCGACGCAGCACCGGCTTTGCCCGCGCTGGGACGTGACGTCCGCCCGTCCTCTTCCTTCCCGCATCCCGCCTCCGCCGCCATGGAACACGACTTTCTCCCGCATCTGCTTCCGGACAGCCGCCGTCCGGCGATCCTACATCTTCTTGAGCTCGTCCGCTCGGCGGGCGGCCGTGCCCTTCTGGTTGGCGGCTGTGTGCGCGACGCCCTGCTGGGACGCCCCTCCAAGGACATCGACATCGAGGTCTACGGCCTGGAGGCCGACGTCCTCCGTCCGCTTCTCGCCTCCCACTACCGCCTTGACGAGGTCGGCGCCTCCTTCGGCGTCATCAAGCTCCACGGCCTTGACGTCGACGTGGCCCTGCCCCGCAGCGAGACGCGGCTGGGCGCCGGGCACCGCGACTTCGCCGTCGCCACCGACCCGCACCTCTCCTACGCCGAGGCGGCCGCCCGCCGCGACCTCACCATCAACGCCATCCTCTGCGACCCGCTCACCGGCGAGCTCATCGACCCCTGGCACGGCCAGGACGACCTCCGTCGGCGCGTGCTGCGCCACGTCAGCCCCCACTTCACCGAGGATCCCCTCCGCGTCCTCCGGCTCATGCAGTTCGTCGCCAGACTCGAATTCCAGGTCGCCCCCGAGACGGTCGAGCTCTGCCGCACCCTCTCGCAGGACAGCCTCCCGCGCGAGCGGCTCGGCGACGAATGGGAGAAGCTCCTCCTCAAGGGGCAGCGCCCCTCGCTCGGACTCCGCTTTCTCCGCGACTGCGGCTGGACGCGCTTCTATCCCGAGCTCGAGGCCACCATCGGCTGCCAGCAGACACCCCTCTGGCACCCCGAGGGCGACGTCTGGGAACACACCCTCAAGGCCCTCGACATCGCCGCCACCCTCCGACACGGAGACCGACACGACGACCTCGCGCTCATGGCCGCCGTCCTCTGCCACGACTTCGGCAAGCCACGCGCCTCCTACACCGACGCCGACGGCATCATCCGCTCCCCCGGACACGATATCCAGGGCCTCGCCCCCGCCCGCGACTTCCTCCGCCGACTCTGGCTCAACAACGACCTCGAGAAGCTCGTCCTCGCCCTTGTCGCCTGCCATATGCGCGCCATGGACGTCATCCGCAACGGCAACGACCGCACCATGCGCCGACTCTCACTCGACGCCCTCCGCCTCGACCTCCTCGCCGACGTCTTCGAGGCCGACCTCCGCGCCTCCCGCCCCCAGCCCACCACCCCCGTCGACCAGTTCCGCGCCATGGCCGAACGACTCCGCATCGCGCGCTCAACCCCCAAGCCCCTCATCCTCGGACGACACCTCCTCGAACGCGGCCTCAAACCAGGCCCCGAACTCGGACGCATCACCCGACTCTGCTTCGAACACCAGCTCGACGGCGACTTCGACGACCTCCCAGGAGCCCTCCATTTCCTCGACCACCTCCTCCAGAACCCGCCCCCTCATAAAGACAAATAGAAACATAAGCCGTGCGAAGCGAGGCGGAAAGAAAGCCGCGAAGCGGCGTCCCCTGATTAGCCGGGGGTGAAGCGCCGCGCAGCGGCGCGACCCCCCGGAGGGCTATGAGCCTTTCGCGGAGGACGCCTAAGGCAATGAGCCCTATGGGAACAATGAGCCCTATGAGCCCTATGAGCCCTAATGGGGAAAAACACACAAAACAACCCAAAACGAGAGCAACGAGAGTGACGAACAAAGGCCGAGCGAAGCGAGGCCAAAGCGACGAGAGTGACGAGAGCAACGAGAGTGACGAAGAAATAAG
>CALZPA010000194.1 GCA_945827525.1 uncultured Lentisphaeria bacterium | reverse complement strand
GGCTTGTGTAGGCACTACTGCGAATGTTGCCAAGGTGACCAGCATGGTCAGGCACATCCATAATTTAGAGATGCGTGATGACATGACGTGATTACTCCTCGTTTTTTTTTGGGAATACTTAGATGTTAGGAACATTAATTATTTTCCATAGAAATTATTGTACAGTTGCTTCAGGAGATTAAGTGCATTTTTTGCGTTTTCTTCCGTTTCAGGCTTAGTGGAGCAGAAAGTCATGATTTGTCTATAATTTAGAACATTGAAACTCTTGGATGCGAAGTTGTAGAAGAACATGGCATCATCGCGAGTAATTTCGCTGTCTCCATCAAAATCTAGGGACTGAAGATTAGCTTTGAAATAAGCAAGAGCATTTATTGCATTCTTTTCCGTTTCAGGTTTGGTGGAACAGAAGGTCATAATCTGCTTATGGTTTAGCACATTGAAACTCTTTGAGGCAAAGTTATAGAAGAATGTTGCATCGTCTCGAGTAATTTCTCCATCGCCATCGAAGTCGAGGGTCTGGGAGCCCTTGACGATGAGGTAGGGTGCGGCGATGGGCGAGTCGTTGATGGCGGCGTAGATGGGGCCGCCGAACTTGATCTGCTTGCTGGCCTGGATGGTGATGAGGAGCGTGGCGTTGGTTTCGGTGACGGTGATGGTGCCCTCAGTCAGGTCGATGGCGCCGGCGGAGGCGGTGGCGTCGGTGGTCGAGGTGATGGCGGTCGAGATGATGGTGAGCAGCTTTTCGTCGCCGGTGTTCCAGGCGGGGAGGGTGAAGGAGAAGGGCAGTGGCTTGTTGAGCTTGGCGTCGCTGGTCGTCAGCGCGTATTCGATTTGGAAGGAGAGGGTGTCTTCGTTCCCGGCGCTCAGCGGGTCGATGAGGACGGTCTTGTCGGAGACGAGGGTGGCGGCGATGGCCTTGGAGACGGTGACGATGGCGGAGGCGGCGTCGGAGGAGACGGTGCCATTGGTGAAGATGTACTGGAAGGTGATGGAGGCGAGATTCTCGGGGACATCGTTGAGAGTCAGGACTCCGGCCTCGGTGATGCTGAGGGTGGCCTCGATGGAGTTGCCGTTCTGGTCGAACGCCTTGAGCGTGTTGGTGAGGACTTGGGTGGTGAAGCCCTCGGGGGCTTGGGGGAGGTCAAGCGAGTAGCTATCTTTGGCGGCGATGATGGCGAGGGCATGGCTGTTTGCGGGCGGAGCGGGGAGAACCGTGGCGCCGGCTTCGGCGTATTCGATGAGGTAGGAGACGCCGTTCTCGACGCTGAAGGAGGCGCCGTCGGCGATGGTCGTGGCGGCGGTGTCGCTCTCCTTGCGGATCTGGAGGGTGGCGCCGGTGGGGATTTCGCCGGCGGCCAGGCTGAAGGCGATGGAGGTGTTGGAGAGAGAGACGAGTCGCCAGGTGGCGGCAGTCTGGTAGGTCGGGAAGTACTTGGCGTAGCACTTAGCAAAATCGGCCTGGAACTTGGGGTCATCCTTGTCGCCACCATGTCCCTGGAAATAGAGGTATTTCATGTCGACGGGGGGGAATTCGGGGGGGATGGGTGATTCCGGGTCGATGGGTGATTCCGGGTCGATGGCGGTGGTGTTCTGGAGGCCGAATGAGTGGCTCTTCAAATCACCAATTTTGATGTCGAAGGTGAATTCGGCGGCGCTGACGGCGAGGCTGGCGAGAGTCGTGGCCAGGCAGAGAAGTCGTGATATGCTTTTCATGTTGTGCGTCATTTCCAAGATCTTGTCTTATAAATTGGAATAATTAAAACATCAAAACCTAATGCAGGGGAAGATGCTTTTGGGGTACATGGCTTCCCGTCGGAGGCTGGGGATACAGAAATCCAATGAACCTACAATATAAGCCGAAGAAGTGCTGTTTCAAGCGTCCCACACCTCTGGGGCGGTACTTTTTCTCGTCGAGGGACGGAAGGGGCAGACCTATGGAGATAGACCGACTCCGCGGCGGGTTGTTCCCCCCGGTGGCGGTTTTTCGGGGGCTTTGACCCGTGGCTGCGCCCGACGGCGGGTCGCCGTCGGGACTGGCCTCGCGTTGGAATTTTGATCCACAAAAGACACAAAAGGCTCAAAACGCGCCTCGCCCGGCGGCGTTTTCCGCCCGGCGGCGTGGTCGCCGTCGGGACAGGACTCGCCCCGCTCCGCTCGGCGGAATTTGGGGGTACATTTCACAGAATTCTATAATAAATGGGGGAAAAAAACTTTTTTTTGAAAAAAAAGTTGCAGGAGTGCAAAAAAAATGGCACCTGTTGCGAATATATGTTTAGGACAGCGTTGTGTCCATGGTGTCAGGTTGCCGCTCGGAGGAACTTTAGGTCCTAGGGAGGGCTTCCGTCAGCCTGGAGCCGGTGGGCACCTCGCATTCCGTCAAGGCGGCGGCCAGATGAGTCATGCGCCTCATCGGGTCATGGTGAAGGTGGCGTAAGGTATGCCATCGGAGAGAGAGAATAGGAACAGAAGCATAGAAGCTGATTTATGGAAGAGAAATCAGAAGACAAGTCAGGCAAGATTGCGAGTGTCCATAAGCTGTTCAAGGCGTTGGGTCATCCGACGCGGCTGCAGATGGTGCGTCTGCTGCTGTCGGGGAACGAGTGCTGCGTGAAGTCCCTGGTGCAGTACACGGGTGAGGAATTTTCGTCCGTAAGCCAGCATCTGCGGGTGCTGCGTGAGGCGGGGCTGGTGATGGAGAGCCGTCGCGGTCGTCAGAATTTCTATCAGTTGTGTCATGATGAGTATGTGCGCCAGTTGCTGGGTGTCGGCGATGGTCTCCTGTCGCTGGAACGCCCATGAGGAGATTCTGAGGATACATGGAGGCTAGATGACGCCTCGCGTTGGACTTTGATCCACAAAAGACACAAAGGGCTCAAAAGTGCCTCGCCTCGCCCGTCGGCGCTTTCCGCCCGTTGGCGTGGTCGCCGTCGGGACAGGCCTCGCTGCGCTTGGAGGAAATCGGTCGCCCCGCTGCGCTTGTGCGGCATAATGAGGCAAAAAAAAGGCCGTGCGGCGATGGTCTGGCCATCGTTCGCACGGCTGGTCGGCGGCTGGGTGCAGGTGTGTGGGGGAGGGAGCCGCCGGTGAGAAGTCCGTTTGGCTTATTTGCCGGGCTTGATGGACTTCAGGTACTCCTCAAGCTCTTCGGCCGTGTAGTTCTGGAGCTTGCTCAGGCGGTTCTTCTCGCGAAGATTGGCCTTCTTGCTCTGCTTGATGAGGTCCTCGAACTTCTTGAGGGTGAGCTTGAGTTCGTCCTCGATCACCTTGAGGTCGGCGCCGCCGATGTGCTTGGACTCGGCGCGGGCACGGACCTTGTCCAGAATGATGGTCTGGAAGGAACGCTTCACGCGCTTCTTCACGACTTCCTCGGTCTCTTCGATATTGATCTTCTCTTCAGCCATGACGGAACTTCCTTTTATTCGCTAGCTTCAATTTTGGTCAATTCTGCATCCGCAACGCCATAGCCCATGACGTCGTACCACAGATGCGTTCTCAGTGGCCTTTCAGCGTTGGCGGCCATTTTGGGACAGTCACCTATGAGCTATCCATAGCTTGACAGCAGATTATTTTATCTCATTTTTTCGACTAGTCAAGAAAAAACTTGAAAAAAAAGTGTTTTTTCTTGGCAGAAGCAAGAATTTTCGTGTGACGGGGAGTCTGAAAAGGGTGATTAATTCTGATTTAAGGCTTGTGTGGACGTGTCAGTGCGGAGTCATCGGGGTGTCGGTGGAACGTGGTTTGTCCCGATGGAGAGCGTTCGAAACGTCGGAGTTAGACCAAGGCGAAAATGTTTTTCCGTTCCGGGCGAGGTGCCGTTGTGGGGGGCGTTCCGTGCATGGTCGCGTGGCGTTGCGCTGGTCACGGATAAGGGAGTTCCGGTGCGGCTGGAAGAGCTGGAGTGTCCGGCGGAGCCGGTCTGGCGAGTCCAGCATTTTCAGAGGGTGAGGAAGGGCAGGGAAAGGGTCAATTTATGGCGGTGTCTATTTCCAGGAGATGAGGGCGATGCCGCCGAGGGCGAGGAGGGTTCCGGCTACTTGGCGGAGGGTGATGTGTTCGCCGAAGCAGAGTGCGCCGAGGACGAGGAGTCCGAGGGCGACGCCGGTGTAGGAGCAGATGGGGCCGACGCTCACATTCCAGCCGGTGCGGTAGAGGTAGAGGAAGCCGCCCTCGAGGCCGATGATGGCGAGTCCGAGGAGGTAGTTGGCCCAGTTGAGCTCGCGGAGCTGGTGGGCGAGGGAGTCGGCGTCGCGTCCGAGCAGGAGAAAGAGGGCGAGGGAGCCGGCGGCGGCGATGAGGTAGACGACGGTGAGGATGACGAAGGGATGTGCCGTCCTGGAGGAGCATTTGGCGCAGGACTGGTAGAGCAGGTTGGAGGCGATGAGGAGGCAGAGTGGCCAGTAGGAGTGTCCCATGATGCGATGGTCTGGGGGTTAGTTGGGGAGACGTCGGGCGATGAGGGTGAGGGGATGGTAGGTGAGTGGGAGGTCGCCGTCGGGGAGGCGGAAGCGCTGGCGGTAGCGCTGTGAGAAGTCGTTGAGCTGGGTGCGGGTCCAGGGCGGCGTGGAGCTGCTGGCGGTGGCGGTGACGCCGGTCTGCCTGAGGTGTCGGAGGACGTCGAGTGGGGAGTGGAAGGGGAGCTGGTGGAGGTGTTCGTCGGCGTGGAGGAGGCTGAAATGTGGCTGGAGGAGTCGTTGCCAGGTCTGGAGGTCGTGGTAGTGGAGTCCTCTGCCGGTGAGGGCGGCGATTTCGCGGAGGTTCTGGGGGCCGAAGGAGGTGACGGCGAGGAGGGCGCCGGGGTTGAGGGCGTCGGCGAGGCGCTGAAGGAGTCGTGGGAGGTCGCGGATCCACTGGAGGACGGCGTTGGCGAGGAAGAGGTCGAGGTGTGTGGGGAGGGTGAGGGTCTCGAGGTCTCCGGGGATGAAGGTGGCGCGTGGGCGGTGCTGGTGGAGGCGGGCGCAGTCGGGGACGAGGTCGATGAGGATGAGCTGCTGGTAGTCGAGATGCCGTTCGATGAGGTCGGTGAGGAGTCCGGTGCCGCAGCCGGCCTCGGCGATGCGTGGGAAGGTGCGCTGTCCGTCGGCGACGCGGAGGAGGTCGCGGAGGAGGTCGTGGGCCATGGTGCGCTGGACGGTGGCGGCGTCGGCGTAGGTGTCGAGGCTGCGCGCGAAGCGTTGTCGGATGCGTTGTTTGTCGAGGTCGTCAGGCATGGTTGGCGAGATGGAGGAAGTCGCTCCAGGAGGAGAAGTCGGCGAAGGGTGCGTGTGGGGCGTCGGGGAGGGTGAGGAGTCGGGTTTCGGGGTGTTGTGACCAGGCGTGTCGCTGGGCGTCTGGGGGGAAGATGCGGTCATGGGTGGCGACGAAGGCGCAGGAGAAGGGGTTGCGGCGACGAGGGGCGGCCGAGGCGCGTTGGGCGATGGCCTGGAGTTCGCGCTGCTGGTCGAGGGGGGGGCGCTGTGGGGGCGGGAAGGCGTCGGCGGCCTGTGGGGAGCCGGTCATGCGGAGGAGGAAGCGCTGTCGTGCGCGTGGGATGAGCCAGTTATCGGCGGTGCCGCTGAAGATGGCAGGGGGGATGCCGTCGAGGTCGTCGATGGGTGTCAGGGTGCCATTGACGGCGATGGCGGCGGAGAGGTTGGCGGGGAGGGTGTCTGCGGCCTCGGCGGCGGCCCAGACGCCGAGGGACCAGGCGACGAGGGTGCAGGAGCGGTAGTGGGTGGGGATGGGGGGAAGCTGGACGGGGGTGGTGTAGTCGCTGACGGTCCAGATGTCGTGTGAGTCGTCGGCGAGATGGGCGGTCTGGCGGTCGTCCATGCCCCAGCCGGTGAAGAGGATGAGGAGTCGGTCGGCGTGGGGTGCGTGGTGCTGGTGGAGGGTGGGCATGGGGGCTCAGAGGGAGGCGGCGAGGGCGATGTCGTCGTCGGTGAGGGCGGCGGAGAGGGAGAAGCGGAGGCGTGCGGTGCCTTTGGGGACGGTTGGGGGGCGGATGGCGAAGACGAGGATGCCGTGGTCGAGGTAGTGCTGGGCGAGGTCGCAGGCGTCCTGGTCGGCGCCGACGACGAGGGGGACGATCTGGGAGTCGCCGCCGGTCTTGAGTCCGCGCGCCTGGAACTGGGTGCGGAGCTGGGTGGCGAGGGCGAGGAGGCGGGCGCGTTCGGCGTCCATGGCGGCGCATTTGCGGAGGATGAAGGCGCTCCAGTTGAGGATGACGGGTGGGAGTCCGGTGGTGAAGATGAGGGGGCGCATATGGTTGACGAGGTAGTCCTTGACCTCGGGTTCCATGATGGCGTAGGCTCCGGTGGAGCCGAGGGCCTTGCCGAAAGTGCCGATGAGGATGTCGACGTCGCGCATGACGCCCTGTTCGGCGGCGAGGCCGGTGCCCTGTGGGCCGCGGACGCCGACGGCGTGGGCCTCGTCGACGACGAGGATGGCGTCGAAGTCGCGTTTGAGCCTGGCGATGGCCTGGAGGTCTGCGGAGTCGCCGTCCATGCTGAAGACGGACTCGGTGACGATGAAGACGCGTCGATAGTCGGCGCGGTGTTTGGCGAGGAGGTCGTGGAGCTGGTCGAGGTCGAGGTGCTGGTAGCGCTTGAAGTCGGCCTGCGCGAGTCGGAGTCCGTCGATGATGGAGGCGTGGTTGAGCTTGTCGGAGAGGATGAGATCCTTGGGGCCGGCGAGTGCGGGGAGGATGCCGATGTTGGCGTGGTACCCGCTGTTGAAGACGAGGGCGGCGCGGTGCCCGTAGAGGTCGGAGAGGGTCTGTTCGAGTCGGGAGTAGGCGGGCGTGTTGCCGGTGAGGAGGCGTGAGGAGGCGCTGGAGTGCGCAAGTTCGGGGGAGGCGGCGTCGGGGAACTGGGCGTAGAATTCGCGGCGGAGGGCCAGGTTCCCGGCGAGTCCCATGTAGTCGTTGCTGGAGAAGTTGCGGTAGGTCTGTCCCTGCCATTCGGCGAGGGCACCGGGGCCGTGGGCGATGTCGCGGAGGAGACGGTGGCGCCCCGAGGTCTTGAGAAGGGCCATGTCGGCGGCAAGCTCGGAGGCAAAACGGCTGGTGGAGGAGGGGGTCATGTCCATGTCAATGCGGTTCTCCTGATGAGGTTGACTAGTATATTATAGCATGAAATCGGCAAATTTCCATTGAGATCCGTGTTCGTCAA
>CALZPA010000193.1 GCA_945827525.1 uncultured Lentisphaeria bacterium | reverse complement strand
GCATCAATTTCCGCTGCCAGCACCTCGCCTGGTACTCCATGGCCGCCGAGGCCAAGCGCGACTACCCCGCCAGCATCTCCTACCAGTCCCCCTGGTACAAGTACTTCGGCATGGTCGAGGACTACTTCGCCCGGCTCGGAGCCGCCCTCGACGACGGCGAGGAGCAGCGCGACCTCCTCGTCATCCACCCCATCGAGTCCACCTGGTTCGCCTGCGTCCTCGACAACCCCGCCACCCAGGACGAGAACCGCGCCGAACGCGCCTCCCTCTACACCCTCTCCAACCAGATCCTCGCCGCCAACATCGACTTCGACTACGGCGACGAGGAGGTCATGTCACGACACGCCTCCCTCGCCGACGACGGCCGGCTCGCCGTCAACCGCGCCGCCTACCGCGCCGTCCTCATCCCCAGACTCCGCACCATCCGCTCCTCCACCCTCCGCCTCCTCGCCCAGTTCCGCCAGCACGGCGGCGCCGTCCTCTACCTCGGACAGCCCCCCGCCTGCGTCGACGGACGCCCCTCCGACGACGCACAGCGCGAATTCGCCCTCTTCCAGCCCGTCCGCGACGACGAGCTCGCCGACGCCCTCTCCGACGTCGCCCGCATCGTCTCCATCGCCGACCCGCAGGGACGGCAAATCGCCCCCGCGCTCCACATCCTCCGCAAGGCCGACGACCACCAGACGCTCTTCATCTGCAACTATGGCGTCGAATTCGGCCCCCAGATGAGCTACCCGCTCGTCCGCGACCGCCTCCTCGCCTGGCCCGACACCGCTATCCGCGTCCGCGCCAACCGCGACGACCAGGTCTTCGAGCTCAATCTCATGAACGGCGACATCACCCCCGTCCCCGCCACCTTCGAGGACCATGCCCTCGCCTTCCGCACCTCCCTCGAGCGCCTCGGCTCCCGGCTCTTCATCATCACCCCCCAGAACATCGCCAACGCCGCCGCCAGAACCGCACCCCAGCTCACCGGCGCCACCGTCACCCTCCCCGCTCAGGGCTGGAGCGTCGAGCCCGACGACTTCAACGTCCTCGTCCTCGACCACGCCCGCTACGCCGTCAACGGAGAACCCAGGGGCAAGGACTTCATCCTCACCCTCGACGACAAGCTCCGCAAGGACGACCTCGGCGTCCGCCCACGCGGGGGCGCCATGGTCCAGCCCTGGCTCTCCGCCCACGCCGACGCCCCCGACAAGACCCTCGACCTCCAGCTCGACTACACCTTCCGCTGCGCCCAGCTCCCCCAGAGCGAGTGCTTCTTCGCCGTCGAGCGACCCGACCTCTACACCTTCGAGTTCAACGGTCAGCCCGTCGACGCCATCGACCGCGGCTGGTGGTGCGACATCTCCCTCCGGCGCATCGCCCTCCCCACCGACGCCTTCCGCATCGGCGAGAACGTCATCACCCTCCGCTGTAAGTACCACCAGTACCTCCCCGGACTGGAGATGACCTACCTCCTCGGCGACTTCGGCGTCATCGACGACGTCCTCACCGCCCCCGTCACGCATCTCGCCATCGGCGACTGGTGCGCCCAGGGTCTCCAGAACTACGCCGGAAACCTCGTCTACACCCACACCGTCGAACTCGACGTCCAGGACCGCCAGCCCGCCGTCCTCCAGCTCGGCGAGTGGCGCGGCGTCGCCCTCGCCGTCTCCATCAACGGCTCCGCCTGGCAGACACTCCCCTGGCCACCCTTCGAGCTCGACGCCTCGCCCTTCCTCAGGAACGGACGCAACACCATCGCCATCCGCGTCATCGGACACCGCCGCAACTCCCACGGCCCCTTCTACGCCAAGGAGACCTGGCCCGTCTGGACTGGCCCCGGCGAGGCCAAGCAGTACATCGACGGCCCCAACCGCAAGCTCGTCCCCTGCGGACTCCTCCAGCCGCCAGTCCTCAGATTCTGACGCCCCACCAGGAGTCCGCAAAAGGCACAGAACAACTCAAAAAACGGTGCCCGCCTCGCTCGGCGGGCGCCTGTCCCGACGGCGCCCCCGCCGTCGGGCGAAAAGACGCGCCTCCATCGACTTCCCGCGATGGAGGCGCGTCCTTTTGTCTGGAGAGGGTCCTGTCAGAAGCACCAGGCGCCCCGGCGGAAGATGGGGACGGCCCTCCCGTCAGCCGTGCGGCCGGTGATGTCCATGTCGTCCGTCCCGACCATGAAGTCGACATGGATCATGCTGTCGTTGACGCCGAAGGCATGGAGCTCGTCCTTGGAGTATTGCTCATAGTTCCGGACGCAGTTGTCGAAGCCGAGCCCGAGCGCGAGGTGGCAACTGGCGTTCTCGTCGAAGAGCGTGTTGTAGAAGAGGAGTCCGGTGTTGCTGATGGGCGAGTCGTGGGCGATGAGGGCGCACTCGCCCAGATACGCCGCGCCGTCGTCCATGGCGACCATCCGCTCCAGGGCGTCCTGCCCCTCGCGGGCGTGGACCTCGACGACGCGGCCGTTCTCGAAGCGTAGCGAGAAGCCGTCGATGAGCGACCCCTGCCACGACAGTGGCTTCGTCGAGACCACAAGCCCCTCCGCCTCGCCGCGTCGCGGCGTCGTGAAGATCTCCTCCGACGGGATGTTCGGGTTGAACACGCGTCCGCTCAGGTCACGCTCGTCGCCGCCCGCGAACAGCCCGTTCGGCATGAGCCCGACGCTGAACTGCGTCCCGTTCCCCGCCTCGTACTCGAGACGCGCCAGCCCCAGCGCATTGAGATGCTCGCAGCGGCGATGGATTTCCGCGTTGTGCCGCTCCCAGTTCGCCAGAGGGTCCCCATTGGCGCGCGAGCACGCCAGTATCGCCTCCCACAGCGCCTCGACCGCCGCCTCGCCCCGCTGCCGCGGAAACACCTTCTCCGCCCAGCGGCGCCCCGGCACGGCCGCGATGCACCACTGGTAGCGGTTGTCCATCGCGTCACGGTAGGGCTTGATCTTCGGGAAGCGCGCCATCTGCGCCCGGGCCCGCTTGCCCTGGTCGATGCCGCTCATGCCGTCCGGATCGTCCGAGTCCAGCCACAGGAACGCCGGCAGACGCTCCGCCCGCCAGGCCAGCTTGGCCAGCTCCCAGTCCTCCAGTCGGCCCAGCGTCTCCTCGCTCTGGTGCAGCTGATGCAGCCGCGACACCGCCATGCACTCCCACTCCACCTGAACCTTCGACGCCCCGCACCGGTAGCACTCCGCCACCACCAGCTCCACGAACTCCGGCTGGTCCAGACCCGCCTTCACCACGACCTCCTGTCCCGGATCCAGGTTCAGACCCTTCTCCACAATCAGCCTGGCGTAGGCCTCCAAACGCGACTTCTCCATCTGCTCTGTCCTCTGTCGTCTTCCTTGGGTGAACTCATGTCCCGCGCCGCCGGACTCCGCCGGCGGCCAGGCAACCCTCAAAGGTAATCCGCCTTCCGCCATTGTCAATGCGGCCAGCCCGCCGGACAGTGTGCCGACAGGACTGCGCACGCTCATTTTCCGGCCTCCGCGCCTTGACTTTCACGCCTGTTCATGTATTGTAAGACGAACGCCGCACCGAGCCGGAGAGATGGCTGAGCGGTCTAAGGCAGCGGTCTTGAAAACCGCCGTAGGTTCTCCTACCGTGGGTTCGAATCCCACTCTCTCCGCCATGTCCTCCCTCTGACTCCACCCAATTTCCCGCTGGAGTCAGCCGAGCGATACCGCGTCTGCCACACCCGGTTCCTCGCCCACGGCCAAACCATCTCCCTCCCCCTCTGGCCGACTGACTCGATTCTCTCGACTAGAACTTTCCCATCACTAGAACTATACGGTGCTTTTGGGTGGTCTTCCCCTTCTACGCTTTGGGGGCGTGTCCGGCGTTTCCCGAGGAGTGCTGCGGATGTTTGTCTGTATGTGTTTGCTCTAGCTCATGAAGCAGATAAAGAACTATTCTATTATGGTGATCGGATTAAAGAACCTAGCGTGGCCATTGTCAGCTGCAATGATGGTCTGCGCACGGTGATTATGAAACTTGAAGAGACTGATGAGGAAGCCAGGATTGAATATACGCCAATAGAAAGATAAATCGGAATTTGAAAGCCTATTGATCTCATTCCCCAAAAGGAGTTATTATATGGCAACGATCATTAGAAAAGAAGAGCGTGATTTCTAGCCGCATCCGGGAAGAATGGACGGCTGGCGGCTGATGACGGACATGTCCCGGCAGAGACGGGAACTGAATCCGCAGTATCTGAACTTTGATATGCGGGAACTGCCACCGCATCAATATAATGCTGCGTATCACTTCCACCGTTTTGCCGAGGAGCTGTTCCTGATGCTGACTGGTAGTGCCACGCTCCGCACACCGGACGGTTTGACAGAAGTGCATCCGGGCGACATACTTTGCTTTGAGGCTGGAGAAACTGGAGCCCACCAGCTTTACAATCACACTGACAAACCTTGCACATATCTGGATATGCGCTCATTTATTGGCTACGATGTATGCGAGTACCCTGATTCTGGAAAACTTATCCTAATGCCAACGGCAGAGACCTTCTGCAAAGACGAGCAGCACGCTTACTTCGAAGGGGAACAGGGAGTGGCTACCATCTGGAATAAGCTGAGTAGGTAGAGAGCGTTCGAAAAGGGGGGAGGAGGGGGTGGATCCACCCCTGTCGCAAATTTGCAAATTTGCCTGAAGCCCCGGTAAATTTGCCTGAAAAAGTGAGCGACGCCGTCCCGGACGGCTGGAAAGCGGAAAGCCCCTGACTATATTGCTGCAAAAAATAGAACCAAGACCAGGCGCAGCGCATAGCCAGGGGCACATCATGGAACATGGCACGGACAGCGGGGATTGCAGGCCGGAGGGAAAGGCAGGGGCGCGGCGTACGAGCCGCAGAGGCGAGTCCGCCATCGCGGAGGCGGTCGCCGGAGCCGGGCGGCTGATCGACGCGCACCCGGAGGCCATGGACTGGATCCGGGAGGACCGGCTGGCGCTGGGGCGGCTCCGCCGGCTGCAGGAGGAGGGGCGGACGGACGCGGAGATCGCCGCGGCGATGTCCTCGCCAGACCTGCCTCCGGAGGCGCAGACGCTCGGCGCCGGGCGCCCGCCCCTCCCGCCGGAGGCCGTGCTGCCGGCCATCGTCCCGCGCGGCCTGCCGGGCTCGGTCACCGCGACGCCGCCCCGCGCCGTGACCGTCGAGTCGGCGTCGGTGCGCGCCTTCCCTGACCGGTGCGGGGCCGGGCTGCCTGGGCGCACCACGCTGCCGGAGAACCTGAACGCGGTCAGCGCGGGACACCTGCAGCGCATCGTCGGCCTGATGTGCCGCGACCAGGAGAGCCGGCGGCCGGGCTCCTTCGGCACCCTGACAGTCGACAGCACGCCGGTCCGCGCGGACATGGCGCCGGTCACGGACACCCATCTGGTGTGGTCGTCCGCCGACCGCCTCTGCGGGCTGCTGGGACGCGCGGCGGCGGACGGCCTTCTGGCCCCCGCCCTGCCGGCGGAGGCCCGCGGATGGCTGGACGGCCTGGCGCGGGGCGCCCGGACCGTCGCGCTGTCCGGCGGACCCGCCCGCCGGCACCGGGAGACAGTGCGCGGCATGCTGGGCGACGCATGCAGGCTGGCGCTGGCCGCCTGGGAGCCGGTGAGGGGGCTGGCGGCGCGCCGGGACGGCTGGCGGACGGAGGGGCCGGGCCGGCCCGCCGCCGCGCCCCGCGCCGGACGGCGGACGCCCTGGAGCGGGCGCTCGTGGGGCTGGTGCTGTGCGTCAGGCAGGCGCGGGCGCGCTGGCTTAAGAAGATGGTCCCGCGCGCGGGAGAGAAGTTCCTGGGGGCCGCCGACCCGGACGCGGCGATCATCATGAAGGGCGGGCGCGCGCCGGTGCTCGGCTACCATCCCCAGATTGTGACCGGCGCCTGCGGCATGGTGGCGGCGGTCGTCGTGGACCAGGGGTGCCGGGCGACGCGGCGAGCCTGAGGGCCGCCGTCGGGATGGCGGTGGAGGCCACGGGCGTCACCCCGTCCGCCGTCTCCGCGGACGACGGCCACGCCTCCCGGGCGAACCTGGAGTGGATCAGGGACGGGCTCGGCGCGCTGGCCTCCTTCAGCGGCGCCAGGGGGCGGGCCTGACGCCGCCCGGCGAGTGGGACGACGACGCCCACCGCGCGCTGCGGCGCGGCCGGGCGCGCATCGGGGGCGTCATCTCCACACTGAAGCGGGCCCACCTCCTCGGGCGGGCCGCCTTCGTCGGCGAGGGGCGCGTCCGCGCCGAGCTGCTGTGCAAGGTCATCGCCTATGACCTGATGCTCCCCTACAAGAGAGAGGTCAGGGCGCGCGGGAGACGGCGCCCGGCCAGGACGGCATGCGCCTTCCGCCCGGAGGCGACCGGCGGCGCCTGAGCCACTCCGGACGCAGGATCGCCTGCCATCATGCCGCCGTCAGCGCGGCGGCATGGCCGTCTGCGCCCCGGAGGCCCGGAGAACGGCGCGAGAAGAGCCACCTTGGCGTCCTGGTGCCCCATCTGCGCCCCCAAGGTGACGCCAGTTGGCGGAGATGGGACAAATTTCTGATTTTCAGGGGTGACTGGACAGAGAAATTTGTCCCTGCCCCCTACCTCTTCGAACGCTCACTACATAGAGATGATCGAGTGGGTGAAAGAACACCTCGCCGGGCGGCTGATCCTGCATCCCCGCGCGGAACGGGCGCTCTCCAAGGCGGAGTACTCCGAGGTCGGGATGGTTTACCGAGCCTTGCTGATCCTCGCCAACGAATACCGGGATTCCCGGATGGCGTCGGCACGGACGAGGCTTTTCGGGATGTGCTCGCCCAATATGGCATGAATTTCTCCGGTTCCATCGACAAAAGCCGCGCCGGTCAGGAGGGCGAAGCCTACTACGTCAAGTATCCCATCGGCTCCTCGCAGCGCGTGTTCCTGCAGTTCCACATCGTCAGGGGGAACTCCCGCGAGGACCGCTACGGTATGCGGATTTACTTCTTCTGGGACGAGGACACGAATCAGGTCGTCGTCGGCTGGCTGCCATCCCACCTCAGCAACCGGATCAGCTGAGACGGCGTCTCGGCCCCCCTTGCTATCTTCTTTTTCCTTGATAAGCAGATAGTTGACCCATGAACCACTTTCGTGCATTTTTCTAGGAAAGCATGGTTGATTTTATGCGCATTTGCGGTATATTATAATGGGTTTATGTGCATTAAACAGCAGTGGCATCACCTACAGGAGTTTTTTATGCAAGCGAAATCACTTGGCTTTTATGTTCGTCAGATGAAACG
>CALZPA010000192.1 GCA_945827525.1 uncultured Lentisphaeria bacterium | reverse complement strand
TTTACTCCATCAGTTTGATGTCTTTGAGGAACTGTTTGCGCTTGCGCCAGTCGGGGACGACCTTGACGAAGAGTCGGAGGTCGATGCGTGTGCCGCAGAATTCGCTGATTTTCTGGACGGAGAGCTGTCGGATGTGCTTGATCATCTTTCCGCCCTGTCCGAGGATGATGCCCTTGTGGCTTTCGCGTTCGATGTTGAGGGTTGCCTCGACGAGGATTTTGCTCTGGAGCTCCTTCCAGGTGTCGATGGTGACGGCGACGCAGTGGGGGACTTCCTGCTTGAGTTCGGTGAGGAGGACTTCGCGGATCATTTCGGCGGCGATGTCGCGTTCGTAGACGTCGGTGAGCTCATCGGCGTCGTACATGAAGGGGCCTTCTGGGAGGAGAGCCTTGATGCGGCTGAGGAGTTCGAGGGAGCGTTCGCGTTCGAGGGCGACGATTTGGACGGCGGGTGCGTCGGGGACGCGCTCCTGGTAGAAGCGGAGGTTTTCGGCGATTTGCTCCTGGTTGGCCTGGTCGACCTTGTTGACGGCGAGGATGGTTGGTTTCTTGGCGTTGGCGGCGGCGGTTGCGGCCATGAGGTCCTCGGCGCCTGGCGGTCGTGTGGGGTCAATCATGCAGACGACGACGTCGGCGTCCTCCATGACGCGCCGGATGGACTCGTCCATGGCCTCGTCGATGGCGAGTTTGGCGGCATGGATGCCAGGGGCGTCGAGGAAGAGGACCTGTGAGTCGTCGTCGGTGAGGATGCCGAGGAGGAATTTTCTGGTTGTCTGGGGCTTGTTGGAGACGGCGGCGAGGTGTCGGTTGAGGAGTGTGTTGAGGAGCGTGGACTTTCCGGTGTTGGGTCGTCCGAGCAGGGCCACGTATCCGGTCTTGCCGAAGGTGGTCTGTTTTGCGTCCTTGATGATGGCCTGGAGATCCATGAGTGTGAGCAGGAGTTATCAGCGGCTGATAGGGTGGAGGAAGAGGTTTGCCGCTCCCGTGGGTGGTGTCTGGGCGAGGAGGAGTGCTAGTCGTCGAGGAAGATGTCGGCGAGGTCGAATTTGGAGTGGCTTTCGAGAGCGAAGAGGGTTTTGGTTCGTTCGACTCCTGGGGCCTTGACGATGTGTTCGGTGATGATGGTTCCGAGTTCCTGGTTGTTCTGGACTCGGACGACGGCGACGAGGTCGTAGTCACCGGCGACGATGTGCATCTCGGTGATGCCGTGGACAGGGAGAAGCGTCTTGACTGTCTCGTGGACAGAGCGGTCTTCGACGCTGATCAACACAAAAGCCGTCACCATGATGCGCCTCCTTGTGGTTGTTTGTGTGTGTGGGGGAGAGAAGTCGGTCGGTCTTTGCGGACGGACGTCCTAGTGCCTGGGCGTGGCGCTGTCGCGGTCGCGGGTGATTTTGCGTGGGGCGTCTGCGTCGGCGTGCCGCACGAGTTCTGGCAGCGACCCCAGCAGTCCCACGCGTTTGCCGCAGGCGACGAGGGCGCCGTCGATGCCAGGCACCTGGGTAATATACTCCAGTGCGGGGTCAATGTCATCCTCTTTGCAGACCATATTGCAGAGTCTGGTGGCGGCGGCGTCGGCGAGTGCGGCGTTGGCGGCGACGACGGTGGCGAGGTCGCTGTGGCCGAGGCTGAGGGAGTGTCCCATGCGGCTGGAGGAGGAGCAGACGGCGCGTGGCATGTCGTCGGGGTCGAGCCGGAAGGCGAGTCCGTTGAGGGGGCTTCCGGGGCCGGCGTGGAGGGCGATGAGGAGGGGTTGCGGGGAGGCGGCGAAGATGTCGCCGCCGTTCTCGACGATGGCCTCGCGGGCGCCGTGGGCGAGTGCGGCTCGTGCGGCGCGTTCGGCGATGGCGCCCGCGACGCCCGCGAGGGGGCCGACGCCGACGTGCGCGGCGGCGGCGCCCATGTCCTGGGCGATTTCGGGCGCGTCGGGGAGGAGTCCGATGGGGATGAGCGAGGTGCGGAAGTCGGGCTGTCGGCGGATGTAGTCCTCGAGGGTCTCGCGCTGGCGCACGATTTCGGCGCAGGCCACGGCGGTCATGGTGTCGCAGCAGAGTCGGAAGTTGCTGTCGCGGTAGGAGAAGCGGTGGTAGGCGCGTCGTCGCATCATGGTGTGCGGGCGGGGCGTTTTTTTGGGGGGAGGAGGCGGTCAGAAGACGGTGGAGCAGGCGCCCATGGGGCAGTTGGCGACGCACTGTCCGCAGGCGACGCAGCGTGACTCGTCGAAGTCGACGAAGCGCGTGTGGGAGTCGCGGAGGTGGAGGGCGTGAGGGGCGCAGTGGGAGAGGCAGTTGCCGCAGTGGGTGCACGTGTCGGTGTTGCGGATGACTCCCTTGTCGACGGTGTTGACGGAGACGCCGAAGCTGCAGATGAAGTCCTTGGCGCGTTCGATTTGGGCTTCCTCGCCGGTGAGTTCGAGGAGGAGGTATCCTTCGCCCTCGGCGTTGACCTTGGCGCGGAAGATGTTGACCTCGAGGTCATAGTCTCGGACGAGTCGGCAGACGATGGGGGTGTCGGTCTCGCACTTGGGGAAGTGGAAGAAGTACTTGTGCTTGGCGATCATGGTGTGTGGTTCCTCCTGTGCCAGGTCAGCGTCGTTCGGGGCAGGCCTTCATGGACTGTTCGCGTGGGAGTGCCTGGAGCGGCTGTGAGAGGAGGAAGCGTCCGTCGCGGATTTCCTGCTTGAGGAGTTCGCAGATTTCGAGGGCCATGGAGTAGGAGGAGAGCGAGCTGACCTCGACGGACTTGCCGAGGAAGTCGACGCGTCCGGAGCGGAGCTGCTCGTAGTTGAGTGAGCCGAGGGTTCGTCCGGTCTTCATGGGGTAGTCGGAGGAGTAGTCGGTGACCTGGGCGTAGATGTCGCGGTCTCGGACGGCGCAGCGCTGGGCGATGGTGGGGTTGAGGATGGGGATGGGGATGCCGACGCCGAGGGCGAGCGAGACGCCGTAGCCCTTGAAGCTGCATCCGCGGACGTAGCGTCGGCTCATGTGCTTCATGTTGGCGGTGAGTCCGAGGGTTCCGGCGCCTTCGGCGGGGACGCCGTTCTCGGTGCGGAGGCAGGTTGGGCAGTGCTGTGTGCCCTCGGCGTGGACGTGTCCGCGGGCGCCGGCGAGCCAGACGGCGGTGCCGATGCCGATGGTCTCGTAGAGGGGGTCGTTGAGGAGTGGCGAGAGCTGACCGGCGGAGCAGTAGGTCATGTTTCGTCCGTGTGGCTCGAGCTGTCCGAGGTAGGTGTAGATGCGGTGGTCGGAGCAGTTGATGGCGACGTTGTAGTTCTGGTAGCAGTTGCGCGGGTTGACCATGATGGCCTGGTTGAGGTCCTGGATGGTGAGCCGCGTCTTGAACTCGCGCCGCGGGTACTCCTGGGTGCCGTAGGAGAGGGCGAACATCTCGACGGACTCGCCGCCGACGAGCTTCTCGATGACGTGTCCGCCGCCGAACTCGAAGTCGCCGGGGAAGATGAGGTTGGCGGAGTCGTGCTGGCGGAGCTGGGTGGCGCCGAGGTAGGCGTCGACGGCGGCGAGTCCGGAGTAGGCGGGGACACCGTCGAGCCAGCATTCGGTGATGCGGATCTTGGGGATGGTCTGTCCGAAGTTGAGGAAGCATCCGGAGGAGCACATGGGGCCGAAGGTGGCGGTGGTGACGACGTCGATGTCGTCGGCGGCCTGCTGGGCGCCGTGCGTCTCCACGTAGTCGATCATCTCCTCGGCGGTGAGCACGACGGCCTTTCCCGCCGCGATACGGTCATTGATTTGGGCGTAAGTCTTCATGTGAGAGCTGGTCGCGGTCCGCCGTGAAGTGTGGTGTGGTTGGGGCGTTCCGGACGTCGCCGTCGCGCCTTGTCTCAGCCATGTGCGGAGGCCAATGCTTGCGGTGTGGGAGAGAGGGGGAGAAAAGGGGGGATGCGCCTGGCAACTGTAAGCCAGATTCTGTCCACCTGGTTACTGGCCAGGCTGTACGACCATTCTTCTAAGCGACCGATACCCGGAACTCTGACCAGCCGAGGCTGGCACGGCACGAGCAGCGCCTCCGTTCCCTATTTGGTCTTGCACCGGAAGGGGTTTACCCTGCCGCCACGATTGCTCGTGGCGCGGTGAGCTCTTACCTCACCTTTTCACCCTTACCCAGGTTGCCCCGGGCGGTATCTTTTCTGTGGCACTTTCATCCTGGCCGCGGCATTTGGTCCGCGGCCTCCGGCCTTTCAGCCGGACTTCCCGCTCTGTGGTGTCCAGACTTTCCTCACCCTTTCGGGCGCGGCCGTCCGTTGCCAGGCGCATCCGCCCTTAATGTACCGCCGCTTGCGGCTTTTGCCATTGCGGACGGGTCGAGAATGTCGGGAATTATCCGTGCTAGAACATGAAGACGGGACGGTCGGCGGAGGCGTCGGCGGTGTCGGCGTTGGCGTGGGCGGGTGCGGTTCGGGCGAGGCTGACGTCATCGAAGACGCGGACATGGTCGACCTCGAAGTAGTCGGGCAGGGTGGCCTGGTCCAGCAGCGGGTCGGCCTGGCCGTTGGAGCGGTAGGAGTGGCATTCGGTCGAGACGAGCAGGAACTGGGGGGCGTGCGAGACGGGGCCCTCCAGGACGTCGCCGGTGGTGGGGTAGGGCTCACTGCGGTGGAGGGGGAACCGGTGGCTGCCGGGGGGGACGATGCGTCCGAGGAGCTTTCCGTCCACATAGAAGGCGTAGCCGTCGGGAGCCCAGTCGACGCCGTAGGTGTGCCAGCGGTCAGGTGTCTCGACGTGCTGCCAGCGGAAGTGTCCGGAGCCCTTGCAGTCCTTGCCGTAGCCGCCCCAGATGTTGCCGCCGACCATGAGGTTCTCCTTGTAGAGCCGGTAGTTCTCCATGACGTCGCACTCGACGCCGGCGACTCTGGGGTCGGGATGGGAGCCCACGCCTGGCGCCTGGAGCCAGAACGCGGAGTGCCAGCCGTCGCATTTGGGCAGACGGCAGCGGATCTCGTAGTAGCCGAACGTATGCAGGAATGTGGGCTGCTCGAGCTTGCCGAAGGGCCAGAAGCCCTGGGTGTCCCGGGGAATGTCGTAGGTGAGGGAGCCCGTCTGGAGGTGTGGCGAGCAGTAGCTGCCGTCGGGGTTCCGCAGCAGATGGAGCCGGGCGCAACTGTGGCCGTCCAGCTCGACGCCATGGTCGGCGAAGGCCGGAAAGCGCTTGCCCCAGAAGTTGAGGCGGAAATTCCATTTGCTGCGGTCCAGTTCGGTGCCGTCGAATTCGTCATGCCAGACGAGTTTCCAGTCCTTTTCCTTGGGGAGGAGGCTCTTGGCGTGTCCGTCGAGGAGGAAGTCCTTCATGTGCGAATTCCTGTGCTGAGGGGGGGAGGTTGGGAAGCTAGTTCTTGCCGAGGATGACGAGGACGTGGGTGACGTTCCAGAGCGGCGCCTCGGGTCGGAGGAGTACGATGGGCATGCCGTTCTCGCTCAGCGAGGTGGCCGTGACCTGCCCCACCATGATGTTCGGGACCGCCTGCGGGTCGTCGCCCAGACCCGATGTGTACACCGCCTCGCCGGGGCGCAGGCGGTCAAGGTCGTGCCCCGACGGGTTGGCCAGGATGAGGCGGCTGATGTCCTTCTCGATGGCATAGCCGTCCGGTGGCTGCCTGCCCAGCCCCGTCAGCACGCCTGTCACGCCGCAACTGGGAATGCCGCACGGCACCGCGAACGTCTCGCTCGTCATCAGTTGGACCGACGAGGCGTGCGCCGACACCTCGCGGATGACGCCCAGCAGCGAGGGCAGCGCGGTCGGCGGCGCGTCGAGCGGCGGGACGGCGACCACATACTGGCCGACCTTGATGCCGTCGACGGCGCCCGCGTCGATGAGCAGGTGGTCGTAGTAGGCGGCAAGCGGGTCGCGGCGGATGACCTTGGCGATGGCCGTCGTGAAGTGGCTGCGGTACGTCTCCTCGCTGCGTGCGCCGAGGCGCCGCACCTCCTGGCGCAACTGCCTCACGGCGGCGCGGAGGGCGTTCAGCTCCAGTTGCTGCTCGGCGGCAAGGACGCGCGTGGCGTCGCCGTCTTGCGGTGCCGTGTCGGTGCGGCCGACGAAGGCGCCGGCGAGCCGGGTGGCGCAGTCGCTCCAGGCCAGCGCCGGCTCGGTGACGTAGCGCAGGGCGCTGGCCAGGCGCGCCGACGGGCCTGGCGGCAGCAGCAGGAGCAAGGCCAGCGCCAGCACCAGCGCCAGCATCAGCGGCAGCCGATGGCCAAGGCGGCTCAGGACAGACGGAGCGTCGTCGCGTCCCATCAGCGCACTCCACTGCCTGAGGACAGATGGCGCGACTCGCGGTAGTTGCGGCGGAATTCCTCCTCCGTCATGGAGTAGCACCAGTTGTCGTGAAGCTGTCCGTCAAAGAGCTGGCTGCTGCGCCGGAGGACGCCCTCGTAGGTGAAGCCGAGGCGTTCGATGACGCGTTTGGAGCGCTCGTTGTCGGGGTAGTGGTAGACGGAGATGATGCCGCAGTCGAGGTCGTAGAAGCCGAACGCGAGGATGGTTCTGGCGGCCTCGGTCATGTAGCCGTTGCCCCAGTAGGCGGGGTTCATGGAGTAGCCGAGGGTGCGTGCGCCGAGGTAGTTGCGCTTGAGGTCGCGGGTGAGGTTGATGCCGCCGATGACCTTGCCATGCTCGGGCAGCACCATCGCCCAATGGAACGTGACGCAGCGGAAATGGGTGCGGATGAGCGTCTCGCTGTCCTGGCGGCTTTGGTGCGGCGCCCAGCCGGCCGACGGGCCAACCAGGGGATTGCACGCATACTCGTACAGGTCATCCGCATCCGACAGTTGCCATTTGCGCAATACCAGACGTTCTGTTTGTAGGTTCCTCATGAAATGGCTTTCCGTTGCGCCGCCGTCGCGGCGCGGTTTTTTTCGATTGAGTCGAGTTAATTGACCGAATTTCGCCTCGCTCGGCGGTAGAAGAGAGAAGGCTCCCGGAGGGAGCCGCCTAGCCGCGAAGGGGCGACCCCTGATTAGCCGGGGGTGAAGCGCCGCGGCGCGAACCCCCGGAGGGCTATGAGCCTTTCGCGGAGGACGCCTAGGGCAATGAGCCCTATGGGCATTATGAGCCCTATGAGCCCTATGAGCCCTATGGGCGAAAAACACAAAAAACAACACAAAAGCCGCCGAGCGAAGCGAGGCGGAAAGAAAGCGACGAAAGTGACGAGAGTGACGAGAGTGACGAAGAAAAAGAAGAAGCGACGAGAGTGACGAGAGCAAAGCCGCCGAGCGAAGCGAGGCGAGAAAAAGTGACGAGAGCA
>CALZPA010000191.1 GCA_945827525.1 uncultured Lentisphaeria bacterium | reverse complement strand
AGCATGGCGGCGAGGATGGCGATGATGGCGATGACGACAAGGAGCTCGATGAGCGTGAAGCAGAGTGTTCGTTTCATGGGGTGGAGGTTCCTTGGAGGATGAGTCTGAGGAGCTGTTCGCGGTGGAGGTCGATGGTGTCGCCGACTCGGATGCCGTTGAGCTCGAGCTGTCCGGCGTTGAGCTCGATGGCGAACTGGGCGGACTTGTCGCTGGGGTAGGAGGGGAGCCTGAGCTCGTAGAGGAGCTCGGGCTCCCCGGGGCGGCAGGGGGGCTCGACGTTCATGGTGTGGGTGGCGACGACCTTGCCGTGGGCGTCGAGGAAGAGGATGTCGAGGGGGATGAGGGTGTTCTTCATCCAGAAGGCGCGTGGGCGGGTGTCGCGGAAGACGAAGAGCATGCCGGCGTCGTCGGGAAGGGAGCGTCGGCTCATGAGTCCGCGGGTGTGCTCCTCGGGGGTGAGGGCGAGCTCCAGCCGAGCGTAGGTGGCGTTGCCGATGGTCAGCGGCCAGAACTGGGGTCGGCGGTCGGCGTGGAGGAGGCAGGTGGCGGTGGCCAGCGTGAGCAGCAGGAGGGTGAGGCGGGTCATTTCGTGGGCGCCTTGTGCAGGGGGGCGAGGGTGTTGTCGTCACGGAGCTCGAAGAACTCGAGGATGACCTGTGGCGGGTCGTTGGCGACGTCGGTCTTGCGCCAGTTGTGGAGGGTGCGGCAGCGGACGAAGCGGAGTGGCTTTCCGTCCTCCTGCAGGTTTCTGGGGAGGAGGTCGATGCCGTTGCCGGCGGCGAATGGGAGGAGCTTGAGGACGTTGAGGTTCCGGTCGAGGATGACGCCGCCGAAGGGGTTGCCGGCGGCGTAGAGGAAGCCGAGGAGGCGTTGTCCGTCGGTGGTGAGGTTCTGGTAGCCGTAGTGGGTTTTGTGTCCGTGGTCGACGGTGACGGGCTGGTGCGGGAGGGCCTTGGGGAGGGGGAGGGCGGCCTTGGCGAGGCTGTTGCCTCGGTGTGCCTTGGGTGGGTTGGGGCCGACGCCGAAGTAGAGGGTGCCGTCGAGGACGGTGATGCCGTCGGTGCCCTTGGGGTAGACGGTCTGGGAGAGGAGATTGAGGTCGGCGTCGTAGGCCTGGATGAGTCCGCTGTTGCCGTCGGCGTCGGGCTTGCGGAGGGCGATGGCGGCGTAGAGGGTGCCGTCATGGAAGGCGAGGTCGCCGGTGTGGTTGGGTGTCCTGACGTGCTTGAGGTGCTGTCCGCGCCAGTCCAGCTTGATGATGTAGGTGAGGCAGGAGAGGTAGATGGCGTCCGGCGCGGCGGCGATGCCCTGGATATGGCCGTTGACCATGTTGAGCTGTCCCTTGACGGAGCGGATGGGGGCGAAGTCGGGGGCGGGCTGTGCGGCTGCCGGGAGGGGCGTCAGGGCGGCCGCGAGCAGCAGGGGGAGAAGGCGTTTTCTCATGGTGGCTTCAGTAGTCCTTGGCGGAGGGTTCGGGGAGTGTCTGGACGAGCTTGGCGACGATGTTGTCGGTGGTGATGCCCTCGGAGTCGGCGGTGAAGTTGGTGAAGAGGCGGTGGCGGAGGACGGGGAGGGCGAGTGCGCGGACGTCGGCGCAGGAGACGTTGACGCGTCCCTGGAGGACGGCGCGCGCCTTGGCGCCGAGGACGAGGCACTGGGCGGCGCGCGGGCCGGCGCCGCAGTGGACGTGCTGCCGGACGAAGTCGGGCGCCTCGGGCGCGTTGGGGCGCGTCATGCGGACGAGTCGCGTGGCGTACTTGACGACGTGCTGGGAGACGGGCAGTTCGCGGACGAGGGTCTGGATGCGGACGATGTCCTCGGCGGTGAGGACTTGCCGGAGGTCGACCTTCTGTCGGGTGGTGGTGGCCATGATGATCTGCTCCTCCTCCTCGGCAGCGGGGTAGTCGACGAGGATGTTGAACATGAAGCGGTCGAGCTGTGCCTCGGGCAGCGGGTAGGTGCCCTCCTGCTCGAGCGGGTTCTGGGTGGCGAGGACGAAGAAGGGCGGCGGGAGCTTGAAGAGCTGGTTGGAGGCGGTGACCTGCTTCTCCTGCATGGCCTCGAGGAGGGCGGCCTGGGTCTTGGGCGGGGTTCGGTTGATCTCGTCGGCGAGGAGCATGTTGGTGAAGACGGGGCCGCGGATGAAGCGGTAGCTCTTCTTGCCGGTGGTCTCGTCGACGTCGAGGATGTCGGTGCCGATGATGTCGGAGGGCATGAGGTCGGGGGTGAACTGGACGCGCTTGAAGTCGAGCTTGAGGATTTTGGCGAGGGTGGAGACCATGAGGGTCTTGGCGAGTCCGGGCAGTCCGATCATGAGGCAGTGTCCGCCGGCGGCGATGGCGATGAGGAGTTCGGCGGCGACCTCCTTCTGGCCGATGATGACGCGCCCGAATTCGCCGAGGACGCGTCCGGTCAGCGCTCCGATGGCGCGGACGTCCTCGGGCGAGACGTCCGGTGCGGTGCCAGCGGAGGGCGCGGGCGGCGGTTCGGGGACGTTGAAGGCGTTGGCGTCGGGGCGCTGTGGCTGCGCGTGGCGCGCGGGCGAGGCAGGGTTGAGCTCCAGGCGGACCTTGATGTTGCCGAGCACGAAGTCGGTGTCCTGCCGGAGGAGGACGGGGGAGGAGATGCGCTGTCCGTTGACGAAGACGCCGTTCTGGCTGCCGAGGTCCTCGAGCTGCCAGGCGCCGGCCTGATAGGTGAGCGAGGCGTGTCGGCGGGAGATGGAGGCGTGGGGGATGGTGATGTCGGCCTCGTCGGTGCGGCCGAGGGTGACGGTTCCGGAGTCGAATTCGACCTTGCGTCCGGCGTCGGGGCCTTCAAGGATGGTGAGTTTGGCCATGGGGTGTTGGGGGGCTGTGGGATGGACGATGATGGATGACCGGGGATGCGGTCAGATAAGCCAGATAAAGGTAATGCGGGGAGCGTGTGCGTGCAAGTCGGGGCGGGCGGGATTATCGCGGGGGAGCGAGGTCGCGCTCGAGCTGGCAGTCGCAGGGTTCGGCGGCGACGAGGGCGGGCTGGTATTCGGTGGCCTCGCGGCAGCCCATGGCCAGGTAGAACGCCTGGGTCTCCTGCGAGGACTGCGAGGAGATGTAGAGCTTGGCGGCTCCTCGGCGCGTGGCCTCCTCGCAGAGGCGCCCGAAGAGCCGTGCGCCGAGTCCGAGTCCGCGCCAGGGCAGCGAGACATGGAGGTCGGTGAGCTGCAGGTATTGGTCGCGGCTGCCGATGGGACGGGCGCCCAGGGCGCCGAAGCCGATGACGCGGCGCGCATGGAGGGCGAGCAGCACGGTGCCGCCGTCGCGGAGCGTCCGGCGGAGGTCGGCGGCGTTGTCGCGGAGCTGCTGCGGCGTCCAGTCGTCGGTGAAGGCGATGGGGAGGAGAACCCACTGGCCGTCGCGCTTGCGCCAGCAGTGGGTGACGGGCTGGCGGCGCTGGAAGTCGTCAAGGAGGTCATCGGGGAGCTCGTCGTCGTGGGTGGGGGCGACGAGGATGCCGGGCTGGCGTCGCCGGAGGAGCGCACGGAGGTCATCCGAGGGGAATTCGGGTGCGTGCTGGCGTGCCCAGGCGGCGCCCTCCTCCTTGGAGAGGAGCAGGCCGGTGCGCCGGAACGCGGCCAGGCGGCAGGCGTTGAGGAGGTCGTCGCCGCCGAGGGGGGCGTCTGGGACGTTGCGTTCGAGGCTGTCGCGGAGGTCGTCGGTCGAGACGGGCGCGAAGACTTCCGCGACGGGGCGTCCGAGGAGGACGATGCCCTGCTGCCGGATGAGCCCGAGGTAGGCGACGAGGTCAGGGTCGGTGCCGTTCATGCGCCGGACGAAGGCGTCGGGGTTCTCGCGTGCGGGCTGGGCGTGGGCGCGCGAGTAGTGGAGGGCGAAGGGGAGCGGATGGGTCGGACGGCGGCAGTCGTCGAGGAGGACGAGGCTGCACTCGAGGCCGCCGGCGGGAGCGTCCGGGGAGTCGTCGGCGTCGAGGAGGGCGTCGAGGAGGGCGCGCCGGACAGGCTGGCTGACGGGGGCGTCGGCGACGATGAGGAGGTCGAGGTCGGAGTGTTCGCGGCGGAAGGCTCCGAGGGCGAGGGAGCCGTGGAGATAGACGCCGGCGAGCCGTGGGCCGAGGGTGTCGGCGAGTCGTCGGGCGAGGTCGTCGAGAAGTCGTTGGGTGGCGCGGTCGCGTGGCGGGAGGCTAGGATACATGGGGTGTGAGGTCAGCGGACGGAGATGCGTTTGATTTCGAAGGCGTGCGGCTGGTCGTAGTCGTCGCCGTAGATGAATTTGCCGAAGCAGACGGAGATGCCCCGGATGGCGGCGGGGTCGAGGTGGTCGTCCGGTCGGCGGGGCTTGAAGGCGCTGTTCCAGTGGGAGAAGAGATAGAGGTCGCGGAGTGGGATGACGATGTCCTGCCATTCGGTGGAGAGGGGCAGCTTCTGGTTTCCCCAGGGGGTTCCGTCCTTTTCGGTGAAGACGATTTCGATGGCGGTGGTCCGGGGATGGAGTGCGCGCGCGGTGAGGACGATGGCGGTGGCGTGACGGTAGGCTTCCTGGTGCTGCCGGTAGGCCTGCGTGGTCTGGAGCCAGAAGGTGGCGTGGTCCTTCTCGGCCTTGAAGGTGGGGGCGCTGAAGCGGAGGACACGCTCGTCGGGCGCGTCGCCGGCGCTGAAGGCGGCGGAGGCGGTCCGGTTGCCCTTGGGCGGCTGGTGGAGTGCGCTGGCGCTGAGGATGGCGGGCAGCCGGTCGGGCGGGAGCAGGGAGACGCTGGGGATGTCGGGCAGTTGGACGAGGGTGGCCTGGTGGAGCGTGAACGAGTGCGGCCGGTCGGCGAGCTGGGGATAGAGCCAGGCACCGGTGATGAGGGTGAGGCGGGCGAGGCTCCGGACATCGAGCTGCTGGGCGCGTGTGCCCCAGAGCGGCTTGAGGGAGGCGAAGGGGATGAGGAGCCGCTGACGGTCGGCGGAGATGGGGATGGCCGTGCCGAACGCGCTGCCGTCGGCGGTCTGGAGCCCGACCTCCACGCTGGGGGTCACGGCGTCGCCGGCGAGGTCGAGGAGAATGGCGTTGGGGCGCGCGTCCGCAGGGAGCGGGGAGTCCAGGGCGATGCGGACACCGGAGGCGTTCCTCGGACAGTCGGGGGTTCCGTACCCGTGGGCGGCGGTGTGGCGGATGGCGCGCTCGTCGGGGAGGATGTCGGTCCTGCAGCCTTGGGCGGGCGTGCCGTCCGTGGAGAGCGCGGTGTCGGCGCCGGGACGGACGGCGGGCCATTCGGCGGGCTGCCGGACGAGCCGCCCCAGCGGCTGGCCACCGGGGAAGACCAGCGTCTGGCCGTCATGCGTCAGGGTGAGGTAGAGGCTGAGGCGCGTGCCGTGGCGGAGGCCCTCCGTGGGGACATGCGCCTCGAAGCGGTCGAACGAGAGGCGCCGGAGCGGGACGCGGAACGCGGAGGAGCCGTCGGGGTAGTCGCCGCAGAGCTGGGGCGGCTCGGCGTCCGCGGGGACGAAGCCTCTGGCGGTGACGGCGAGGGGGCCGAGCGCGGCGCTGTGCTCCTGGGGCGCGTCGAGGGTGAGGAAGGGCGTGAGGTCCGTGGTGGTCGGTGGCAGGCGGAAGTCGCGGTTGGGGAGCGGCGCGGCGGGGGAGACGCCACGTCGGGTGACGCGGTACTGTCCGGGACGGAGCGCGAAGGGCTGTCCAGGGCGGATGGCGCGGGCGGGCTCGTCCTGGTCGAGGCGGATGAGCGTGGCGGCGTCCCCGAGATCGGGCAGATGGAGGGTGAGGGTGGCGGGGAGGTCGTAGAGGCGGACCTTCTCGGTCTGGCCGCCGCTGAAGGGGTCGCGCAGTTGGGCCGTGCTGGGGTAGAGCTCGAGAAGCCAGTCGCCCGGCGCGAGGCGGTCGAGGAAATGCGCTCCGTTGCCGTCGCAGGCGACGAGGGGGGAGCTGCCGACGCCCCAGACGCGCTCCAGGGCGTCTGGCCTGGGTGCCGGTGTGCCGGTGCTGTTGCTGTGCAGGTACTCGGTTTCGGTGATGCGCTCGGCGAGGTCGAGCTCATGGGAGAGGCGGACGCTGAAGAACGTGCGGTTGGTCTCGGCGGGGAAGTTGGTGCCGAGCGGGATGTCGGCGAACGCCTTGGCGGCGATGGCGAAGGCGATGGCCTTGCCGGGCGTGTAGGCGAGGTTGAGGTAGTGCGTCTGCCAGTTGCCGTTGGTGTCGGCGAGGCGAAGCACCTCGTACTGGAACTGGTTGGCGATTTGGACGCCGACGGAGCGGAAGGTCCTGGCCATGGCCGGGTACATGGTCGTTCGGAGGATGTCGGCGCAGTCGAACTCGTAGATCATTCGGGCCTTGCCTCGGAGGGCCGGGTGTCGGAGGGCAGGGAAGTCGCTGACGGCGCCGAGGTAGTCGTCGGTGAGCTCATGGCCGTTGACGAGCCCGGAGGGATACCAGGAGTGGGTGACGCCGTCGATGCGGGCGTTGCCGCAGGCGACCTGCCGGTTCTGCCAGGCGGAGTAGAAGATGGGCTTGGTGGTGCCGGAGGCGCGCAGGCCGTCGGCGAGGGCGTTGATGTAGGAGGTGACCTGGCTGTCGGTCATGTCCTTGGGGTAGAGCGGCTCGTTGATGAGCTCGAAGACGGGAATGGCCGGGTCCTCGGCGTAGGTTCTGCCCGTGTAGCGGTTCCGGTGCCGCCCGTACTGGGTGAGGAACCGCGCCTGGCGGCGCCACGCCTCCGGCTGGGAAACCATCTCCCGGATGGACGCATGGTGCGCTGCGAACGGGAACGGCAGGCTGTTGGGCGTGCCCCACCAGGCAATCGGCGTCAGCACCACATAGATGTCACGCTTGGCGCACTCGGCAATCAGGAAGTCCAGCAGCTCCACGTGCTCGTTGTCGATGAAGTTGCCGTCGCGGTCCGAGAACTCGCGCTCGAACGTGTGCAGCCGCAGGCAGCGGATGCCCAGACGCTGGAAGTGCGACAGATCCTCCAGGATGGCCTGCCGGTGGTCCAGGCCGCGCTCGCGCAGACGCTGGTGGTCCTTGTAGAACGGCACATAGTAGTTGACGCCGAACAGGGACACCTCCGACTGGTCGTCCGTCCAGCGCAGCACGCCGTCACGAACGCGCATCGTGCGCGTGGCCTGACGAGGCTGAAGCTCAGGACGGAACACGGACGGTGAGGCGGCGCACACCGCCGCCAGGAGAAGCAGAAGGGGTAGATGTCTCATGGGATTGGTTGGGGGATTGAGTCGATTGAGTTGATTGAGTCGATTGAGTCGATTGAGTCGATTGAGTCGATTGAGTCGATTGAGTC
>CALZPA010000190.1 GCA_945827525.1 uncultured Lentisphaeria bacterium | reverse complement strand
GAGCTTCTAGGGTTTCTAGGGTTTCTAGGGGCTCTAGGGGCTCTAGGGTCTCTAGGGTCTCTAGGGTCTCTAGGGTCTCTAGGGTCTCTAGGGTCTCTAGGGGCTCTAGAGTTTCTAGGGGAACTCGTCAGTGGAGGTCTGCGAGGTCGTCGGGGGAGAACGTGTGGGCGGTGTTGCAGAAGCGGCAGGTCATGGTGATGTGTCCGTCTCGCTCGAGCGCCTGGCGGCGCTCGTCGGGTGACAGGGTGGCGAGGGCGGCCCTCATGCGTTCGCGGGAGCAGGAGCAGCGGAACTGGGGGGCGGCGGTGCGCTCGATGGAGAAGGCGTGGCTGGACTCCTCGCCCTGGCAGAGGAGCTCGATGAGGCGGGCGGCGAGGTCGTCGGGCGCGTCGGGCGCGCCGAGGAGCTGTCGGGGCTCGGGGGCGAGGAGCCGGTTGCGGAGCCGGTCGAGGCGCTGGAGGTCGCAGCCGGGGAGGGCCTGGAGCATGAGTCCGCGGCAGGTGCGGATGGGTGCGTCGGGGTCGGGGCGGAGGGCGGTGAGGACGGAGAGCGCGGTCTCGACCTGGTCGGAGTAGGAGAAGTGGAAGGCGAGGTCGTCGGCGACGTCGAGGAGGTGTGCGTCGGTGCTGCCGGAGTTGAGGGTGGCGGTGGCGGAGGACTTGATGGCGGTGACGGAGCCGCCGCCGCCGTAGAGGTCGTCGGTGGAGCTGACGAGCTCAGCGAGGCTGGTGGGGGTTATGAGGGCGCGGACATGGGCGTCGGCGTCGCAGTCGGCGAGGATGCAGGAGAGTTTGCCCCGGTAGTTCCAGCGGAGGGTGTAGCGCTCGTCCTCGGTGAGGAGGGCGGAGACGAGGGTGGCGCAGCCGACGGCGCGCGAGAGGAGGTGGGCGGCGATGGGGTCGCAGCGGTGACGCAGGACGATGGCCTCGGCGGTCCGGGTGCAGTCGGCGAGGACGAAGCGGATGTCGAGGGCGGTGATGACGCCTCGGGAGAGGGTGTCGGTGCGGATGGGTTCGGTGGGGTTCATGCTGGTCGCCATGGTGAGGCCAGGCCGGCGGTGGCCGGCCTGGCGGGGTGGTTGTCAAGGGGGGATTGGACACGCGGCGCGGGCGTGGGTTGCCGAATGGCCGTCTGGACGGTCGGGGACGCTAGTCGCACGGTTGGCAGGAGCCGTCGCCGCTGTCGTCGTCGTTTTCGTCGGTGTTGTCGGTGTCTGGTCGTGCGGGGCGCGCGGTGCGCCGGTGTTCGAGCCATTCGAGGAAGGGCGTTTCGGCGAGGGAGTTGACGTTGATGACGGTGGTCTGCTGGAGGCACTGCTCGGTGAGCGCGGGGACGTCGAGCTTCTCCTCGTCCTGGAGGATGTAGTGGAGGATGGTGGAGGTGGCGGGGTCGGGCGGGGCGAAGATGGTGCAGGAGTCGGGGACCTGCTCGGCGGAGAGGTCGTAGGTGCCGATGTGCCGGGCGAGGCTGACGGTCTCGAGCTTCTCGAAGGTGAGGAGGGGCCGGAGGACGAGCATGTCGGTGGCGGCGTTGATGACGGTCATGTTGCTGAGGGTCTGCGAGGCGACCTGGCCGATGTTGTCGCCGGTGACGAGCGCGGCGTCGTGGAGGAGTCCGGCGACCCGGGTGGCGATGCGGAGCATGAAGCGCCGGTAGAGGACGGTGCGGTAGCGGCTGCGGCAGAGGTCGCGGACGGCCTTCTGGGCGGGGAGGAGGTTGACGGCGACGAGGCAGCCGTAGGGCTGGAGGGCGTTGAGGCGCCTGGCGATGGCGGCGACCTTGGTGAGGTAGGCGGGCGGGGTGTAGGGGGAGGAGTGGAAGGTGATGTAGTCGACCCCGCAGCCTCGGCGCAGCATCTGGTAGCAGGCGACGGGCGAGTCGAAGCCGCCCGAGAGGAGGGCGAGGACGCGTCCGGCGGAGCCGACGGGAAGGCCGCCGGCGCCCTCGATGCGCTCGAAGCAGAGGAAGCCGAGGTCGCGGCGGATCTCAAGCTCGACGCACAGCCCCGCGTGCCGGAGGTCGAGCTTCAGGTCGGGATGGGTCGGGAGCAGACGGTTCGCGAAGTGGATCTCCAGCTCGGTGGCGGTCATGGGGAAGCGCTTGTCGGTCCGGCGCACACGGAACGCATAGGTGCGGGCGTCGGGCTCGGTGACGGCCACATACGCCTGGTAGACGCTCTCGAAGTGCGCGTCGACGGCCTGCTCGAAGTCGGGGAGGCCGGTGCCGATGAGGAAGCCGGGCGAGAGGGAGGAGAGGCCAGCGACGGTCGGCGCGGCGGCGCGGAGGGCGGCGAGCTCGGACTCGCCGAACGTGTGGCCATCCTCGGGCGTGAGGATGATGCGGCCCCCCGACTTCTGCGCGGCCAGCCGCCCGAGGGCGGGTACGAGCGCGCGCCGGAGGGAGGCGATGAGACGGTCCTCGAACGTGTGGCGGTTGCGCCCCTTCGTGGCGATCTCGTTGTAGCGGCAGAGGATGGCGTCGTAGGGCAGGGCAGGTTGCCAGGGCTGGGTCATGGCGGTCGTGGTGCTTGGGGTGGCTCGGAGGGAAAGGTGCTGACTACTCATAAAATAGCACGGCGAGGCGAAAATGACAGACGGGACAGGGCAAAATGGCGTCTCTTGGGCGTGTGGGACAAACAATCGAAAAAAATTGTGTCGGTTGACTTGCAAATGGCGCAGTTTCATCTATTGTTTAGTTGTGTATTCCGGAAAGGGCGGCCCGTGCGCCGCCGAGAGACGCGAACGAAGACTTTGGGGACAGACGAATGATGGCAAGGGGAATGTGTGTCTGGCTGGGCCTCATGTGCCTGGCGGCGGTGTCGGCGGCGGAGCCGGTGACCCGCAGCTACCGCGACCTGGATGGCGACGGAATGCCCGAGGTGGTGCTTGAGAACGCCTATCTGCGGGTGTCGCTGACGACAGGCCAGCCCGCTGTCCCCGAGGTCGAGCGGCGCAACGCCCGCGGACGCCGCATCGGCATGAAGTACGGCACGCGCTTCTGCTGGGGCGGCTGGATCTGGGACTACGAGTACAAGCCGACGGGACGCGCGTGGTGCGTCCATATCGACGACGAGGCCGAGAACTGGCATGGCATCCCCGACTGCTTCGAGACGCCGGTGCGGATGCGCGAGCTCACGCCGGGACGCTACGAGCTGATGGTCCCCGGGATGGGACTGGCGACGGGCAATGGCTTCGGCTCGCGAGGCTCGTTCCGCGATGTGGTCTACGCGCCGTGGACGGTGCGCGAGGAGCGCCTGGTGGACGGCGGCTGGCAGCCGGTCGCCTCGCCGCCCGAGGTCTCGGGCCTGCGCCCGTCAGTGGCCGCGCCCGGCTCCGACGAGCCGCAGTCAGCCTCGGCGTGGCGCGTCCATTTCCGGCAGGTCATCACGACGTCGCTGGGCTATGGCTGCGACTACACGAAGACGGTGACGCTCCGCGCGGGCAGCTCCCGGCTGGAGGTGGAGCGCGCCGTGACGAACACCGGCTCCCATCCCTGGGGTACCGTCTTCTTCACGCATGGCTTCTGGGGACAGGGAGAGGGGGGCCTCCATGACGAGTTCTGCTGGAGCACCGTGCCCCTCCGCCCGCCGTCCGGCGCGCCGGGACAGGCCCTCCCCGAGGACCTGACCGACGCCGAGCCCGCGCCGGTGCGCCAGATCGCCCCCGCGTACTACTGGGGTCCCATCACCGGCGAGGAGCTCGCCGGCAACTGGCACGCCCTCGGCAACAGCCAGACCGGCGAGGTGCTCGTGAACGCCATCGGACGCAAGGTCGCCTTCTTCCGCAACTGGACGGACATGCGGACCTACTCCATCGAGCCGTTCCTCGAGATCGACGTGGCCCCCGGCGAGACGTACCGCTGGCTGGACACACGGGCCTGCGGACAGGGGCTCCAGGGCGTCAAGGCGCAGGGCGACGGCGCCATGCTCGACTGGACCGTCGCGAAGACGGACGGCGGACAGGCCGAGATGCGCCTGACCGTGCTCCCCTACCAGGCGGCCAGCGGACGGGTGCGCGTGACGGGACAGCTCGCCGCCGCGGGGACGGTGGTTCCCGTGGACGCCGCCAGCGAGGAGGGCGCGTATGCGTCAGACCGCGTGGCGCAGATGACGGTGACGCTGCCGCAGTCCCTGGTGGAGGCGCAGGCGAAGATGTCGCTGGCGGTGACGCTGGAGCCGTCGGGAGGCGGCGCGGCGGTGCCGCTGGCGTCGGTGTCCGGCACCTATGCGCTGCGTGAGCGTCCGCGTCCGCGGCTGACGCGGCAGGCGCATGGCGCCCAGGCGGTGGTCTTCGCGGACATCAAGCGGAGCAAGGCGACGGGCGAGCTGCAGCCGTCGGGGCTGTGCCGCCTCTGGGAGGCGCTGCTGCGTGAGGCGGGTTTCGAGGTGCGCTTCGCGCCGTGGAATGCCAAACAGGTGGATGTGGACTGGCGCGGCCTGGCGCTGGCGGTGGTGGCGCATGACCGGCTGTCCGTCGCGACCATGCGCCGGCTGGAGGCGTTCGCCGCGCGTGGCGGCGGGGTGCTGTTCCAGGGGCCGGTGGACTATCGCCGCTACTGGGATGACGGCTGCCGGCTGCCGCCGGTGGCGGCGCTTCATGGCGAGGTCAACCTGCGCGCGACGACGCCCCGTGACGGCTCGCGCGAGTTCACGCGGGCGAACCGCAACCGCTTCCACCTGTCGGCGGACGTGCCGGAGAGCCCGATCCTGGAGGGGCTGCCGCTGTACCCGGAGAGCTACCAGGGCATTGGGCAGTTCCAGTTGGTGACGCCCGAGGCCGGCGCCGAGGTGGTCGCCTCGCTGGTGCCGGGGCCGGACGTGCCCGGAGCGCCGGGCCGTCATCCGGCAATCATCACCGCGCGCCGCGGCAAGGGACGCGTCGCCCTGATGACCGCCTCGCTGCAGTGGGGCGCTCCCGCGCACTGCATCCTCTGGGGACGCCTGGGCGAGTACCACGCGCGCCTCATCGGGCAGCTGGCCCTGTGGACGGCGGGCTGCGAGGCGACCCTGCCCGCCGAGACGCCGGAGGCGGCACGGAACGCCTCGTGGCTGCGCCGCCATGAGGCCAATGTGGCGGCGGTCGGCGAGGGCGGCCAGGACGCCCTGCTCGTCGGCGACGGGCTGTTCGACGAGTGGGAGGGGCGCGGCGGCTGGCCCTGGCGCCGCCTGACGTGGCGTCGGCGCGTGCTGAACTGGGGAATTCCCGGCGATGGCGCGGCGGAGGTCCGCTGGCGGGTGACGCATGGCGGACTGGCCGGCAAGGGCATCCGAGCGGCGGTGGTCCATCTGGCGGCGCACGAGGGCGAGTCGCCCGAGGCGGCGCGTGACGGCGCACTGTCCGTGCTGTCGGCGCTGCGCCAGGCTCTGCCGGCGGCGCGGCTGGCGGTGCTGGCGCCGCAGGGCGCCGAGGAGCTTCGCGGCCGGCTGGACGAGGCGTCCACTGCCGACGGCGGCTTCACCGTGCTGGCGCCCGCCGAGGGCCAGACGCCCCTGGAGGCCGTCCGGGAGTTCGTGCGACAGCCCTAGTGCGGGCGGAGCGCATCATTTTCGTTCGCGAGTGTGAACAAGCATCAACAGAGACATCCAAAAGGAGAACATCATGGACTGGCAGCCTCTTGCCTCGTGCTATCGTGCGTGCCTACCGCTGGAGCTTCCGCCCCAGGCCGGCTTCATCTACCGCAGCAGCAACAACATGTGCCCGCAGTTCCCCGGCTCGTCGGCGACCTGGACGAGCGGCTTTGACTGCGACTACTCCAGCCACGATGTGGTCGTGGTCGGCAACCCCGGCACCAAGGAGTATGTGCTGGCCGGCGCCCTGACCGCCCACCGCTCGCTGACCTACTTCACGGTCCGCCGCCGCAGCGGACGCATGACCTCCATCCTGGTCGAGCAGCCGGACATCGCCGAGGGCGAGCAGCCGGAGGAGATCATGGTGAAGAAGGGCGAGGACTGGCGCGAGCTGCTGCGCGAGTACGCGCTGGCCTCCGCCGCCGCCATGGGCGTGAAGCCCATCCGCCCCGACGGCAACCTCATCGGCTACTGCACCTGGTACTACTACTACGCCGGCGTCAGCGAGGCGAACTTCCTGGAGAACGTGGACGCGCTGGCCGCCCATCCCGCCTCGCCCTACAGCCGCGGCGTCGCCCAGATCGACGACGGCTACCAGACCTTCCAGGGCGACTGGCTCGACCAGGACGAGTCCTGGCCGACGCCGCTGGCCACCATCGCCCAGCGCGCGACGGACAAGGGCCTGGTCCCCGGTATCTGGCTGATGCCGATGCTGGCCTCCACCGCCTCACGCGTCTTCCGCGACCATCCCGACTGGTTCGTCCGCAACGGCCATGACGAGCCGCATGTCTTCGCCGGCTGGTCGCCCGCACCCGACCACCTCTGGGCCTGCCTCGACGCGACGCTGCCCGCCGTCCAGGAGCATCTCACCCACGTCTTCCAGACCTTCTGGAAGATGGGCTTCCGCTACTTCAAGATGGACGGCCTCGGCTTCGGACTGCCGCAGGGACGCCGCTACGACCCGAACGCCACCCCCGTCTCCGCCTTCCGGCTGGCCCTCAAGACCATCCGCGAGGCCGTCCCCGAGGCCCATCTGCTCGGCTGCTGCCCACCCTTCATGGCCTGCCTCGGCTACTGCGACTCCTGCCGCGTCTCCGGCGACACCGCACGCACCTGGACCGACAACCACAACGACAACTGCGACGAGAACCCCGGCGCCTGCAACATCAAGAACGCCTACCATGCCACCATGGGCAACTGGTGGATGTTCGACCGCTGGTTCCGCGCTGACCCCGACACCCTCATGGCGCGTCAGGACAACGCCTGGTACACGCTCGGCGAGGCCCGCGTCTCCGTCCTCACCGGCATCCTCACCGGCGTCACCATCACCAGCGACAACCTCGGCACCATCGATGACATGCGCCTGGCGCTTCTCGACCTCGCCGCCAAGACCCGGCTCGAGAACGTCCAGCCTCGTCAGTGGGACGCCTACCGCTGGTGCCAGATGTGGGAGGGAACCATCAACGGCAAGCACGCCGTCGCCATCGTCAACGACACCGACTTCGACCGCGAATTCAAACTGGCCGACGCCGGCTTCGAGGATGGCGGAGACGAGATCCTCCAGGGCCTGGGCATCGTCAGGGACTTCATCCGTCTGGATGCCCATGACGCCGCCCTCATCGTCGCGCTCTAATAAGGCTCGGTGATGGTCGAGGTGCGCCGCTGCCGCGCAGCGGCGCACCTCGCTTCTTCTCGCCTCGCTTCGCTCGCCTCGCTTCGCTCGCCTCGCTTCGCTCGCCTCGCTTC
>CALZPA010000189.1 GCA_945827525.1 uncultured Lentisphaeria bacterium | reverse complement strand
ATGGTCGGTCGGCTAGCAGCGGCAGGCGCGAACCTGGATGGCGTTCTCGATGGGCTGGTCGGAGAGGGCGACGAGGTACCCGCCGCCGCCGGCGCCGGTGATCTTCCAGCCGGCGGCGATGCCGCGGATGCGCTCGATGGTCTCGTCCATCTCTGGGAAACGCATGTTGGGGAACATGGCGAGCTGCGCCTCCAGGCAGGCCGTGGTGGCGCGTCCCCAGGCGCCGAGGTCATGGCGACGGACAGCGGCCCAGATGTCCTGCGCGGACTGGGCGAGCCGCCGGGCGCCGTCGGCGGTGATGCGGGTGTCGACGAGGGGCGAGTAGCCTGCCTTGCGCAGCGGCAGCGCAAGCAGATAGATGTGCTGCTCGAGGAAGGCGAGCGTGTCCTCGTCAGTGCAGGACTCGATGTGGACGGGCCAGTAGCCGTTGTCGTAGTCGAGGCGGTTGAAGCCGGGCAGGCAGATGCCGAGCTGATCCTGCGAGCCAGAGACGTCGACGGTGCCAGGCGGGTTCTCGACGCAGAAGAGCGTATGCGCCAACTGGATGCGGTCGCCCTCGGGGATCGAGGTGTGCCAGAGCTCCGTCGCCTTGAGGCGCGACGACGTGGCCATGCCCGAACGGTGGTTGAACTCCATGTCAGGCTCGATGGACATGGTGAGGACGGAGCCGGGACAGAGCCTGTTGACGAAGGGCTGGTCGAGCCAGCCGCCGCCCAGCTCGATGCGGTAGGGGATGGTGCACTCCTGCCGCAGAGCCGTCGTCGAGCGCGTCGGCAGCCCGCTGTGGGGCAGGCGCTGGCTGACGACGAGACGGACGCCCAGCTCGTCGCAGAGCGCCTGCTTGGCGGGCGAGAAGCCGTCGGTGTTCACGAAGAGGATGTCGGGCTTGAGGCGGCGGAATTCGGGTTCGAAGTCGAGGACGCCGGAGCCGGAGTTGACCCAGGCGTCCTTGACGCAGCGCAGGGCCTTGACCATGTAGAGGCGCTCGTTCTCGGTGTTGATGGTCTGGCGATGCTTGAGTTCCTGAATGGTGCGGTCGGAGCCGATGCCGACATACAGCTCGCCGTGGGTGGCCGCCTCCTCGAAAAAGGCCACATGCCCCGAATGGAGCATGTCGTAGCATCCTGAAACAAAGACTTTGGTCATTCTTCCTGCACAGGTTGAGGTTAGGGTCTGGACGAAACTCACCAATGCGGATTAATGTAAGCGGCCAATGCCAAAATGAAAGCCGCCGGACGCAAAGCGCCCGGCGGCTTGAGTCGCTCAGTCCAGCAGGCCGCGGATGTCCGGCAGCGGCTCGACGCTGCGCGCCAGAATGCCATGGACATGGGCGATGAGGATTCCGTAGTTGGTGAGCGGCACGCCCTGGTCGGCGGCGCACTGGGCGCGATAGCGCATCTCGCGCTCGTTCAGCATACAGCCGCCGCAGTGGACGACGAGGCCATACGGCGTGAGGTCCTCGGGAAAGCCTGTGCCGCTGCTGAACTCGAACTGCAGCCGCTTGCCCGTGAAGTCGCTGATCCACTTAGGCAGCTTCTGCGTGCCGATGTCGCCGCACTGCCGATGGTGCGTGCAGCCCTCCGAGATGAGCACCTTCGCGCCGTCCGACAGACGCTCCAGCGCGCGCACCCCGCGCACCGCGCCCTCCAGGTACCCCTTGTAGCGCGAGAACAGTATCGAGAACGACGTCAGCGGCACCTCGCGCGGAACCAGGCGCGAGACCACACCAAACGCCTGGCTGTCCGTCACCACCAGCCGGGGCGGACGCGACAGCGCCGACAGCGCCGCCGACAGCTCCGTCTCGCGCGTCACCACACCCAGGGCTCCCCGGTCGAGGACGTCGCGAAGCGTCTGCTGCTGCGGCAGAATCAGCCGCCCCTTCGGCGCCGCCGAGTCAATCGGCGTCACCAGAACCACCAGGTCGCCCGCGTCCACCAGACCGTCCAGAATGCGCCGCGCCGGCTCGCCGGTGTGCGCCGTGGCGGCCAGCAGCTCCTTCAGCTCATGGATGTGATGCCCCGTCCTGGCGCTGACCGCCAGCGCATGGGGCAGACCAGACGCCAGCGCGTCCGCCCCCGACACCAGGTCAGACTTGTTGAACGCAATCACATACGGCAGACGCTTCGCCTCAATCAGCGACAGAATCTCGCGGTCCGCAGCCGTCAGACCCTGCGTCGCGTCCGCCACCAGCACCGCCACATCCGTGCGGTTCAGCGTCTGACGTGCCTTCCGAACACGCTGCTGACCCAGCTCCGTCGCGTCCTCGTCCAGGCCCGGTGTGTCGATGATCACCACCGGACCCACCGGCAACAGCTCCATCGACTTCAAAACCGGATCCGTCGTCGTCCCGCGAACCTCCGAAACCACCGCCAGATCCTGACCCGTCACCGCATTCAGCAAACTCGACTTGCCCGCGTTCCGACGACCAAAAAACGCAATGTGCAGACGCTCCGACGAGGGTGTCTCATTCATTCCCATAGACTCCTTGCTCCTTGCTTTCTAGATGTGTAACTCTCTGATGACAAGATATCTACAATTCTTGTCATCAGGAGTGTACTTCACTATACTACACTGTAATCCACTCAATCCCAAAATGGGACTGATTATTCAGAAGCGGAAATCGCGTTGACCGTGTTCGATATCGTCGAGGTGTTGGAGTGCGATGGCCCGGATTTTGTCGCTGGGGACCTTAAGGATTTCCTGTTTGATGAGCTCTTCGCCGACTTGGCGTGTTTCGGGCGAGGCGTAGTCGATGAGGTATTCCTTGAGAGTCATGAGCGCGTTGGGGTGGCAGCAGTTGAGGATTTTGCCGGACTTGCAGAGGGACATGAAGCGGTCTCCGGTGCGGCCTTCGCGGTAGCAGGCGGTGCAGAAGCTGGGGATGTATCCGAGCTTCATGAGCCACTGGACGACGGCGTCGAGGGGACGGCGGTCGCTGACGTCGAACTGAGCGGAGGACTCGCACTCGGGCTCCTCCTCGGCGTAGCCGCCGACGCTGGTGCGTGAGCCGCCGCTGATCTGGGAGATGCCGAGGTGGAGGACGCGTTCGCGTGTCTTCTGGCTTTCGCGGGTGGAGACGATCATGCCGGTGTAGGGGACGGCGATGCGGATGCAGGCGACGATTTTGGCGAACTGGTCGTCGTTGATGCCGTTGGCGAAGGTGGAGGGGTCGATGTCATCGGCGGCGCGGATGCGCGGGACGGAGATGGTGTGCGGGCCGACGCCGAACGCGGCCTCGAGGTGTTCGGCGTGCATGAGGAGGGCGGAGAATTCGTAGCGGTAGCGTTCGAGGCCGAAGAGGACGCCGAGTCCGACGTCGTCGATGCCGCCCTGCATGGCGCGGTCCATGGCCTCGGTGTGGTAGGCGTAGTCGTGCTTGGGGCCGGTGGGATGGAGCTGCTCGTAGCTTTCCTTGTGGTAGGTCTCCTGGAAGAGGATGTAGGTGCCGATGCCGGCGTCCTTGAGCTTGCGGTAGTTCTCGACGGTGGTGGCGGCGATGTTGACGTTGACGCGGCGGATGGCGCCGTTCTTGTGCTTGATGTCGTAGATGGTCTTGATGGACTCGAGGATGTACTCGATGGGGTTGTTGACGGGATCCTCGCCGCTTTCGATGGCGAGTCGCTTGTGTCCCATGTCCTGAAGGGCGATGACCTCGCGCCGGATCTCGTCCTGGGTGAGCTTCTTGCGCGGGATGTGCTTGTTCTTCATGTGGTAGGGGCAGTAGACGCAGCCGTTGATGCAGTAGTTGGAGAGGTAGAGCGGCGCGAACATGACGATGCGGTTGCCGTAGAAGTCCTTCTTGATCTGCTCGGCGAGGGCGTAGATTTCGGCGTTCTTCTCGGGGATGTCGCAGTCGAGGAGGACGGCGGCCTCGCGGTGGGAGAGTCCCTTGCGGAGACGTGCCTTGTTCAGGATTTCGTCGATGAGCGCCTCGTTGTGGCAGTTCTCCTTGGCGTAGTCGAGTGAGGCGAGGACTTCCTCATGGTTGATGAATTCCTCGGCGCGAGGCGATTTGGGGTCGTAGACGGACATGGTTGCGTGCTCCTGATGGGTGGTTATGTGGGATAGACGAGAGAGGAAAGACGTTGGCTGGAAGGGGATGCGGGTCAGCTTGGCGCGTCGCCTCGGGAGACGACGATGTCGCAGCCGATGGTCTGGAGCTGGTCGCGGAGGCGCTGCAGGCCCTCGGCCGCCTCGCAGCCGGAGTTTGCCTTGTGGTCGTAGAGGGCGTAGCTGTCGCGGACTTCGCGGGGCGAGAGGTTGGGCATGACGACGTTGGCGCCGGCGAGGATGCCGCGCTCGCGTCCGTGCGGGTCGAGGGTGGCCAGCGCGGTGGTGGCCGGCAGCAGCAGCTTGGGCAGAGCCAGCCGCAGCAGCGACAGCAAGAGCAGCGTCGTCTCGATGTTGCCGGAGGGCGCTGCCCGGAAGGGCGTCGCGTGATGGGGGATGAAGGGACCGATGCCGACCATCTGCGGACGGAATTCCTGGATGAAGTGGAGGTCGCGGGCGAGGCAGCCGTTGTCCTGGAAGGGCGAGCCGACCATGAAGCCGCAGCCGACCTGGAAGCCCAGCTCCTGGAGGTCGCGCAGGCAGCGCATCCGGTTGTCAAACGTCTGTCCGGCGGGATGGAGACGCGCATAGTGCTCGGGGGAGGCCGTCTCATGGCGCAGCAGATAGCGGTCGGCGCCCGCCTCGCGCAGACGGCGGTAGCTCTCGCGGCTACGCTCGCCGACCGAGAGCGTCACCGCGACGTCGGGATGGCGCGACTTGATGGTCTGAAGCAGTCCGCAGAGCCACTCGTCCGTGGCGTGGGCGTCCTCGCCGCCCTGGAGGACGAGCGTGCGGAAACCGGCAGCGTAGCCGTCCTCCAGGCAGGTGAGTATCTGCTCGTCCGAGAGGCGGTAGCGGCGGACGTCGCGGTTGTCGCGGCGGATGCCACAGTAGAGGCAGTTGCAGCGGCAGAAGTTGGTGAACTCGACCAGCCCGCGGATGTAGATGGCGTTGCCGAAGACGCGCTGCCGGGCGTCATTGGCGAGACGGGCGGCGTAGCCCCGGTCTTCGGGCGTGGCGACGTCGAGAAGACGCCGCCAGTCGGGGAGGTCGAGGCGGTCGCCGGCGACGAGGCGGTCAATGAGGTGTCGTGCGGTCATGATGAGAGCTTGGCCATGAGGGATTTGGCGGTCACGCCGGGGAGCATCCCGAGTTTGCCGCAGAGGGAGCTGATGACGTCGGCCGGCGCATCGACGGCAACGCTGATGACGGCGACGCTGCGCCGCGCGTAGGGGAGTCCCATGCGCCCGATGATATGTTGTCCGTAGGCATGGAGCAGGTCGTTGAGTGGCCCGACCGAGGAGGAGTCCTCGACAATGATGCCGATGAGGGCAAGGCGGTTGACTGGTGATTCGTCCATCTGCGTGCCTGGTCTGATGGGTGGATCGTGAACGTTCGAAAAGCCTCCGCGCCGCGCTTCGGGCGGAAGACCCGCGCAGAGCGAAGCGAGGCGTCCTTCGTGCCTTTTGTGGAAAGGCTTACGGGAGACGAAAAAAGCGCGTCCTGCCTCGTGTTGGAGGCGGACGCGCGGGGAGGATGGACGAGAGGTATGGCAGACACCCTGTTCCCTGACGGCGGTCAGGTGCTCAGAGGTCTTGGCGGTAGCCGTTGCGGTGAGGGTGGTTGGCCCTGGACGCTTCGGTGGAACGCTGGAGGTGGGTCTCGCCTTCCTCCTTGGCGCGGAGCCTCGGAGTCAGAACTGACGCTTACTATAACCGAAATCGCCCAAATTGCAACTGTTACAAAAAAGTCCACAAAAGACACAAAAAGCGCAAAATAAACTTAAATTATTTATCATATTATTCTTTTGTCTATTTTGCGTGTTTTGTGGACTTCTAGAGAGGCGTCAGTCGGTGGCGACGCGGATGGCCTTCCAGTTGCCCTGGCGGAGCCGGAAGATCCAGATGGGGGGGAGCGCGAGAATGAAGACGGTGGCGGCGGTCCAGATGGGATAGAGTCCCCAATGCGCGTAGCCGGCGTAGAGGAGAACGGCCACCAGGATGAGCGTGACGATGGACATCATGATGGAAGTCCAGCGTGTGTCTCCGACGGAATGGAGGCCGATGCTGAGAGCGATGTTGCAGGCGTCGCCGAGGCAGTAGACGGCGACGAAGCGGAGGAGCGTCTTGCCGGTGGCGAGGACCTCGGCGAAATCCACGGTGCCGCGGCTGCCGTCGGCGGAGAACATCCTGAAGTACCATTCGGGGAGGAGCGCGTAGGTGGCGGCGATGGATATCATCCAGATTTCGCTCATGACGAGACAGTGGCAGATGTAGGCGACGACCTCCTGGAATTCGCGGGCGCCGTGGCGCTGTCCGGCGAGGGTTCCCATGCTTCGGGCGAGGCCGATGATGGGCATGAAGGCGAGGGAGTTGAGCCGGTACGTGATGGAGGTGGCGGCGAGTTCGACGGTGCCGAGGCGTCCGATGATGACGAAGAAGAGCGTCCAGAGGGCGGCGTCGATCCACATCTGGATGCCGGAGGCGACGCCGAAGCGGAGGAGTCTGGCCATGATGCCCCAGTGGAGGCGCCAGTGGTGGGTGTGGTAGCGTTCGCGGGCGTCGCGGCGGAGGAAGCAGGCGAGCATGATGGCGATGGGCAGGAGTCCGGAGAGGACGGTGGCCAGCGCGGCGCCGGTCACGCCCATCTCGGGCAGCCCCCATTTGCCGAAGATGAGCGCGTAGTCGAGGACCACGTTCAGCGCCTGGCCGCTCATCTGGGCCGCCATCAGGCGCACGTTGTCGCCACGGCCGCTGAAGTAGCCGCCCAGGGACGCCTGGACGAAGAACACGACGTTCCCGAACAGCAGCACGCGCAGATACTCGGACTCCAGCGCCTGTATCTCCGGCGCGTGACCGACCAGCCGAAAGAACGGCGCCGTCAGGAAGCCCAGCAGCACCGTCAGCACGCCCGCCAGCAGGGCCAGGTAGATGCCCTGCCAGTTCACGCAGCCAACCTTGTCCTCCTGATGCGCACCGATGTTGTTGGCGGTGATGACGCTGGTGTAGCCGACGATGCCGACGAACAGGCTCGACACCATCCAGGACACCATGCCGCCCATCCCCGAGGCCGCTATCGCGTCCGGCGAGTACTTCGCCAGAAACATCGCGTCCGCGAACTGCATGAACACCAGGCCCGCGTTCGACAGCAGCAGCGGCACCGCCAGACGCGTAATCTCCATGTATTTTCGGGGATTCAGCCAATAGTCTCGTAAAGTCATAAGGGTCCTCTCTCTCAGTGATAGGTCAGCGGCACAGGAAACTCTGTCCGCAA
>CALZPA010000188.1 GCA_945827525.1 uncultured Lentisphaeria bacterium | reverse complement strand
GCCCTCGCCGTCGGGCGAAACCCGACTCAATCGACTCAATCGACGAGAGAAGAATTGCAAAAGCCTCTCGCTCCTCTATCTTATCTGCCGGAACTGTTCGTCCCCTTTTGCACACGACCAACCCATCTTCCGTTCACACACAGGAGGACACCATGGACCTTCCGTTTGGCACCGACCGCAAGATACGCCTGGGCATCTGGGGCCTGGGACGCGGGCTCAACTTCATCCACTCCGCCAGGGCGCTCAACATCGAGGTCGTCGCCGGCTGCGACATAACCCCCATGATGCGCCAGAACTTCGCCAGCATCGCGCCTGACGCCTATGTGACTGACAACGAGGACAACTTCCTCGCCCAGGACTTCGACGCCGTCCTCATCGCCACCTTCTTCCGCGACCACGCCCGCCACACCATCAAGGCGCTGGAGGCCGGCAAGCACGTCATGTGCGAGGTGACGTCCTTCTTCACGCCCGCTGAGGGCGTCGCCGTCGTCGAGGCCGTCGAGAAGAGCGGCAAGGTCTACAACCTGCTGGAGAACTACCCCTTCTCCCGCGAGAACCTCTTCCTGCGCCAGCTCTGGCAGGAGGGACTCTTCGGCGACTTCATGTACGCCGAATACGACTACGTCCACGAGTGCCGCGCCCTCAGCTACGCCTGGAACGTCAACGGCGGCGTGCCGGTCGAGCCAGGCTGGACCGTCCACAACTGGCGCTCCCTCCTCAACTACCACTACTACAACACCCACTCGCTTGGCCCCGTCATGGCCATCACCGGCACCCGCCCCGTCAGCGTGACCGCACCCCCCTGCGACGTCACCCTCGACGGCTTCCTGGAGGGTGTCCGCAAGGGAACCGCCTGCCCCTCGCTCATCAAGATGGACAACGGCGGCGTGGTCCGCAACCTCATGGGCTCCACCACCGGCGACTTCCACACATCCGGGCGCATCTGGGGCACACGCGCCTCCGCCGACAAGATGGGCCCGCTCAAAATCCGCATCGGCGGCTCCGGCTTCGGCATGCAGCTCAACGTCAACCCCGAATGGCCCGAGATGAAGGAACTCGCCAACCAGGCCGGACACGGCGGCGGCGACTTCTGGGAACTCTACTACTTCGCACGGCAAATCCTCACCGGACAGCCCGCGCCCTGGGACATCTACTCCGCCGCCGACGTCACCCTCACCGGCATCATGGCCGCCATCAGCTGCCAGAACAACGGCGAACCCACACCCATCCCCGACTTCCGCAAGCCCGACGTCCGCGACCAGTTCCGCCACGACCACCGCGTCGTCTGGCCCACTGACGTCGACACCCAAAACCTCTTCCCCGAAGGCCACGACACCGCCATCACCGGACACTTCAGCTCCGTCATGACCGCCTTCTACCCCTGCCAGGGCATGTCCGGACTCCCGCTCGTCCGCGAGGCCTTCGACGGCATCCGACTCTATCCCCATCTCGCCGACGCCAACGGCAGACTCCAGGTCATCTCCGCCGTCAACAAGCTCCTCCGCGACCTCCCCAGCCTCCAGCAGAACGTCGCCAAGGCCCAGCGCATCGCCGACGCCTACCCCAACACCATCCCCGGCAAGACCATCCGCCGCCTCCTCGACCATAACGACGCCATCCCCCGCATCCTCGACGCCGACGCCACCCGCGCCACCCTCCAGAACTGGCTCGCCTCACTCTGACCCCAAACGACGGGAGCGCGCGAACGGACAATCCCTTCGCACGCTCCCTGACGTCACATCACTTGACGAGCTCGCAGCGCCGGAACTCCGGCGAGAACCGCACGCACGGCATCCCGTCCCGCACGTCAAAGTCCAGCTCCGTGAGGAACATCAGCCTCGGATGGACGCGGTGCGGCTGCGTCGAGTTGTGCGCATGGAACACATACCGCAGACGCCCCGCCATATCCCGGAACGGCGCCCCGTGGCCGACGCCCACCAGACCGCCCACCGACTGCAGGAACGGATTCCCCGGATGCTTCCGCCACGGCCCCGCCAGACTGTCCGCAACCGCCACGCCGACGCCATACTCCTTGCTCGTGTACCCGTTCCCCGAGTACAGCAGATAGTACTTGCCGTCATGCTTCAGCACGGACGGCCCCTCGTTCACCAGCCCCTCCTTCAGCTCCCACGCCTGCGTCGCCTCCGTGCAGTACCGCAGCGTCTCCGGACGGCACGACAGCAAGTCAGGCGTCAGCTCCACGCTCCAGATGGAATTTCCTCCGAAGCACCGCACGAAGAACAGATGGATGCTCCCGTCGTCCTCGATGAACAGCGTCCCGTCGATGCTGCGGTGATGGAACGGCAGATACGGCTGCGGCCCATGCGGCAGAAACGGCCCCAGCGGCGAGTCCGACACCGCCAGACACTGGCGCTCGTCCGCCGTGTAGAGCATGTAGAAGCGCCCGTTCAGCGCAACCACCTCCGGCGCCCAGAACCACTTCTCGCCATACGACGACGACTTGTGCAGCGCCAGCCCCTCCTGCGCCTTCCCCACGCCCAGACGCCAGTGCGTCAGATCCTCCGACACCGCCACCGCAATCCCCGAGCCCGCCATCGTCCCATACGCATAATACGCTCCACCATGCGCCAGAATGTACGGATCCGCAAACGGAACCGGCTCGGCCAAACTCGCCCCCGAACAGCACAGCAGCATCAGCAGCATTCCCCAGCTTCGTCCCATCGTCTTCTCTCCTGTGTGATTGTCTGTTCCCTTTCTTCTCGATCCTGCAACGAAAACGCCCCGTCAGCCGCATTCCTGGTGGTCGGCTGACGGGGCGAACTTACGTTGGTGCGGGCACCACGCCTACTCAACGACGTCGATGACGTTCGCCCACTCGGCGTCGGGATCCTCGGTGATCATGCGGATCTTCTGCTCGAGCTGCTCCCACAGCGGGTCGTACTCGAACATCTCGTAGGAGTGTCCCCAGAAGTAGAAGAACTTGACGCCGTCGGCCTTGGCCTTGTTGTACTTGGCGAGGAAGTTGGGGTCCTGGAAGTGGCAGTTGGAGTGGAGGGCCATCTTGTCGGCGCAGGCTGCCGGGTCATCGCAGTTCTTGGTCGTGCGGCCATAGGCGAAGCCCGCCTCGTGGAGGAGCTTGCAGGTGGCGTCGGTGTAGCGTCCGCAGGGCCACGCGAAGCCGCGGCAGGGCTTCTCGAACAGATCCTCCAGATACGTCCGGACATCCAGGGCCGACTTGAGGAAGAGCTCGTCGGGCACCTCGCCGGCGTTCTCGTGACGCCAGCAGTGCGAGGCGACCTCGAAGCCGTCGTAGACCTGCCGGATCTCCTTGAGGCCCAGCTTGCCGCTGCGGAAGCCACGGTGCGACCAGCCCTCCGACAGACGCAGCCAGCCCGACGGTATCCGCTCGATGTTCATCAGCCCGATGTTCAGGTTGAACGTCGCCTTCGCCCCATAGTGACGAAGCATCTCCACCAGACGCGCGTCATTGACCACGCCGTCATCCCAGCACTGCACAACTTTCATCGTGTCCTTTCTCCTTTGACTTCTTGCACACATGAGAACCACTCACGACAGACGTCTAGGCGAGCACGCCGTCCGCCGAGAAGCTCAGACAGGGCGCCGACAGCGCCTCCGTCTCAAAGACCACAATCTCGTTCCGCCCGCGACGCAGCAGCGGCGCCGGCACATAGAGCGACTTCTCAGGCCCCACATTCCAGTAGCGCCCCAGCAGGAAGCCGTTGACCCAGACGACGCCGCAGACGCCGGGGAAGCGCAGGAACGTGTCCGCCGGCTCGTCCGGCAGCTCAAGCACAGCGCGGTGATAGGCGGGCAGCCTGCATCCGGGCTGCGGCTCGCCCCACACGAGCCCCGTCGGCACGCCCTGCGGCAGACACCACGAGGTCCAGCCCACGCGCGTCACCTGGCCACCCAGGCAGACGTCGCCCACGATGCCCTTGAAGTCGCGGGCGAGCTCGGGGCCATAGTTGATGCGTCCGAGCGCCTCGACGAGGATGTCGACCGTCAGGCCGCCCTCGGGCACCCGGATGTCCTTGAGGCTGCGGCAGTCGTCGTTGCGGTAGATGCGTCCGGCGGGCTTGCCGTCGAGGAAGACCCACGCGAGGTCATGGACATTCCACAGGTCGAGGCTCGTCGTGATGGGGTCCTCCAGGCGCGTGCGGTAGAGCACGAACCCGCTGGGCTGCCCCAGCGTCTCCATCGTCTCGGGCGAGACCGTCCGCACCGGAGACGCAATCGCGTCCAGTTGCCCGAACAGCGGCGCCGACGCCGTGATGGCGACGTCACCATACGCCCGGATGGCCACCGGCTTCGGACGCGCCGTCGGCGTCTCCGGGCGGTACTTGCGGATGACCTCGCGGAACGCATCGTAGAGTTCGGTGGGCTCGCCGTACTCGTTGAGCGGCGCACCGTAGTCGTAGCTGGACGTGTCGGGCGTCAGCTTGCCGCCGTAGAGGTTGGCGCCGGCCGAGTACCCGAAGTTGCAGCCGCCGTGGAACATGTAGATGTTGACGCTGCCGCCCTCGCGCAGGATGTCGTCCAGCTCGGAGGCGATCTGCTGCGGCGTGCGCGACGCGCCCGCATGGGGCTTGCCCCACGCATTGAACCAGCCGCACCAGAACTCCATGAAGAACACCGGATCCTGCGGACGCAGGCGACGTATCAGACGCGCCCCCTCCGCCAGACGGCTGCCGCCCGTCAGGAACGACGGCACACCCTCCACCATCCCGTTCGCCAGGAAGAACTCGCTGGCGCCATCCGCCGTGAACAGCGGCACCGTCGCCCCGCAGTCCACCATCAGCCGCCGCAGCCACTCCATGTACGCACGGTCATGGCCATACGAGCCATACTCGTTCTCAATCTGCATCAGGATGATGGGGCCGCCATGGTCATGCTGCAGCGGACACAGCCTGGGCATCACCGCACGAAAGTAGTCGGCGACCGCGCGCTGCCACGGCTCGTTGATGCGCCGCACCCGCAGCCCCGGCTCGTTCATCAGCCACGACGGAATGCCGCCGTTGTCCCACTCCGCGCAGATGTACGGCCCCGGACGAACCACCACATACAGCCCCATCTCGCCCGCCAGACGGATGAAGCGCTCCACGTCGAGCATCCCCGTGAAGTCAAACTGCCCCCGCACCGGCTCGTGCCAGTTCCACGGCATATACGTCTCCACACAGTTCAGTCCCATCGCAACCGCCTTCTCCAGACGGTCACGCCACAGCTCCGCAGGAATGCGGAAATAGTGCATCGCGCCCGAAATGAGCTGGACAGGCTGGCCGTCCACCACAATCCGGGCATCTCTTATCTCAACGGACGACATGCTCAGTCTCCTTTCTGCGTTTCTCTCAATGACACTCGACGAGCTGCGGCAGCAGCTGGTCGACGATGGCCGCCGGGCCCGCCACAATGCCGTGCGCCGGATAGTCGTCACCGCCCCGCCAGTCGCACACCTTGCCGCCGGCCAGGCGGCAGATCAGCGCGCCCGCCGCCACATCGTACTCCGCCAGGCAGTACTCCCAGTACCCGTCAAACGTGCCTGCGCCCGTGTAGCACAAGTCCAGCGCGGCGGAGCCGCACCGCTTGATGTCGCGCAACTGCGGCACAATCCGCGCGAAGTTGTCGGTGTTGTTCTGGCGCAGCCCCGCCCGCACACAGGCGAAGCCCGTCGCGCAGGCCGCCTCCTCCAGACGCGCGCAGCCCGACACCCGGATGGGCTCGCCGTTCTCGAACGCGCCATGCTCGTCTCCCGTGAACATCACGCCCAGCGCCGGCGCATACACGCACCCGGCCACCGGACGCCCACGATGCTTCAGAGCCAGCGAAATGCTGAAGTACGGATGACCCTTCACAAACGACTGCGTCCCGTCGATCGGGTCAATCACCCAGCAGTACTCCGCGTCCGCACGCTCACGGCCGCTCTCCTCCCCAAACACGCCATGCGACGGATACCGCTCATGGATGCTCCCGATGATGACGCCCTCCACCGCACGATCCGCCGTCGACACCAAATCCTTCGCCGTCGACTTCGTGTCCACCCGAAAGCTCTTCACATGGTGGAAATACGACAGCGCCTCCTCGCCCGCCTTCCGGGCGACCTCTTCCATGAACCTCAGCATAGCTCCGCTTCAACGACACTTGACGACACGACGGACACAACGAACCGCAACGACACGGCCACAACGCCTCAAAACATAGCCCACAACGCCCGTTTTTCCACTGTCCGCGATGCTTTTCGCCGCCACACCACCCTCTCCCCTCCCCTCGCGCCATGCCCCCCTCCCCCACACGCGCCCCCAGCGCACGCGAACCAGCCCCATTTTCCTGACAGATTAGCTGAAAAACCGACAACTCCGCATTATATTGTCATTTTTTGCGCACCTGATGCCGTCCATTCACCCACTCGAGTCCTCCGTGCCATGAAGAACCTGCAAATCAAGAACATCGTCCTGCTGCTGCTCACCGCCATCATCTGGGGCTTCGCGTTCACCGCGCAGAAGTCCGGCATGGAGCACCTGGAGCCCATCGCCTTCAACTGCCTGCGCTCCTACATCGGCGCCATCTTCCTCATCCCCTGCACCATGCTCCTCGCCCTCATGAAGCCCAAAGGCGAACGGGCGTCCACCCAGCCCAGGCCCTCCTTCGCCTACGAGCTCTTCGCCGGACTCTGCTGCGGCGCCGTCCTCGCCGCCGCCAGCACCGCCCAGCAGGTCGGCGTCAAGTTCACCTCCGCCGGCAAGGCCGGCTTCATCACTGCCTGCTACATCATCCTCGTCCCCATCTTCGGACTCCTCCTCCGAAAGGCCTGCTCCTGGCTCCTCTGGCTCGCCGTCGCCCTCGCCGTCGTCGCCATGTATCTGCTCTGCATGACGGACGACACCTTCTCCATCGGCAAGGGCGACGCCTTCGTCCTGCTCTGCGCCGTCCTCTTCGCCCTCCACATCATCGTCGTCGACCACTTCGCGACCCGCACTGACGGCGTCCGGCTCAGTTGCCTGCAGTTCTTCGTCGTCGGCCTGCTCCTGACGCCGCCCATGCTGCTGGCCGAGGGGCTTCCCTCCTGGACGAGCATCTCCGCCTGCGCCGTGCCGCTCCTCTACGCCGGCGTCATGTCCTGCGGCATCGCCTACACGCTCCAGATACTCGGACAGCGCGACTTCAACCCCACCATCGCCTCGCTCCTCATGAGCCTGGAGTCCACCTTCGCCGTCCTGGGCGGCTGGCTCCTCCTCGGCGAGCAGCTCTCCGCCCGACAGCTCGTCGGCTGCGCCATCATGTTCGTCGCCATCATCCTCGCGCAAATCCCCGCGCCCAAACGCAACTGACGACTCAAGCGAAAAAACGCGCCGCGCCAGCGGCGCCTGGCCCGCCGTCGGGCGAAAATCGACTTAATCGAC
>CALZPA010000187.1 GCA_945827525.1 uncultured Lentisphaeria bacterium | reverse complement strand
AGAAAACAGCAAGGGGCGTCCGGCACGCCTCGGAAAAACGGCCGGATGCCCCCCTCTGCCCTGACGGGCACGCAGCCGCTCAGCGCTCGCCGACCGCCTGCAGACACGCCTGCAGATGGCCGCGCGCCTCGGCCGCTATCGCCACGCACGACGCCAGCTCGTAGTCCTTCGCGCCGATGACCTCCAGGTCAACCGGCCCCTCGTATCCGTGGCGCCGCAGCACCCGGATGTACCCGAGCAAGTCAATGTCGCCACGACCGTTCGCCTGCATCTCCGGCTTGCCCGGATTGCGCTGGCGCCCCTTGCAGTCGCGGATGTGCACGTGCTTGATGCGCGAAATCACCGCCGCAATCGCGTCAACGGGATTCTCGTTCGCGCGGAAGATGTGCGACGGATCCATGTCCAGGCCAAAGTTGGGATGCGTCACCGCCTCCAGCAGACGCAGCGTCGTCGGCGTGTTCCAGATCGCCGCGCCCACATGCGCCTTCGCGCACAGCGTCACCCCATACTTGCCCGCCAGCTCCGCCAGACGACCCAGGCTGTCCACCGACTGCTGGAACGACGCCTCGTCGTCCATCTTCCCCCCAGGCCCGCAGTTCACCACCGGGATCCCTATCTCCACCGCAGCCTGGAACGCCTGCTCCATCACCGCCGCATCCTGGCTCGGCTGCTCCATCGCCTGAACCGGAAGCTCGTACTTAGCCGACAGCTCCCGGATCACCGGCGCAATCTCGCGCCAGCGGCTCAGCACCAGATGCTCGCTCATCCCCTCGATCGCCGACACCTCAATCGCGTCGTACCCACAGGCCTTCGTCCACCGGAACGCCGTCTCCAGGTCGTAGCCGCCAAACAGAACGCTGTTCACTCCCAGCTTCATCGTCTCGTCTTTCCTCTATTAGTATTATAAAGTTGATTGGTGCATGATGGCCATGCGCCGTCGGGCGGGAACGCCTTTACCGAAGCGCACCCGCCCGACAAGCCTGAACCGACCCCCGCTTACAGATTGTTCGGGTCCGGCTTCACAAACGGCAGCGGCTTCGGACGAACCAGCACCCCGCCATTCTCATACGACTCGATCGCCGCGAACGTGTACTCCAGCGTCGCCAGCGCGTCACGCCCCGACGCGCGCAGCTTGTGCTTCGGCACGTTGTTCGTCACATCCTCCAGGAAGCAGTGGATGCGCCGCGGGAACGTCGTCCCGAAGTCCGTCACGCCCGTGTTCGTGATGATCGCCTCCGGCGCCTTCCCCAGACCCTTGCCCGCCTCGTAGTCGGGATTGCCCTGGCCAGGCTGGTAGATCAGCTTCTCCACGCAGTTCTCAATCACAAACGTGCCGCGCGTGCCGCCCACCTCGACCGACCACCAGCCGCCATAGTACGGCGTCGTGTCGCCACGGCTCGAGAACAGATACCCCGTCGCGCCATTCGTGAAGCGCATGTGGATCGAGTTCACCGACACCATCGGATCCGCGTCGCGCAGACGGAAGCTCGGCTTCCCCATGAACGCCTGCAACTGGCACACGTCGCCGCAGAAGTGACGCATGATCGAGAACGGATGCGCCAGAAACGCCTTCACATGGAAGTACGGATAGCCCTCCATGTTCGGCCCTGCCGTCTTCGCGAACGCCCACTCCGAACCCGGGAACCCGCACCGCAGATGGCAGTACACGATCTCGCCGATCTTCCCCTCCGCCATCAGCTTCTCCGCCTGCGCCGCCGGCTCCGTGAAGTAATGGTTCAGGTTCACGCCCAGATACAGATCCTTCTTCGCCGCCAGCGCCACCATCTGGCGCGCCTCGTTGATGTCGTTCGAGATCGGCTTCTCGCACAGCACATGCTTGCCGGCCTCCAGAGCCTGCATCGTCGGCTCAAAGTGCCAGCCGCCGTTCTCCGGGCCGCCCGTGCACACGTCCACCACGTCCAGCTCCTCGTTCGCCAGCATGTCCGATAGGCTGTAGTACGCCTTCACCTCCAGCTTCGCCGCCAGCTCGTCCGCCCGCGACTTCACCACATCGCACACCGCCACCAGCTCCGCCAGCTCGTCATTCTTGTGGCTCGTCGCATGCGTCGTGCCAATCCCGCGGCAGCCAACCACTCCAACTCGCAATGCCATAATCTGAACTCCTCAATTGTGTTGTGCTATTCTTCTGCTCTCTCTTCTGCCAGGACGCGCCCCCCCCATCCCAGATGAGGATGCGGAAACGGAAGCGGCGCGCCCTCTCCTTTCAGCGCTTCCGCACCGAAAAGCCAAAGACGCCAATCCTGCTCCCCAGCTTGTGGTACTCGCCATGCGCGTAGCTCAGCACATCCGCGTAGTCCACCCGCAGCTTCCCCTTCTTGTCCAGCACCTCCTCCGACACCTGAACCGCCGTCACCTTCGCCAATATCAGGTCATGCGTCCCCAGCGGTATCGTCCGCGACACCTTGCACTCCAGGTTGACCGGACAGTCCGCCACAATCGGACACCCCACCGTCGTCGCCGGCAGCGCCGTCAGACGCATCTCCGAGAACTTGTCCACCTCGCGACCCGACTTCATCCCGCACCAGTCCACCACCTTCGCCAGCGACGCCGGCGGAACGTTCACCACAAACTCCCCCGTCTGCTTGATGATCCCGTACGAATGGCGCTCCGGACGCAGCGAGATGCTCACCATCGCCGGAGACGTGTTCACAATCCCCGCCCACGCCACCGTCACAATGTCCGGAGCCAGCTTCAGCTTCTCCGACCCGCAGCTCACCAGCACCACCGGATTCGGCAGCAGCAGCACACTCGGATCCCATACCTTCTTCGGAAAGCGCTCCTTCAGGGCCTGAACCAGGTCGTTCCCCTTCAGCACACGCAAGTCCGGCCCCGCCGTCCGCCTCACATTCCGACGCTCACGCTCAAACGCCTCGCGCGGACTCCCCGCGTCACAGCTCCGCAGCGGACGCTCGCCACGCCCACCCGACTCCATACGCCGCTCACTGCCTCCCCATGACTCTCGCCTCGCTCCTGACATCCCGAAAACACTCCGTCCACTGCTGCTGTTGTTGACTGCCTTCCGCATCCCGCCGCCAGACCCTTGCCGACCCGGACAGAACAGGCTGCTCCGCCCTGCCGCACGGCTCCATGACGACCCGCGCGACAGACGCTCCACGCTCTTGGCAGGCCGACGTCCTAGAACGCCGCACCCGCGCCTGAGCCCTACTATATCCCCCGACATCCGTTTTGCACCCCACACCACCACAGAAAAATTCCCCCCCACACACGGGACAACGTTCCCCATGCGCCTGCGGCGCCTGTCCCGACGGCGCCCCCGCCGCCGGGCGGAAACCGCCCCCCAAGCGAAGCGAGGCGCCTTTGTGCCTCTTGTGGACCAAATGCCAACACGCATGAGATTCCGACGATTCGTCGGTGCATGAGCCACCCCAAAAAAACAACGCACCCACCACGAATTCTTCCCCTGGACACTTGAAAAATGACTCGAATTTTGGTATATTATTAGATTAATTGTAAAGAAAATCACCTCATCCCCCCTCGGGAGGTCAGTCCACCATGCGCATTCTCTTCATCGGCGACATCGTCGGCAAGTCCGGACGCAACGCCGTCAGACAGCTCGTCCCGTCACTCATCCGCGAATACGGCTGCGACTTCTGCATCGCCAACGGCGAGAACATGGCCGGCGGCGACGGCTTCACCAGGCAGTGCCTCAACGAGCTCGACGACTCCGGCATCGACGTCTTCACCTCCGGTGACCACATCTGGGGACAGAAGGACTTCGTCAAGGACATCGCCGACTACCCCTACGTCCTCCGGCCCGCCAACTTCTCCCCCAAACAGCCCGGACGCGGCTACGGACTCTTCGAGACCGCCTCCGGCAAGACCGTCGCCGTCATCTCCCTCATCGGCAGAACCTTCATCGCCGTCCCCTCCGACTGCCCCTTCGCCGCCGCCGACCGCATCCTCGACGACATCGCCGGCAAGACCCCCATCATCTTCGTCGACTTCCACGCCGAGGCCACCAGCGAGAAAATCGCCATGGGACGCCATCTCGAGGGACGCGTCTCCGCCGTCATCGGCACACACACACACGTCCCCACCGCCGACCAGCAGATCCTCCGCAAGGGAACCGCCTTCCAGTGCGACGCCGGCATGGTCGGCGCCCGCGACTCCATCCTCGGACGAGACATCGAACCCGTCCTCCACCGCTTCACCACCGGCATGCCCGCACGCTTCACCGTCTGCGAACACGGCATCCGACTCTGCGGCACCGTCGTCAACGTCAACGACGAGACCGGACGAGCCACCGGCATCGAGAGAGTCCTCCGCGACCTCCCCTGAGCCATCCCCCACACACCCACTCCACACCCACACCCTCACACCAACCACACCGACCATGCGCTGCCCCAATTGCGCCGCGACCGACGACAAGGTCATCGAGACCCGAGTTTCCAAGGAGGGCGAGGTCATCCGCCGCCGTCGCCAATGCTCCGCCTGCGGACTCCGCTTCACCACCTACGAGACGGTCATCCCCGCCGAACTCTACGTCATCAAGAAGGATGGCTCCCGCGAGGACTTCAAGCCCGAAAAGCTCCTCTACGGCATCAAGCAGGCCTGCTGGAAGCGCAATGTCTCCGAAGAGCAGATCGACAAGATGCTCGCCCACATCTCCGCACGAGCCTCCCTCGACATGAACCAGAACTGCGAAATCTCCAGCCAGAAGCTCGGCGAATACGTCATGGACGAACTCAAGCAGACCGACGAGGTCGCCTACGTCCGCTTCGCCTCCGTCTACCGGCACTTCCAGGACGCCGAGGCCTTCCTCAACGAACTCCGACACCTCCCCAGCCAGAACCCCGCCGACTCCGACAAATAGCCGGCTCAGTCGTCTCCCTTCTGATTCTTCCGTGCGTTTTGTGGACTAACGTATTTCGTGTGTTTTGTGGACTAATTTTTTTCGTGTATTTTGTGTGTTTTGTGGACTAAAGTATTTCGAGTATTTCGTGTATTTTGTGGACTAAAGCAGCATGACCGACGCCAGACTCAAGCAAGACCTCATGGACGCCTTCCAGCAGCACGGCGTCAACGACCCCTGGCTCGTCGAACAGCTCGCCGACAGCATCCATGACCGCCAGCGCGGCGCATCGTCCACCAGCGACCAGCTCGTCGCCGACGTCCTCACCGCCTCCGGCTACTCCGACGTCGCCGCCACCTTCACCCGTGCCCGCGGACAGAACCCACTCGACGCCGCCTTCGCCACCCTCACCCCCTGCGATGACGCACGCCTCCGCCAGGTCATCGCCAACGCCCTCCCACTCACCGCCGCACAGCTCGACACCATCCTCCCCGCCTGCCAAAGCGCCCTCCGCAAGCTCCGCCTCCAGGACGTCTCCGACGACTTCCTCGCCGCCCTCGCCCTACACCTCCTCGCCAACTCCCGCGAAGCCCGCCGACAGCGCCGCACCCGTCACCCACTGCCCGCACCTCAAGCCCCCGCCCCACTCCTTCCCCTCGACCTCGACCGCGACCTGCTCGCCCCTGAAATCCGCGAACGCCTCCAGCACGGCGTCATCCTCATCACCGAGAGCCACGTCGCCATCTCGCTCGTCGCCCATTGCCATCACTACATGGACGACTGGCCATCCGAGCTGACCTTCGCCACCACGTTCCCCGCCACCGCCCGCGCCGCCTGTGAGCTCCTCCAAGCCCGACCCGACCTCCCACGCGCCATTGCCGTCCACGAGCTCACCCAGCTCTTCCCCACCGCACGACATCATCGCAACGACCGCCTTGCCGAACAGATCCGAGCCTCCCTCGCACACTGCGCCGACTCCCCACTCGACATCACCCTAGACTAGCCCCAACCCATGAAACTGCACGAACTCACAGCCTTCTTCGGCAGACTCTTCGACGGTCTCGCAGACCAGGACTACTCCAACAACGGACTCCAGGTCGAGGCCTCCACCGACATCCAGACTGTCGCCTTCGCCGTCGACGCCTGCCAGCAGACCATCGACCAGGCCGTCGCCCAGCACGCCGACCTCCTCTTCGTCCACCACGGCATCAGTTGGGGCGGCGGACTCAAGCGCCTCGACGGCTTCATGGCACGGCGCCTCGCCGCCCTCTACACGCATCGTCTCTCCCTCTACGCCATGCACCTCCCCCTCGACCTCCATCCCGAAATCGGCAACAACGCCGTCCTAGCAAACCTCCTCGACCTCCAGCAGCGACAGCCCTTCTTCCTCTACCACGGACAGCCCATCGGCTTCCACGGACTCCTCCCACACCCCATGACCCCCGCCTCACTTGCCCGCCTCATGGACGCCAAGCTCATCACCCGCTCCAACCTCTCCGTCGACGCCGGCAAGCCCATCCATTCCCTGGGCATCGTCTCCGGCGGCGGCGACGACGCCATCTTCGAGGCGGCCGAACGCCATCTCGACGCCCTTCTCACCGGCGAATTCCGTCACCAGCAGTACCACCCTGCCCTGGAGATGGGACTCTCAGTCATCGCCTCCGGACACTACGCCACCGAGACCACCGGCCCCCGCGCCCTCATGGAGCTCACCCGACGCGAAACCGGTCTCACCTGCATCTTCATCGACACCCCAACCGGACTCTGATCCAATCCCTCCTTTCCTCTCCCACAGTTTTTTTGTGCCCTTTTGTGCCTTTTGTGGACTTGATTTTTTTGATTATTTTTTGTCTTTTGTGGATCCCCCCCGCAACAGAATCACGGGAGTTCATTCCACCGGACATAGTGGCACCAGCTGACGCCCGTGAGCTTCTCGTTCCACGTCTTGCCGAAGTTGTGGAAGATGCCGCAGCTGCCTCGCGGGTTGTCGTACTCGATCCACAGCTGACCGCCCTTGCTGACCAGCCGCCTCGACACCACGAAATGCTGACACGTCAGGCACATCCGCTCATTGATTTTCCAGGTTTGCCATGCCATGCTCGACTCTCCTTTCTGTTCAGTTGATGCGTCTCGGCCATTCGGAGGAGGGACGCAGACACGCTGTTCAGTTGATGCGTCTCATGCCATCGTCGCGATGTTCCTCGCGCCAGGCCTTGTAGGCCTCGATGTCGTGCTCGAAGCTCTTGAGGACCAGCCCGAAGACGGCGATGTCGTCGGTGAACCCGAGGATGGGGATGATGTCGGGGATGACGTCCACGGGCATGAGCAGATAGACGAACGCGAACACGATGGAGCCGATGAGTCGCCAGGGGACATTGGGGTAGCGTCCCTCCTTGTAGTCGATCATCATGTTCCAGAGCAGCTTGATGTCGGCGGCCTTTGAGCCGAGCTTGCCGAGCAGCCTCCACACCTTGTCCTTCTTGCCTGCGACGTCATTCATGTCGTCGACGGTCATCCGCGACGCCTTCCGCGCATACTCCTCGTTCACTTTCCGCGACTGTTCCTGGTTCATGTGTAGTGTCTCCGATTGCTG
>CALZPA010000186.1 GCA_945827525.1 uncultured Lentisphaeria bacterium | reverse complement strand
CGCCAGCGCCGCGTCAGCGGCGCGACCGAATTCCGCCGAGCGAAGCGAGGCGGAGCAGAAGCGACGAGAGCGACGAGAGCGACGAGAGCAAACCCGCCGAGCGAAGCGAGGCGGAGCGAAACCAGGAGAAAACACGCATGAAATACAGTGTCACCAGCGTCTGCCTTCCCTCACTGGACCTTGCCGGACAGTGTCGTCTTCTCCGCGAACTCGGCTTCGACGCCCTCGAACTCCGCGTCCGACGCGTCAGCGACGACCTCCGCGCCAAGGCCGAACCCAGCTTCTGGGGCTACCACGTCAACGACATCACCCCCGAGAACTTCGCCGACCGCGCCGCCGAGGTCAACCGCATCCTCGCCGACCACGGCCTCCAGCTTGCCGGCCTCGCCACCAACATGACCTGCACCGACCTCGAGCAGTTCCGCCACGTCCTCGACGGCGCCGTCCTCACCCACGCGCCCTTCATCCGCCTCGGCGCCGCCCGAGGCTTCAACGGACGCGACCACGAGGACTACCGCGAAATCTACGGCGAGACCCTCGCCGGCTTCGCGCGCTGCGTCGAACTCGCCAAGGGAACCGGCATCCGACTCATCGTCGAAATGCACGGCAACACCATCCACCCCAGCGCCTCCCTCGCCCTCCGCATCGCCGGCGCCTTCTCGCCCGCACAGACCGGCGTCATCTACGACCCCCAGAACATGGTCCGCGACGGCTACGAGACACCCGCCATCGCCATCCCCATGCTCGGCGACTACCTCGCCCACTGCCACTTCGGCGCCCACCGCCCCATCCCCGGCGACCTCGCCCCCGACGGCACCCGACAGTGGAAATGGGAAGCCTGCGACATGGCCGAAGGACTCTTCCACTTCCCCACCGCCATGGCACTCCTCCGCAAGCTCGACTATCAGGGCTTCATCTCCATCGAGGACTTCCGCGCCAACCTCGACCCCGCAACCAAATTCGGCAACGCCATCCACTATCTCAAGAGCATCGAAGCACAATGAAATTCACCCTCGGCAGCGTCACTGTCATCGCCGACGGCCCCGGCGTCATGGTCCATACCCCGCCTCTGCTCCTCCAGCTCCAGCAGGCCGGCTATGACGTCGACGTCGCCGCCACACCCTCCGCCGCCCTCTTCACCACCCCCTACGCCCCCGCACTCCTCACCGGCCACCCCGCCGCCCGCTGGCCACTCCCCGACACCGCCCTAACCCCCAACCGCGCCATCCTCCTCGCACCCTCTTCCCTCAACGCCTTCAAGGCTCTCCCCGCAAACGAACGCCAACGACTCGAAAACTCGCCCGCCGGACTCATCGTCGCACCCGCACTCCTCCCCGACGACACCCCCTCCGACGCCCTCGACGAATGGCGACATCTCGCCTCCCCGCGCTGGCTCATCGCCCCACCCACCGCCCACACGCCCCTCGGCGCCCTTGGCGACATCCTCGTCGCCTCGCCCGAGACCTGCGTCGAATGGGTCCGGCGCTGGCAGACCCCACAGGATCTCGCCGGCCGACGCATCCTCATCACCGCCGGCCCCACCGCCGAGGACATCGATCCCGTCCGCTACCTCACCAACCGCTCCACCGGACGCATGGGCGGTTCACTCGCCCGCATCGCCGCGCGCCGTGGCGCCGCCGTCACCGTCGTCCACGGCCCCCTCTCCTGCCCACTTCCCGACCTCCCGGGCATCACCCCCGTCCCCGTCCGCAGCGCCCAGCAGATGTTCGACGCCGTGGACGCCCACCTAAACCACTGCGACGTCGCCATCCTCTGCGCCGCCGTCGCCGACTACGCGCCCGCCACCTACTCCGAACTCAAGCTCAAGAAGAGCGACCGAGGCGATCGTCCCCACACCCTCTGGGACATGCCCGACGCCCTCCCGCTCCGCCGCACCCCGGACATCCTCGCCCATCTCGGCTCCCTCTCCCCACGCCCCTTCCTCGTCGGCTTCGCCGCCGAAAGCGACCACATCGAGGAGAACGCGCGCCTCAAGCTGATGCGCAAAGGCTGCGACCTCCTCTGCGCCAACGACATCACCGAACCTGGAAGCGGTTTCGCTGTCCATACCAATCGCGTCACCGTCTTCACTCGCTCCGGCGACATCCACCGACTCCCACAGCTCGACAAGGACGACGTCGCACGCAAAATCCTCGACCTCGTGGTCCAGGCGCTAGGCTGAACGCCTCCCAGACCACCCGACACGGATTTGCGCCCAGCGCAAAACTGTGCTACAGTGTTCGCTTACACATTCTCACGCGACTTGTGGCGTCTCCAGCACCCCCAAAACGGGCCTGACACCCTCCCTGTCGCACACACAACACCTCTCGTGGCGCCATGACAACGGGAACCCCACCCATGCTCCCGCCAAGCCACCACACACACGCCCCAGACCGACACGATACGGAGGAACGACACGATGGGCAGCATGAGCCAACTCGAAAAATCCTACTACGCCAACCTGCAGCGCAGCGTCGCCGACCTCCTCGCCCTCAAGCCCTGGATGCAGCTCGAACCCACCGACATCTTCGCCGTGCAGGCTCCCAACACCAACGAGCTCCTCTTCGTCCAGATGAGCGGCAGTGACTCCCCCGACGAGCCGTTCCAGCTCATGGCCTTCCGTGGCCCTCGCGGACTCGAACTCCTCTGGGACCTCAACGACTGCGAACACCAGGCCTTTGTCGCCGACCAGACCCCCGACGTCAACGCACTCCTCTTCAAGCTCGAATGTCCCTCCGCACTCGACTGCCGTGACCTGGAAATCCTCGAGGACATGGATAAGCCCGCTGACGACGACACCCACCCCACCCCCGACTTCCCCGTCTTCCGTGCCCTCATCCCCGGCTTTCAGGCCTCACACCTCAAGCAGGACGACATCCAGCTCCTCAACTGCGTCATCCGACAGACCTGCGAAATCGTCCAGCTCGTCTCGGACGGCTCGCTCTCCCTCGAAGTCACCGAGGGACAGGAGGACTCCTACGTCATCCGCAAGCCCGAGCTCACCGACGACGGCATCACCGTCTGGCACACTGACCACATTGACATCGACCTCAACGACAAGCTCCCCAAGAAATACCCCAAGCTCAAGCGAACCGAAATCGCCCCTCTCAAGGAACTCCCCACCGGCTCACGCGAACTCCGCCTCGACATCCTGGCCTCGCCCTTCGTCTTTGACAACCTCGACGTCCCCACTCCTGTCACCTTCCTCTTCACCGCCCGCGACTGGAACTCCGGCGACCTCCTCTGCGCCCGCATCGAGGAACCCGGCGCCAAACTCCAGAAATTCCGCGACTCCCTCCTCGCCACCTTCCAGGAACTCCTCCTCCAACTCGGCGAACGCCCCGCCGTCGTCCACATCGAGGCCTATTCCCTCTTCGACGCCCTCAACGATACCCTCACCAAACTCGGCGTCACCCTCGACTTCCAGCAACTCCCCCCACTCCCCGCCGCCGTCAACGACACCATCCTCAAACACCTCTCCCTCCGCGCCCCCAACGCCACCCCAGACAAACGACTCTTCTGCTGACTCTCACCCTTTCTCATCCCCCCCTCCCTCCCTCTCTCGTTCTCGTCGCTTTTGTGTCCTTTTGAGTCTTTTGTGGACTCCTCTTTTGTCTCCTTTTTAGTCTTTTGTGGACTCCTCTTTTGTCTCCTTTTGAGTCTTTTGTGGATAAATAGTTAGGCTTCCTCCGCGAACAGTATAAATTCTTTTGTATATTTTGAGTCTTTTGTGGACTTCTCCGTTTGTGGATTCTTTTTTGTTTCCTTTTGAGTTTTTTGTGGACATAAAATGAAAAGCGAATCGCTAACCAACGAAATCGACTGGTTCTTCTACCACCTTGTCCGCGACCGGATCATCGACAAGGCGATGTGCGTCAACATCATGGACACCCTAGAGGAGGCTGGTCTCATTCCGTCCATCTCCTTCATCATCCAGGTGATGTTGGAGAACGGCCTTTACCAGGACAAGTCGGCTCTCGAGCGCCTCAAGCGTTCCTCGGTTGAGGAGGGACGCACCGGTCCCTGTCCCATGTCTGTCTTTGCGGCCCCCCGCCGCACGGTCATCAACCCGGCGGCCCCGCCTCGTCGCGACGAGCCTGCGCCGCGCCGCGAGCCCGCCATCCAGCGCGCCTCTGGGTCTGGCACTGCCTGGCTTGAGGGCTGGCCCAACCTCAACGCCGCTCGCGACCTCAAGGGCGAGGCTTCCCGCAAGCTGCTCGACGACTTCCTCCACAAGGCCCGCCAGGCCGGCTGTTCCGACGTCCACATTTCCGCCGGCGCCTATCCCTTTGTCCGCAAGCACAAGGAGATGTACCTGGTCCCCGGACAGGAGATCCTCTCCCCCGAGGCCGCCGCCGAACTCAACTACGCCCCTCTTTCCGACGACCAGCGCAGCCACTTCGACGACCACCACGACCTCGACTACAGCTACAACATCTCCACCACCGACCGTTACCGCACCAACCTCCTCTACCAGCGTTTTGGCTGCTCCGGCTCCTACCGCATCATCAGCAACCGCATCACCCCCATCCGCGAACTCGGCTTCAAGCAGCCTGAAATCCTCGAGAAGCTCACGACCCACAACCAGGGACTCATCCTCATCACCGGCCCTGCCGGCTCCGGCAAGTCGACCACTCTCTCCTCCATGGTCGACTTCATCAACCAGAACCGCCACGACCACATCATCACCGTCGAGGACCCCATCGAAATCATCTACATCCCGAAGGGCTGCAACATCACCCAGCGCGAACTCAACCACCATACCCGCAGCTTCACCAACGCCCTCCGCGCCGCCCTCCGTGAAGACCCCGACGTCATTGTCATCGGCGAAATGCGCGACCTCGAAACCATCGAGATGGCCATCCACTCCTCCGAAACCGGACACCTCGTCTTCGGAACCCTCCACACCAGCTCCGCCGCCGACACCATGAACCGACTCCTCGACGTCTTCCCGCACGGCCAGCAGGCCCAGATCCGCGCCATGGTCGCCGAAAGCCTCAAGGGCGTCATCTGCCAGCAGCTCCTCCCCAACAAAAACCACGACGGCGTCGTCCTCGCCTACGAAATCATGCTCGGTACCCTCGCCATCTCCAACCTCATCCGCGAAGGCAAGACCTTCCAGATCGAGTCCTCACTCCAGACCGGCAAGAACCTCGGCATGATCACCATGGAGCAAAGCCATTTCGAACTCTACATGGCCGGCAAGCGCTCCTACGACGACACCCTCCCCTACATCCGAACCCCCGACCTCAAACGACAGATGGATCTCCGCGAGGCCGGCGTCGCATCCCCCACGCCAGCCGCCACACCCTCTGCCGCCACCGCCACCCCACGTACCGCCCCTGAACCCGAACCGCCCAAAAAGCGCGGCTTCTTCGGCTTCGGACGCTGACCCCCACCCACCCACACATACTCTGGAGAAATACCCACCATGGCCAAAATCGACAGCTTCCTCCGGGAAATGGTGAAACTGGGCGGCTCAGACCTCCATCTCTGTTCCGAGATGGCCCCCAAGACCCGTATCCACGGCGACCTCACTCCCCTCCCCTTCCCACCCATCCCCGCCGCCGAAATGCTCGGCATCATGGAGGAAATCGCCACCCACGAGAAATGGTCCTGGTTCCTCGAGAACAAGGATCAGGACTTCGCCTACGAAATCCCGGGACTCGCCCGCTTCCGCGTCAACTTCATGTACAACCACTTCGGCCCCGGAGCCGTCCTCCGCATCATCCCCACCAACATCAAGACCATCGACGACCTCAAGCTCCCACCCGTCCTCCGCGAAGTCTGCCAGTACAACCGCGGACTCGTCCTCGTCACCGGACCCACCGGCTCCGGCAAGTCCACCACCCTCGCCGCCATGATGGACTACATCAACGACACCCAGAGCAAGCACATCATCACCATCGAGGACCCCATCGAGTTCGTCCACCCCAACAAAAAGTCCGTCATCGTCCAACGCGAAGTCGGCGCCGACACCGACTCCTTCGGCATCGCCCTCCGTGGCGCCATGCGCGCCGACCCCGACATCATCCTCGTCGGCGAAATGCGCGACCTCGAAACCATGAACCTCGCCCTCACCTGCGCCTCCATGGGCATGCTCGTCTTCGCAACCCTCCACACCAACAACGCCCCCAAAACCGTCGACCGCATCATCGACACCTTCCCCGCCGAACAGCAGCCGCAAATCCGCGCCATGCTCGCACAGTCCCTCGCCGCCGTCATCTCACAGCTCCTCTGCAAGACCGCCGACGGCAAAGGACGCATCGCCACCCACGAAATCCTCCTCCGACACGAGGCCCTCCCCGCCACCATCCGAGAAGGACAGATCGCCAACATCCGCAGCATCATCGAACAGTCCAGCGGTCGAGGCATGAAAACCATGGACTCCGACCTCATGCGCATCTACAAGGCCGGCATCATCACCGCCACCGAAGCCTTCATGAAGGCCACCAACAAGGCCGAATTCGAACCCTTCCTCTCCGCCGACGACATGAACTCACTCCGCAGTTGATTGCACCTCCCCCCCCACACACGATGCCAGCGCCCGACTCCACCAACGAAATCTGGTACGCCGCCAGACTCACCCGTATCGTCTACACCCCTCCACGGCTCCTCGAGACCTTCGGCGAGACCAACGTCGTCTACAACGTCCTCTCCGACCTCGGAAACGGACAGCTCCGCATCCGCCGTGGCGTCGTCAAGGCCGCCCGCCCACGCATCCTCACCCCCCACTTCTACCAGACGCAGATGCTCGAGAACTTCGGCGACAACGCCAGAAGCTACCTCGATAAAGTCCTCTCCAAAAAGGACTCCCTCCGCATCATCCAGTACGGACTCTGCTTCGAAAAGCAGGAACACAGCGAACAGACCGTCGGCGGCGACGTCGAGGAGGTCGCACGACAGATGACTGCCGACGCCGAGGATGACTTCGCCTCTGTCCAGGGCATCATCATCGGCCCCGACTCCCATTGGGAAGTCTCGCTCATGGTCTTCATCAACGCCCTTGTCCAGCGTTCCGTCCCGCACAACGCCCACGAATTGGCCAACCGCGGACTCCTCGACCTCGGACTCGGCGGACTCCCCAACGCCGTCATCCAGGAAATCAACGACGACTTCGCCAACGCCGACTCTCTCGCCAAGGCCGACGACCTCGGACGCAAGCTCCGCGACTACGGCATCTTCGAAACCTTCGAAGACCGCTTCTACGAACTCTATCGCCGCCTTCGCTGACGCTCAAGAATAATGCCCCCTGACCGCCGAGCGTAGCGAGGCCTGTCCCGACGGCGCCCACGCCGTCGGGCGAAAACCCGCCGAGCGAAGCGAGGCCTGTCCCGACGGCGCCCACGCCGTCGGGCGAAAACCCGCCGAGCGAAGCGAGGCCTGTCCCGACGGCGCCCACGCCGTCGGGCGAAAACCCGCCGAGCGAA
>CALZPA010000185.1 GCA_945827525.1 uncultured Lentisphaeria bacterium | reverse complement strand
TCCGCGCCGTTTGCGGGGTCTCCCTCTGCAGTTCTTCAGCCCGTCCTGCCATTGAAAAACGGGAAGAAGGCATTACATTAGCATGGTGGACGACTGTTCCGGAAGGTGTGCGCGAGAATGCCGGTTCCGGACAACTCACCCCGGAGCTCCGCCTTATGCGTCTGGCCATGCCACGAAGTCGCCCGCAGGACATGGCCAGCCACCCATCCCATGGCTGTCCGGCCGCCGTTTCCCGCCGGACGAAGAGGAGGCTTAACCCACCATGTCCAGCCGTCGCCACTTCGATTTCCCGGAACTGTTCCCGCAACCCAAGCAGATCACCATCCTAGAGGGCGACAGCGAACTCTCCAACGACATCCGCCTCGTCACCAGCAACGTCCTCCCCCTCCAGCGCAAGGCCATCCGCTCCATCCTCACCGCCGCCGGAGTCAAGGTCGTCGCCAACAAGAAGCGCTACGTCGTCGAGGCCACCGTCTCCTCGCCCGACGACTTCGACCTCGCCGACGTCCCCGAGAACTGCCGCCACGACTACTACGAGCTCACCGTCTCCGGCAGCGAGATCACCATCCGCACTCCCTGCCAGGAGGGCATGGTCTGGGCCTCCCAGACGCTCGCCGGACTCTTCCGGCGCTTCCAGCGCGGCAACCACATCCCCAACCTCACCCTCCGCGACTGGCCCATCATGCCCATCCGCGGCATCTTCGTCGAGTGCAAGTGGGGCCCCGACCGCATGACCCTCACCGACTGGTGCAGCGTCATCGACGCCCTCGGCTCCGCCCACCTCAACACCCTCGGCATCGGACTCTACGGCTGCTGGGGCAACTGCCGCATGGAGGCTCCCGACCGCCCCACCGAATTCCTCATGGTCCCCGTCCCCGGACACGACGGCCTCGCCTCCACCCACCACCTCCGCTGGTACTCCCCCAAACGGCAGGACTGGCGTGAGGAGACCTACCGCCCCGCCATGGCCGCCGAGGACTTCCTCGCCGATGTCGTCGCCTACGGACGCGAGCGCGGCGTCAACGTCGTCCCCTACGTCAACTCCCTCGGACACAACACCCTCATCCCGCGGCTCCTCCCCGACATCGCCGCCAAGGACGCCGACGGGAACCCCACCGGCTCCGGATACTGCCTCTCCAACCCGCAGACCCGCGCCTTCCTCGCCGACTTCTACGGCGCCATCGTCGACCGCTTCGCCCCCACCGGCTGCGACACCTTCCACGTCCAGCTCGACGAGATCGGAACCACCCATCCCGACCCCGACGACCCGCACCGCACCGCGCCCACCTGGTGCCAGTGCCCCGACTGCGCCGCCAAGTCCCACGAGCAGCTCCTCCAGGAACACCTCCTCTGGCTCACCCAGACCCTCGTCGACAAGGGCGTCAGGAAGGTCGTCGCCTGGAACGACATGCTCACCCGAACCCTCCATGCCCTCGACGACGGCTTCGCCGCCAGACTCCGCGACCTCGGGCTCGACCAGCATCTCGTCATCGACTGCTGGAACTACTCCAACGACGCCATCCCCGACACCTGCTCCCCCGACATCCCCCGCCAGCACGGCCTCGCCGCCTGGACAACCCCCATGACCAACTACTACGACTGGTCGACCTTCTCCAGCAACCTCCCCAACGTCGAGCTCAGCCTCACCCTCGCACGCGCCACCGGCGCCGAGGGCGCCGTCTCCTACTCCGTCCACAACCCCTCCCACCTCGACCATGAGGCCGCCCTCGGCGGACTCGCCTGGGATCCCGACGCCTCCTCCGCCGCCGAACTCGCACAGGAATGGGCCACCGCGCACTTCGACGCCGACGCCGACGACTATCTCCGCGTCCTCGAAACCCTCCGTACCCTCGCCGCCGACAACCTCTACGCCAAGTGCCTCCTCTACCCCTACACCTACGTCCGCGACGGACAGCCCTTCCCAACCCCCTTCCCCGCCGCCGCCCTCGACGCCATCCAGCACACACCCGACGCGCCACAGCGCCTCGCCGACGTCGCCCAGCAGGCCCTCCAGGCCGACGAAGCCCTCGTCAGGCTCCTCGAGCGCCCCGACCTCAGCATCCTCGAGCAGGACTCCCTCCGCAGCCTCCGCGCCGAGGCCAACCGCATCGCCTTCAACGCCAGGGCCTTCGCCTGGCTCACTGAGCTCCGGCTCTCCCTCCAGCCCGGACACGCCATCCGCAAAAGCTCCGCCGCCGCAGCCGACAAGCTCATCGCCGACCTCGACGCGCACCTCGCCGCCATCGAGGCCAACGCCCCCGTCTGGCTCTCCCACGTCCAGCTCCACCTCCTCTCCGTCACCCGCGCCTTCCTCGAACAGCTCGCCGCACAGCTCCATGAGCTCGGCGGACGCAAGAAGACCAGCGCCCTCCGCTGGACACTCGCCACCGACGACGCCGAGAACCCCGCCGCCCCGCAGACACCCCAGGCCTGACGTCGCGACGCCTCCCCCATGTCCTGGATCGTCGCCACCCTCCTCTCCGCCGTCGTCCTCGGCTTCTACGACATCGCCAAGAAGCACGCCGTCGCCCGCAACGCCGTCATGCCCACGCTGCTGCTGGCGACGCTTGCCGGCTCCGCCGCCTTCGTCGCCCTCACCCTCCTCCGGGGCGACCTCCAGACCGTCACGGCGGGCGCCCCACGCGACTTCCTGCTCATTGCGCTGAAGTCGGTGCTGGTCTCCGGCAGTTGGATCTGCGTCTATGCGGCCATGCAGACGATGCCCATCTCGCTGGCCGCGCCCATCCGCGCCACCTCCCCCGTCTGGACGTTCCTCGGCGCCCTCCTCCTCTACCACGAGCTGCCGTCCCCCATGCAGGCCATCGGCATGGCCACCATCTTCATCGGCTACTTCCTCTTCGCCACCCTCGGAAAGCTCGAGGGCTTCTCCTGGCGCAGCCGCGGCATGACCCTCATCCTCGCCGGAACCCTCCTCGGCGCCGCCTCCTCCCTCTACGACAAATTCCTCCTCAACAGCCTCCACCTCAACCCCACCTTCGTCCAGTTCCACTTCTCACTCGGACTCGTCGTCGTCCTCGGCCTCGCCTCCCTCGCCCTCCGAGGCCAGACGCCCTTCGTCTGGCGCTGGACCATCCCCGTCACCGGACTCGCGCTCACCCTCGCCGACGCCCTCTACTTCCACGCCGTCGCCCAGCCCGACAGCCAGATCGCCGTCCTCGCGCTCCTCCGACGCTCCAACATCCTCATCTCCTTCGGACTCGGCGGACTCCTCTTCCATGACGTCAACCTCCGACAGAAGGCACTCTCCCTCCTCATCATCCTCGCCGGAACCCTCATCCTCTCGCTTTGCCGCTAGGCACACACCGCAACAGGAGCAACCAACCATGTCACTCATCTTCGACATCCGCAACTACGGTGCCATCGGCGATGCCAAGACCGACTGCACCGCCGCACTCCAGGCCGCCGTCGACGCCGCCAGCGCCCAGGGCGGCGGAACCGTCCTCGTCGAGCATGGAACCTTCCTCTTCTACCCCTTCCGACTCAAGTCCAACGTCAGGCTCGAAGTCGCCTGGGACGCCGTCATGCTCGCCGGCCCCGACCCCGAACGCTACTTCATCATCCCCAAGAACCCCTACTGGAACACCGACCTCGCCCTCCGCAACAACCGCCGCTGCGTCATCTACGCCGAGGGCGCCGAGCACATCGCCATCTGCGGACAGGGACGCTTCGACTTCAACGGCACCTCCTTCGTCAACGTCGACCCCGCCGTCCAGGAATTCCACGGTCACTGGAAGCGCAAGTCCGACACCATGATACCCGGACGCGCCCTCTTCTTCGTCGGCTGCCGCGACGTCCGACTCGAAGACCTAACCCTCACCAATCCCGCCGGCTGGTTCACCTGGTTCCTCGACTGCGAAAACGTCCTCTGCCGAGGACTCACCATCACCTCCAGCCTCTGCATGCCCAACTCCGACGGACTCCACTTCGGCTCCTGCCGAAACGTCCGCGTCTCCGACTGCGACATCCACACCGGCGACGACTGCATCATCATCCGCGGTATGCAGGAGCAGTTCGACTCCCCCAAGCCCTGCGAGAACGTCACCGTCTCCAACTGCATCCTCCAGAGCAGCACCGCCGCCGTCCGCATCGGCTGGACACACGACTTCGAACACCGCAACGTCACCTTCTCCAACATCATCATCCGCGAGTCCCGAGACGGCTTCTCCATGATCGTCCCACCCATGCGCTTCCCACAGCCCGACCCGCCGCGCTACGACGACACACCCACCCCCTACCCCGACGTCCAGCCCTTCGCCGCCGAGAACTTCCTCATCACCAACGTCAACGCCGACACCCACGGCCCCATCCTCAACATCGCCCTCGACCCACTCGCACCCGTCGCCTACGTCCGCAACATCGCCCTCCGCGACGTCAACGCCATCTCCGACGTCCCACCACGCGTCGTCGCCACCCCCGACCAGCACGTCTCCAACCTCGAATTCACCAACGTCACCCTCACCCTCCGACCACTCCCCGGCAAGCCCGACGGCGCCAACGCCGCCATGCACTTCCAGAACGCCGAGAACGTCATCCTCAACAACTTCCGCATCCTCAAGAGCTGCTGACGGCCTCCCAAACGCCCACGCAGCCTCCCCCCCCAGGCCCGCAGCCCCCCCAAACCGCCCTGCGGGCCTGACCTGTCTCCAGCGACCTCGTCGACTCCATACCGAGAACGCCACGTCCATCGGACGCGCCTGACCTGTCTCCAGCGACCTCGTCGACTCCATACCGAGAACGCCACGCCTGCGGGCCTGACCTGTCTCCAGCGACCTCTTCGACTTTGTCCACCCCACCCACCATGAACCTCCTCGTCATCGCCCTCTATCTGACCGCCGTCCTCGCCCTGGGCTGGCTCTGCCGCCGCGGCAGCCACACCGCCGACGGACATTTCCTGGCCGGCCGCGCCATGGGAACCCTCCCCATCGGCATCTCCATCATGGTCACCAGCTTCTCCGCCATCAACTACATCGCCATCCCCGAGGAAATCGGCGCCCACGGCCTCTACGTCGTCGCCAGCTTTCCCGTCTTCTTCCTGGCCGCCTATCCCATTGCCCGCTGGTGGATGCCGTTCTTCCATCGCCTCAACTGCACCACCGCCTACCAGTTCCTCGAACAGCGCTACGACCGCCGCGTCCGCACCCTCGCCGCCCTCCTCTTCCTCCTCTGGCGACTCGTCTGGATGGCCGTCGCCCTCTTCATCTCCGGCAAGATGCTCGCCGCCATCACCCACCAGACCCCCCTCCTCATGACCGCCGTCTGCGGCCTCGTCGCCACCCTCTACGCCACCATCGGCGGCATGAGGGCCATCATGTGGACCGACGTCCTCCAGGCCGCCGTCATCGCCCTCGGCTTCCTCATCCTCATCCCACTCCTCGCCTCCTCCCTCCCGCTCCCGCTCCTCGACACCCTCCGCGACAGCGGACGCCTCCGGCCACTCCTTCCGCCTGACCCGCAGTTCCTCTCCCCCGACCCCACCATCCGCATCACTCTCTGGAGCGCCCTCCTCGGCACCCTCACCGCCTTCATGGCCCGCTACGGCGCCGACCAGGTCGTCATGCAGCGCTACTTCACCGCCAAGTCTCTCCGAGACGCCCAGCGCGGCATCTGGCTCAACGCCGCCATCTCCGTCCTCACCCTCACGCTCCTCGCCGTCCTTGCCCTGCTGCTCCACGCCTGGGCCATCAACCAGCAGGCCATCGCCCCCAACGCCCCCACACCCAAGGGCTTCGCCCTCCAGCAGCTTGCGCGACTGCTCGCCCAACTCCCGCCCGGACTCCCCGGACTCATCGCCGCCGGCATCCTCGCCGCCACCATGTCCTCCATCGACTCCGGCATCAACGCCTGCGCCGCCACCATCGCCACCGACCTCCAGCGACACGCCGCCAGACCTCCGCGCGCACAGCTCATCACCCTCTCCATCGGCCTGCTCGTCACCCTCGTCGCCTGCCTCGCCATCCCACCGCTCCATCAGCACAACTCCATCTTCGCCATCATCAACAAGCTCGTCAACGGACTGGGAAGCCCGCTTCTGGCCATCATCCTCCTCGCGCGCTTCTCCTCCCCACGCCTCACCAACCCCACGGGCATCCTGGTCGGCGCCACCCTCGGACTCCTCGCCTCCTGCGCCATCTCTCTCCTCGTCCATCCCCTCGCCCTCCACTACTACGCCGTCGCCAATCTCGTCGTCACCCTCCTCGCCTGCCTCGCCGCCTCCGCCTGTTTGCCCACGCAAAATCGCCGTTAAGGCGCATAAGTCGCAAAAAAAGTCAACTTATGCGCCTTAACTGGCAAAATTCCCCAGGCGGCACTATAGTGTGCCGTCTCTATTTCCGATGTCGTCACCCACTTCAGGAACCAACGATGAAGCGCATCTACAAACGCGAGGCCTACCTGCGCCAACTGCGCCCCTTCTACGACAGCGACCTCATCAAGGTCATCACCGGCATCCGACGCTGCGGCAAGTCCTGCCTCCTGCGCACCGTCATGGACGAGCTCCGCGAACGTGGCATCCCCGACAAGGACATCCTCTACCTCAACCTCGACGAACGCGGCCTCCTCGCCATCAAAAACCCGCAGCAGCTCGCCGAGGCCATCGACGCACGCATCACCGACCAGGCCTTCAAGTATCTCCTCATCGACGAAATCCAGAACGTCGCCAACTTCGAGCCACTCATCAACGCCTATCGTGAAACCGGCAACTGCTCCATCTTCATCACTGGCTCCAACTCCTATCTGCTGAGCGGCGAACTCGTCACCAAGCTCACCGGACGCTTCGTCGAAATCCCCATGTTCACGCTCTCCTTCAGCGAGTATCTCGACATGCGGCACTTCCTTCAGCTCCCCCTAGAAAGCCCCACCGAGGAATTCAGCCGCTACATCCGCGAGGGCGGCTTCCCTCAGACGCTCGAATTCGCAGACCCACAGGCGAAGTCCCTCTATCTGCGGAACCTCATGGACCAAATCCTCCGCAAGGACGTCACCCCACACACCAAAATCCGCAACCGGCTTGCCTTTGACAGAGCCCGCCACTTCATCATCAACAACTTCGGCGCCACCACCAACCTCTCCGCCATCGCCAACTATCTTACCCAGGCCGGTCAGGCCACCATTCGTCCCCAGACGCTCAAACGCTACGCCGACATCCTCGCCAACGCCAAAATCATCTTCCCCTGCCGCCGCTTCGACCTCAAGTCCCGCAAGTCTCTCCAGAACGAGGGCAAATTCTACCTCTGCGACACGGGCATCTACTTCGCCAACAACCCCGACGGACGCATCAACTACGGCCCCATCCTCGAAAATGTCCTCTTCACGCATCTTATCTCCAGGGGCTACACGGTCTCAGTCGGCCGCATCGGCAAGCTGGAGTGCGACTTCATCGCCAGCAAGAACGGCGCCTACGCCTTCATTCAGGTCGCCATGACCATCGCCGA
>CALZPA010000184.1 GCA_945827525.1 uncultured Lentisphaeria bacterium | reverse complement strand
CGCCAGCGCCGCGTCAGCGGCGCGACCGAATTCCGCCGAGCGAAGCGAGGCGGCAGGAACGCGTCTCCAGCCCAGCCCAACCAGACGCCAAACGGCCGGAGCCCGCATCCCTCGCGCAGGCTCCGGCCGTCTTCGCTGACTGAAAGCAACGTTCCGGAAAACGGGGCTATTCGCCCGTGAACTTCGTCCCGTCGTTGAACTTGGAGATGCCCATAATCTTAGGCGACGCATGGAGCGTGGTCGCCTTCACGCTGCTGACATGGCCATCGGCATAGCCCACATTGGCCATCCCACTATGCCCCATGCGAACCTTCCAGGCGACGTCGCCCGCAATCCACGCAGGCCACACGTCATTGCTCGTGGCATCGATGATGATGCCGTTCTCCGAGGGCGAGTCCGAGTAGCTGCTGCCTGTCTTCAGGTTGCTGCGCGTCTTCTTGAAGCTGTAGTAGGCGATGCCGATGTCATGGCAGAACTGGTACTTCTTGCTAGTCTGCTTCGTCGAGGAGCACATGAACGCCTTCTTGTCCCCCACATACTCCATAATCAGCGGCTGGAAGAAGCCACAGGCGTTCGTCACCGTCTGCAGTTTGTCTGTGTCGTAGTAGTGCAGCGCATCGTATGCCGTCGAGTCATTCAGGTTCGGGAAGGTGTCAGCATTGTCGTTCAGATACATCTCCCAGCCCGTCATGATCTGCTTGAAGTTCGACACGCACGAGATCGCGCGCGCCTTCTCGCGCGCCTTCGACAGCGCCGGCAGCAGCATCGCCGCCAGGATCGCGATGATGGCAATGACCACCAGCAGCTCGATCAGCGTGAACGAACGGCGACGGCTACAGGCGGACGAACGGATAACGGGAAACGAAACAGCGGACAGCATCAACGGGGACTCCGGGGGTTAAGGGTTATACCATGATGTCAGCCTACCTGGACTGACTGTGAAAAAAACGCCGCCAACCTCATCCGTCTTAGGCGAGGGCGGCGGCACTTATATATTATACCAAAATTCAAAACGGAAAACAAGGGCTGGCGATACGTTTTCGCGTCAGTCCTCGCCGACGAACTTGCCGGTCCCGGACCAGCCCCCCAGGCCGAAGAACTGGGGTGACGAGCGCCAGGCGGTCGCCTTCACCTGCCCCACATGGCCGTCAGCGTAGCCGACCGTGCCCATCTGGTTGTGCGTCACCCGCAGCTTGCCAGGCTGGTCAGACTGGATCCACGGCGCGTTGCCCGTCGAGTCCGTCACCAGGCCGCACTCGGAGATGGAGTCAGGGAAGACATTCGATTTCGATGTCGTCTTCAGGTTGTTGCGGTTGGCGCCGCGGGTGCAGTTCGCCGTGCCGGTGTCCTGCGCGAACTGGTCGCGCTTGCTCGTCAGCTTGCTCGTCGGGCACATGAACGCCTTCTTGTCCCCCACATATGGCGCCACATACGGCGTGTAGAAGCCCCACTCCGTCGTCGAGAACGTGTCGTTGTCATAGTAGCCATACGCACTTCCGCCGTTGTACAGCTCCGGCATCGTCTCGACGTTGTCGCCGAAGTACATCTCCCAGCCCGTCATGATCTGCTTGAAGTTCGACACGCACGAGATCGCGCGCGCCTTCTCACGCGCCTTCGACAGCGCCGGCAGCAGCATCGCCGCCAGGATCGCGATGATGGCAATGACCACCAGCAGCTCGATCAGCGTGAACGAACGGCGACGGCTACAGGCGGACGAACGGATAACGGGAAACGAAACAGCGGACAGCATCAACAGGAACTCCGGGGGTTTTATGGTTATACCATGGCGTCAGCCTACCTGGACTGACTGTGAAAAAACGCCGCCAACCTCATCCGTCCCAGGCGAGGGCGGCGGCACTTATATATTATACCAAAATTCAAAACGAAAAACAAGGGCTGGCGATACGTTTTCCGCGTCAGTCCTCGCCGACAAACTTGTCGGTTCCGCCCCAGCCGTCCCGGCCGATGAACTTGGGCGACGAGCGCCAGGCCTTGGCGCTCACCTGCCCCTCCTGGCCGTCGGCGTGGCCGACCATGCCCATTGCTGATGGTGCGTCACCCGCTCCGTTCCCCATTCGTGCCGCCTGACCTGGCGGCGAACGCTCACTCGCCGTTGAATTTCGTGCCGGTGAAGGAGCTGAAGCCGAAGACCTTGGCCGACGAGTGCAGCGCTGTCGCCTTCACCGCCGCCACATGGCCATCGGCGTAGCCCACATTGCACATCAGGTTGTGGCGGACGCGCACCTTGTAGGCGGAGCTGGCGTCAATCCATGGCGGCCAGGGCGTGTCGCCCTGCGTGTCCGCGAGCACGCCGCACTCGGACGGCGAGCTGGAGAAGCCGGCGCCCGAGAGGTTCGTCCGCACCTTGCCGTGAAGGGCCATAGGGTTTCCGGTATCCTGCACGAACTGGTCGCGCTTGTTGGACTCGGCCGTCGCCGAGCACATGAACGTCTTCTTGTCCCCCACATACGGCGCCACATAAGGTTGATAGAAGCCGCAGTTGCTATTTCCGGTGCCGGAGTCCTTGATGGCCAGCTGCTCATCCTTGTCGTAGTAGGCCATCGCGTCCAGAGCCACGCCGCTGAGCAACTGCGGGTACGTCTCCGCGTTGTCGCCCAGATACATCTCCCAGCCCGTCATGATCTGCTTGAAGTTCGACACGCACGAGATCGCCCGCGCCTTGTCCCGCGCCTTCGACAGCGCCGGCAGCAGCATCGCCGCCAGAATCGCGATGATGGCTATCACCACCAGCAGCTCGATCAGAGTGAAGTGTCCTTTTTGTCGTCCTTTCATGTGCATCAGCCTCCTGAACCTGCGTTTCCTATGGACAATGACCTAAAAAAGCCATGGGGCCAGCCCGCCTCCCCCCCTTCCTCCCCATTCACATATATTTTACCCAAATTTAACACCTTGCGCGTTTTTTTCAATGGGTGAACAGAATTCTGACCGCCACGCACAGCCGGTGTTCCCGTCAGCCGGCGCCATTTTGGTCGCGCTGGCATTGGCAAACGCCATCCCCCACACTATAATAAGAGGCTTGTCGGAGTCCGTCCGTTCGTCCGTCCTCACGCCGTGCCGGCGCACGTTCCACCCGCCCACGAAGGAGCCACACCTTGAACGTCCGAAGCATTGTCCTCGGCCTGCTGGCCACCATCCTCACCTGCGCCTTCTGCTACTTCAACGACTCCGTCATCCGGGCCGGCGGCATGACCATCCCCAACCTGCTGCCCGCCATCGCCTACGGCGGCATGGTCTTCTTCGTGCTGCTTCTCAACCCGCTGCTCCGCCGGGCCCGCCTCGGCAAGCGCGAGGTCGCGGCCATCCTCGCCCTCTACCTCATCGCCTGCGGCATCCCCGGCTGGAGCCTCGGCGAGATGTTCTCCGGCACCGTCATGTTCCCCCACCACGACATCCGCACCACTCCCTCCTGGGCCAGCCTCGACATCCTCCGGCTCGCACCCCCAGGCGCCCTCTGCGACATCTCCGGCCCCCACGGCGAGGACATCGCCCTCAACGGCTTCGTCGCCGGACTCGGACAGGGCGACCGGCTCATCTCCCCCCTCGACGTCCCCTGGCGCGCCTGGGCCGCGCCCTTCCTCTTCTGGGGACCCCTCGTCCTCGCGTTCCTGCTGGCCGTCTTCGGACTCGCCGCCGTCTTCCACCGCCAGTGGAGCAGCCACGAGCAGCTCCCCTACCCCATCGTCCAGTTCGCCTCCTCCCTCCTCCCCACCACCGACGGACGGCTCGCGCCCACCTTCCGCAACCGGCTCTTCATCGCCGGCTTCGCCATCGTCTTCCTGCTCCTCCTCAACAACTTCTGCGTCCGCCTCTGGCCGCAGTACTTCATCCCCGTCAACCTCAGCTTCAACATGGGCCCGTTCAGCAAGCTGTGCCCGACCATCCTCCGCGGCAAGGGCGGCATGCTCTTCTACCCGCGGCTCATCTTCACCGTCATCGGACTCGCCTACTTCCTCCCCTCCGAGGCCTCCTTCTCCATGTGGGTCGGCCCCTGGATCTACTGCCTCATCGGCGGCGTCTTCGCCGCCTACGGCACCGACCTCCGCGCCGGAAAGATGATGGCCCTCGTCCCCGAACCCTTCATCTTCGCCGGCGGATACTTCGGCATCTTCCTCATCATCTTCTACACCGGACGCCACTTCTACTGGCAGACCCTCCGCCGGGCACTCGGACTCCGAACCCGAACCGCCGACGGCATCCCCGACTACGCCATCCTCGGCATGAGGCTCTTCCTCGTCGCCTTCCTCGCCTTCATCGTCCTCCTGCACCGCGCCGGCGTCCACTGGACCATCGCCCTCCCCTACGCCGTCATCGCCGTCATGGTCTACACCGTCGTCAGCCGCGTCCTCGCCGAGACCGGCGCCTTCGAGGTCGGCACCTACGTCTACCCCTGCGTCATCCTCTGGGGCTTCTGCGGCGCCTCCGCCCTAGGCCCCGCCGTCCTCACCACCCTCTTCCTGCTCTCGACCATCCTGCTGGCCGCCCCGGGATGGTGCGTCATGCCCTTCATCAACCAGTCGCTGCGACTGGCACAGCTCAACGGCGTCAGCGAACGCCGAACCACCCACTGGGGCGCCGTCACCATGCTCGTCGCCGTGCTCGTCTCCATCCCCGCGACCATCTTCTGGCAGTACACACGCGGCGCCGAACCCTCCGGCTGGCCCCGCTCCTCCTCCATCTACCCCTTCGCCAACGCCGTCGAGGTCCTCCAGACGCTTCGCGCCCAGGGACTCGAGCACGAGGCCCTCGCCAGAGCCGGCTTCGACCACCTCCTCAACCTCAACCCCGACTGGTCCCTCGTCGCCGCCTTCGCCATCACCACCCTCCTCGCCGTCGGCTGCGCACTCGGACGACTCAAGTACACCTGGTGGCCACTCCATCCCGTCATCTTCATCTTCTTCGGCGGACACCAGGGCATGTTCATGTCCGCCTCCTTCGGACTCGGCTTCCTCCTCAAGTGGGCCATCACCAAATACGGCGGCGGACACACCTACCAGAACTGCAAGCCACTCTTCGTCGGAGTCATCGCCGGCATGCTCTGCGAACACTTCGTCCAGATGCTCATCGGCATCGGACACTACCTCGTCACCGGCACCTCCATCTGACCGCTACTCCTCTCCCCCCCTCCCCCCATCCCCATGACCACCTTCCACCAGCACGCCGACGTCATCGTCATCGGCGCCGGACACGCCGGCTGCGAGGCCGCACTCGCCGCCGCACGACTCGGAGCCTCCACTCTCCTCCTCACCCTCAACGCCGACCACCTCGCCCAGATGTCCTGCAACCCCGCCATCGGCGGCGTCGCCAAGGGACAGGTCGTCCGCGAAATCGACGCCCTTGGAGGCGAAATGGCCCTCAACGCCGACGCCACCACCATCCAGTTCCGAATGCTCAACGACTCCAAGGGAGCCGCCGCCGAATCCCCACGCGCACAGTGCGACAAAGTCCTCTACCAGAAGCGCATGAAGCTCGTCTGCGAACGGCAGCCAAACCTCCTCCTCCACCAGGCCGAGGCCGTCGCCATCCTCACCGACCCCCACTCCGGACGCGTCACCGGCGTCCAGACCGCCTTCGGCGACCGCTGGGACTGCGACGCCCTCGTCATCGCCACCGGAACCTTCCTCAACGGACAGCTCCACTTCGGCATGGACTCACACCCCGGCGGCCGAGCCGGAGACCCCGCCGCCAAAGCCCTCTCCGACTCCCTCCGAAACGACCTCCACCTCGAACTCGGACGACTCAAGACCGGAACCCCCGTCCGCATCCTCGGCAAGTCCATCGACTCACGCCACCTCACCCTCCAGCCCCCAGACGCCCTCCACCGCCAGTTCTCCTTCCTCCCCGCACACTCCGAGCAGCTCCCCGTCTTCGACCACCTCCGACTCCAGCAGAGACCCTGCTTCCTCACCTACTCCAACGAGCAGACCGCAGCCGTCGTCCAACAGAACCTCCACCGCTCCCCCATGTTCGCCGGACGCATCCACGGCGTCGGCGCACGCTACTGCCCCTCCTTCGAGGACAAGGTCGTCCGCTTCCCCGAACGCAGCCGACACCACATCTTCCTCGAACCCGAAGGCAACGACACCGACGAATACTACCTCAACGGCATCTCCACCTCGCTCCCCTGCGACGTCCAGTGGCAGATGATACGCACCCTCCCAGGACTCGAACACGCCTTCATCTCACGCTACGCCTACGCCATCGAGTACGACTTCGTCCTCCCACATCAGCTCGACGCTTCACTCGCCGTCCGCAAGGTCGGAAACCTCTTCCTCGCCGGACAGATCAACGGCACCAGCGGCTACGAGGAGGCCGCCGCCCAGGGACTCCTCGCCGGACTCAACGCCGCCAGGTGCGCCGCCGGACAGCCGCCCCTCATCCTCCGCCGCGACCAGGCCTACATCGGCGTCATGATCGACGACCTCGTCACCAAGGACATCGTCGAACCCTACCGACTCTTCACCTCACGCGCCGAATTCCGACTCTCGCTCCGACAGGACAACGCCGACCGACGCCTCACACGTCTCGGACACCAGGCCGGACTCGCCTCCACACAGCGTCTCCAGCAGGTCGAGACACTCGAGCAGAACCTCCGACTGGCACGACAGACGCTCGCCGACATCCGACTCGACGGACACAGCGTCCTCGAACTCCTCGCCCACCCCGACTTCCGCTACGACCAGCATCCCAACCTCCCGAAATTCCCGCCCCGCGTCCTCGAACAGCTCCTCGTCGACGCCCGCTACGCCGGCTACATCCGCCATCAGCAGCTCCAGGTCGACAAGATGCACCGCCTCGAAGCCTGCGCCATCCCCGCTGACTTCAGCTTCGAACTCGAGGGACTCTCCGCCGAGGCGAGAACCAAACTCCAGAAACGCCGACCCGCCACCCTCGGACAGGCCTCGCGCATCGACGGCGTCACCCCCGCCGAAATCGCCATCCTCCAAGTCCATCTCCACGCACGACACGCCTGACGGCCGGACGCACCACCACCCCAACCATTCAGTGGCGATGCTGACGGTGCCCGCGCAGCCGACGGTACACCTCGTGGCGCAGAAAGCGCCCCAGACGCAGATACCACGGGACATTCCGCAGATGACGGCTCTGCTCCTCGTCCAGCAGCGCCGGGTAGTAGCTCCCCACCACCCGCGCCAGCGAGAAGTCGTCCGAGCAGCACAGCATCCGAAACGCCGTCCGACGCATCCAGCTGCTGCCCGCAGGACAGTGGCACGCCGTCGCCACGTCGATGAGCCGCGGACGACCCGACTCGTCCATCAGCACATTCCCGCGGCGAAAGTCGCCATGCGCCAGCCCCCGCTCGTGCAGCTCACGCATCATCGCGATGAGCTCCTCGAAGAACGACCGAGGCGGCAACGCCGACGCAAGGCACCCCTGCGGCTTCGGCAGACTGCGCGTCCCCACCAGAAACTCCATCGCCAGAACATCGGCCCCCAGCATCCCATACACC
>CALZPA010000183.1 GCA_945827525.1 uncultured Lentisphaeria bacterium | reverse complement strand
GCTGCTGCCGGCGCTGTCGAAGGCGCGCGAGAAGGCGCGCGCCATCTCCTGCACCTCCAACATGAAGCAGATCGGCCTGGCCATGTCCATGTACAGCGACGACTACCAGGACTTCTATCCCCACGGACGCTACGTCGACAGCACCGGCGCCAAGACCGAGAACGGCATCCCCACCGTCCAGCATCTCCTCACCTACGTCGGCGACAAGAAGGTCTACGCCTGCCCCAGCGAACCCATCGCCAAGGCCAACGGCAAGTCCTCCTCCTTCCCCTTCTCCAGTCGCACCTATACCGCCCACCAGGCCCGCTACTTCTGGGAACTCCCCAACCATCCCGACCTCAAGAACGATGACGGACTCAGCTACATGTTCGACGAGTACCCCGTCACGGGCGCCACCGGCATCACCCGCACCGTCACCACCAAGCCCGCCGAGTACATCGCCGCCACCGACGGCGTTGTCTGCGTCAACTCCCGCAACTGGAACACCGTCAACGTCTACTACATGGGCGGCGACGGCTGGAGCGTCCGTCTCAACTGGCTCCACGGCGGCAGCATGGTCAACTGCGTCTACGGCGACGGCCACGTCCAGGCCAACGCCACGCGAGGCATGGGACAGATGAACGCCAACCCCAAGAACTGAAGTACCAGATAATCTCACCCACCAACCCACACAAAAGGAGTCGCCACCCATGAGAAGGCTAGTCCATTTCACACTCATCGAACTGCTTGTCGTCATCGCCATCATCGCCATCCTGGCGGCGATGCTGCTGCCGGCGCTGTCGAAGGCGCGCGAGAAGGCGCGCGCCATCTCCTGCACCAACAACATGAAGCAGATCGGCCTGGCCATGTCCATGTACCTCGGCGACTACGACGACAACTACATGCTCATGTCCAACAACTGGCTCTCGCCCTACTGGAACGAGCAACTGACCCCCTACATCCCCAAGCGGGACACGTCCAACTATCCCGTGCAGAACTACTGCCCGTCCGTGTCCAGCCACCACCACATGGGCGACATGGGCAACAACCAGAAGCTCATCCCCAACTACACCGGCGGCTCCTACCCGACCACCAGCGCCGTCCGCATCAGGCGACCCTCCGGCATCGCCGTCGTCGTCGAGTCCTACGAGAAGAACAGCGCCGGCAACGTCGGACCCTCCTGGTACTCGAACGTGCACAGCTACAACGCCTCCTCGGCCGGCCCCGCCGCCGTCTGGGGCCCCGGACTGAGCACCGAGCGCCACAACGGCCAGAACAACTACCTCTACTGCGACGGCCATGTCGCCATGCTCAGCAACAAGCAGATGTTCGCCGACCGACTCAAGCTCTTCGCCATCTCCGAGTGGTGACGCCGACGCCTCCGTCGGCCCCATCAGCCAGCCAGCAGCACCTGTTCCGGGAGGGACCCGCGGCGACAACAGGCCGCAGGCCCCTCCCATAGTCTTGTCAGCCCCATCGAAACAAAATTGCAACGCCCTCCCCATCCAGGACCGCACCCCATGACCACCATCTCCAATGAGCTTCCCGCCGGCAACATCCGCGTCGTCAGCCAGCAGGACAACCTCTTCATCCTCTCCGAGGAGCAGCGCGACTCCGGACGTGAATGGTTCTACTGGAAGTTCAAGGCCGTCTTCGATGCGCCCGGCCACTACGTCTTCCGCTTCGAGCGCCCCAACAAGGTCGGCACGCGCAGCGCCGCCGTCAGCCTCGACTGCGGACTCTCCTGGAACTGGCTCTCGCAGGAATTCTACCCCGACACCCAGGAGTTCGCCTACGACTGCGCCGAGCCGGGCGAGGTCTGGTTCTGCCAGGCCATCCCCTACCTCCAGCGCGAATTCGACCTCTTCGCCCAGGAGTTCGCCAGCCATCCCGCGTTCCACCTCTCCACCCTCTGCCAGAGCCGCAGGGGCCGCGCCGTCGAACTCGTCTCTATCCGCGAGGGCAACCCCGCCCACACCATCTTCATGTCCTCGCGGCACCACTGCCAGGAAATGGCCGCCACCCACGCCCTCGAGGGCATCATGCGCGCCGTCCTCGCCGACGACGCCTTCGGCCGCGCCTTCCGCCGCGACTACGCCCTCCTCGTCGTCCCCTTCGTCGACAAGGATGGCGCCGAGGACGGCGACCAGGGCAAGGGACGCATCCCGCGCGACCACGGCCGCGACTACCACGGCGACGCCATCTACCCCGAGACCCGCGCCATCCGCGAGCTCATCGCCCGCGAACGCCCCTTCCTCGTCCTCGACCTCCACTGCCCCTGGCTCCGCAACGGCATCACCAACGAGCAGAGCTACGTCGTCGAAAACTGCGTCCCGCGCTTCCAGGCCGAAATCGCCCGACTGTCCCAGCTCCTCGAACGCCGCTCCGTCCCCTGCGCACCCTTCCGCGCCTGCCACAAGATCCGCTGGGGCGTCTCCTGGAACCGCAACAGCAACAGCGGCACCGGCGCCAGCTACGGCAAGGGCATCGGCCCCGGCAACGAACACCACCCCTTCGTCCGGCTCGCCTGCACCATCGAAATCCCCTTCGCCAACTTCGGCGCCAAGACCATGACCCGATACGAATTCCTCCAGTACGGCGCCTCCATCGCCCACGCCGTCGCCGACTACGGCACCCTCTCGCTCCAGCCCGACAGCATCCCCGCGACCGCCACCCTCTGCCTCACCGGCGACATCATGTCCCAGTGCGAGCTCGATGCCGCCTGCGCACGCCCCGACGGCTCCCACGACTACCGCGAGGTCCTCTGCCGCGTCACGCCGCTTCTCCGCGATGCCGACTGCTGCGTCGGCAACCTCGAGACCTCCTTCGCCGGCCCCGACGCCGGCTACTCCTCCAAACTCTACTCCTTCAATACCCCCGACGCCTTCGCCGACGCCCTCGTCCGCGCCGGCTTCTCCCTCGTCTCCACCGCCAACAACCACTGCCTCGACCGAGGCGTCAGCGGCCTCTTCCGCACCCTCGACATCCTCGACCAGCGCGGCATCGAGCACACCGGAACCTCCCGCTCCCCCGAGGAGCAGGACAAGCCCCTCATCCGCTACGTCAACGGGTTCCGCCTCGGCTTCGTCGCCTCCACCTATGGCACCAACGCCTTCGCCAACCACACGTTCCTCAAGCCCGAGGAGGCGTTCGCCGTCAAACTCTCCCAGCCACAGGAGACCCTCCCCGGCTCCGTCCACCTCCTCGACCCCATGGACACCATCGCCCGGAACGTCCAGGCCCTCCCCGCCGCCGAGTCTCCCGAAATGGCCCACCTCCGCCAGGCCATCGAGGCCACCCGCGCCGCCGGCGCCGACTACGTCATCGCCCTCATGCACTCGGGCGGCCAGTACAACCCCCAGCCCGACGCCTACACCGAACGACTCGTCCAGGCACTCCTCGCCGCCGGCGCCGACATGATCGTCGGCAACCATCCGCACGTCATCCAGAAATTCGCCTGGCGCGACGGACGCCCCGTCTTTCACTGCCTGGGCAACCTCATCACGACGCCCAGCCAGTCGCCCGCACAGCAGGCACACCCCGAGTGCTTCAACTCGGTCATCGTCCGCCCCGTCCTGCAGCGCGACGCCGACGGCCACGTCCGCATGGCTTCCGCCACGTTCCGCGTCCTCCACAGCCACCAGTTGCCCAACGGCGTCACCGCCGTCACGCCACTCCACGACCTGCTCGTCGCCGCCACCTCGCCGCAGCAGCGGGACGACCTCGCCCAACAGCTCCGTCGCGCCGTCCGCGCGTTCCTCGACCTCCCACAGGACGCCGACGTCGCTCTCCAGCCCGAATATGACCTCCCCGGTCGCCAGGACTGACTGACCCGGACGGCGCCGCCCGGCAGTTGCGGCGCCGCCCTTGGGACAGTATATTGTGCAATTGCCCGCAAACGATGTCCGTAGCCTAGAGGAGAATGGCCTGGCCATGCGCTGGAATTTCCGAGACAGCCTGTATCTGGCGGCGGCGCTGTGCCTGTCGCTGCTGAGCACCGGCTGCGCCCTGCACGAGTCGCCCTACACCAAGATGGACAACTGGGCCATCCGCCAGAACGCCACGCTCCGGCACTTCGCGCCCTATGACCTCATCTATCTCCCCATGACCCAGCTCAAGCCCGGAGAGGACTCGCCCATGAACTGGCACAAGTACGGCCTCGCCGAACGCGGCTACAACCTCGCCATGCACCATACCACCCGCGTCTTCGGCAAGCGAGTCCGCATCTTCGCACCCTTCGTCCATCAGGTCGACCCCGCCACCTACCGCGACTTCCTCGACAACACGCCGCCGGATGTCATGACGTCCCCCCTCGCCTTCGCTGTCCGCGACACCCTCGACGCCCTCAACCACTACTTCCGCAACTACCACAAGCCAGGACGCCCCTTCGTCCTCTACGGACAGGGGCAGGGCGCCCGCATCCTCTACGAGGCCATGAAGCGTTGCCCCAACATCAGCCGCCGCAACGGCTTCGTCGCCGCCTACTTACCCGGACTCGTCGGCATCCCCGTCGACCGCATCCACCGCGACCTGGCCAGACGCGGCATCCGACCCGCCGTCGGCGAATACGACACCTCCGTCGTCATCGCCTGGAATGTCTGCGACTGGGACGGCAACGACGCCGCCAAACAACCCGACTCCTTCGTCATCAACCCCCTCAACTGGCAGACCGACACGACCGAGGCCCCCGCCTCCGCCAACCGACTCTCCGTCGCCTATGACCCGACCGGTGACCATACCATCAAGCAGCAAACCGAATACCAGCAGCTCTGCGGCGCCGTCATCGACCTGGATCTGGGCACCCTGAGGCTTGTCCCCGTCCCCGGACGCGAACAGGAACTCGCACAGGTCATCGCACAGGGAACCGCACACGGACTCTTCACCGGCAACATCGCCGAAAACGCCAGCAAACGCGTCCGGCAGTTCATCTATCAGGCGCAGTGGCACGACGAAATCCCACCCGTCATCCCCTCCGCACCCGAACGCCCCGCCGTCAATCCGCCGCCAACCGTCCCCATCCAGCAGTAGCCCGCACGCACACGCCCTCATGAAGATCGTCTCACTCCGCAACGAGCCGCACCTGCTGGAGCCGTTCATCGCCTTCTTCGCCGCACACTGGGGCAATGAGCCCCTCTACCGCGACTGCATGACCGCCGCCCTCGCCACGGACTCCCCGCTCCCACAGTGGTTCCTCATGCTCGATGACGCCCAGACACCCATCGCCGGCTACGGACTCATCTCCAACGACTTCAACGCCCGCATGGATCTCTGCCCCTTCCTCGCCGCACTCTTCGTCGAGGAGAGCCACCGCGGGCAGGCACTGGGCGGACTACTCCTCGACCACGCCCGCCGCCAGTGCGCCATCCTCGGCTTCCACAGGCTCCATCTCATCACTGACCACTGCGGCTACTACGAACGCTACGGCTTCGACTTCCTCGGACACGTCGCCGAACCCGGCGGCGGCTCCGCCAGACTCTACGCCGCCCCCGCCATCTGCGGCTGGGACGAACTCGTCGCCGCCGCCACCGCCGCACTCAACCCACGCCGTCTCTCCGACACCGCCGAGGCCGGCGAGGTCGCCGCCGCGCTCCTCGCCTCCTCCGGACGCATCTACACCGGGGTCTGCCTCGACACCGCCTGCTCCCTCGGCTTCTGCGCCGAACGAAACGCCATCGGCACCATGCTCACCCACGGCGAAAGCCACGTCATCAGACTCGTCGCCGTCGGCGCACACCGCCTGCTCCCGCCCTGCGGCGCCTGCCGAGAACTCCTGCTCCAGGTCAACCCCGGAAACGCCGATGCCCAGGTCCTCTGCCAGTGGCCCAACCCCATCGTCCGGACACTCGCCGAACTCATGCCCCTCAACTGGAGAGACATCCAGGGCTGAGCGAGACCCCCGTTTTTTCGTCATGAGCCTTTTCCGCTGAGGCCTCCGAAGGGCTGACGCATTCCGGAAAGGGCCAATGTCACCATCATGGTCCCCAAAAGGAAGGTATCGTCGATTATGCTGAAGAAGTTGCTGTTTGGTTACTTTGACATCCCCCTCGTCTGGCGCGTGCTCTGCGCGTTCGTCATCGGCATCGTGGCGGGCTTCGCCTGCTCCCAGGCGGGCAACAGCGAGACCGTGAACGCCATCGTCTCCTTCGTCTCGCCCTTCGGAACCATCCTCATCGCCATGCTGAAGATGGTCGTCATCCCCATCATCTTCTTCTCCCTCATCATCGGCGCCGCCAGCCTCCCGCTCTCGAAGTTCGGACGCCTCGGCGGCTCCGTCATCGGCTGGTACTTCGTCACCTCACTCTTCGCCGGCGTCTTCGGCATCGTCCTCGCCCTCATGCTCAATCCCGCCATGGCCAAGGCCGACGAACTGTCGCAGAAATTCCTCCACCAGGTCGACATGATGAAGACCGGAGGCTCCGGCAACGGCTTCAGCCAGTTCATCACCAGCCTCTTCATGAACCCCTTCGAGGCCCTCGCCAAGGGACAGTTCCTCCCCATCATCGTCTTCGCCATCCTCTTCGGACTCGCCGCCCGCGTCATCATCGACCGCCATGGCGAAGGATCCGAGACCGGACGCGCCATGAACCTCATGCTCACCGTCTGCGACGCCATCCAGAAGGCCTCCTTCACCATCATCGACTGGGTCATGGAGTACTTCCCCATCGGCGTCCTCGCACTCACCTTCGTCAACTTCACCGTCTACGGCGCCGCACTCTTCGTCCCCTATATGCAGATCGCGCTCTGCGTCATGGTCGGCGTCCTCCTCATGATCCTCGTCATCTACCCGCTCCTCCTCCTCGTGCTCTGCCGTGAAAACCCACTCCACGTCCTCAACACCATCAAGGAGGCCATCATCACCGCCTTCCTCACCCGCTCCAGCGCCGCCACACTCCCCGTCTCCATGCGCATCGCTCGCGATAACCTCCATGTCCGCGACGAACTCTCCAGCTTCGCGCTCCCGCTCGGCGCCACCATCAACATGGACGGCGTCTGCATCCACCTCCCCGTCTTCGCCATCCTCGCCGCCAACATCTTCGACATCCCCCTCTCCGCCACCCAGCTCGCCATCCTCCTCATCTCCGTCGTCTTCGCCTCCGTCGGCGCCGGCGGCATCCCCGGCGGCTCCGTCTTCCTCCTCTTCATGGTCCTCAGCAACATGGGACTCAACGACGCACAGGTCGCCACCATCGTCGCCCTCGCCATCGGCATCAACCCACTCCTCGATATGTTCGAAACCGCCTGCAACGTCACCGGCGACAACATCTGCAACTACATCATCGCACGCCGAAACGGCATGATTCTGCCGCCCGCCAAACGCGCCTAAACCTTCACCTCACATCCGTCCTCCCCCCGCCCTCCCCGAAGGGGAAGTCGTCGGGAGACCTTCCTCTCCCCCCCCGACGCTCCCCGAAGGGGAAGTCGTCGGGAGACCTTCCTCTCCCCCCCGACGCTCCCCGAAGGGGATGTCGTCGGGGGGGCTTGTCCCGCCTAACACACACCCCGCCCCCCCGACGCCCAGATGCTCGCGCCGCTCATC
>CALZPA010000182.1 GCA_945827525.1 uncultured Lentisphaeria bacterium | reverse complement strand
CCTAGCCTAACCTAACTAACCTACCCCCGCATCGCCGGAGACCTCGCCCATGCCGAAGAAGCCCCTGCTCACCTGGCGCCGCGCCCGACTCTGCCTGGCCACCGCCACCGCCCTGCTCACCCTCGCCGCGTTCGCCGGCCTTGGCGGCACGTTCCTCATGCGCCTGCAGGCCGTCCCCGCCCTGCTCCGGCTGCTGGCGGCGCACGCCTGGGGCGCCGCCGCCACGCTCGCCGCCATCGTCCTGACCACCGCGCTCCTCGGTCGCCTCTACTGCGCCGCCGTCTGCCCGCTCGGCGTCCTCCAGGATCTCCTGGGCTGGCTCGGACACCGGCTACGCCATGTCCTCGCCGGCCTGGCCCTCGGCATCCTCGCCGCCGGCTACGCCACGCTCCTCTTCGACTTCGACCCCTACAGCATCCTGGGGCGCCTCGCCGCCTCCTTCTCACTGGGCGCCCTGCTGCCGCCCGCCGTCCTGCTCGCCGTCGCCGCCGCCCGCCCACGCGCCTTCTGCACCACCCTCTGTCCCGTCGGAGCCCTCCTCGGCCTCATCTCCCGACACGCGCTCTACCGCCTCGCCATCGGCGACGGCTGCACCCGCTGCGGCAAGTGCGCGGCCACCTGCACCGCCCACTGCATCAGCCTCCGCGACGGACGCATCGACAACGACCGCTGCCACCGCTGCCTCAATTGCCTCAGCGTCTGCCCCACCGGCGCCATCGCCCTCACCCGCCAGCGCCGTCCCACCACACCCGAGCAGACCTCCGCCGACCGCCGCGACTTCCTCGCCGGAGCCGCCCTCGTCGCCGCCGGAGCCGCCGCCAGCGCCCCCCTGCTGCGACTCGTCCGCGAGCACTCCCAGGCCACCGCCGACGCCCTCGACGGACAGACCCTCCCGCCAGGCGCGGGCGACGCGCGGCGACTCGCCGCCAAATGCACCGGCTGCCAGCTCTGCGTCAGCGCCTGCCGCGCCAACGGCTCCGCCATCATCGCCATCCGCAACGGCCTGCCCACGCTCCGACTCGACCTCGCCCCCTGCCAGCCCGACTGCCACGCCTGCGCACAGGCCTGTCCCACCGGCGCCCTCGCCCCCCTCCACAACAAACGCTCCTGGGCCATCGCCACCGCCGTCTACAACCCACGGCAGTGCCTCGTCGCCTCCTCCCCCGACGCCGAGTGCGACCGCTGCCGCAACGCCTGCCCCAACCATGCCATCTCACCCGTCAAGGCCGCCGACGGACGGCTCTTCCCACGCTTCTCCGACGCCACCTGCACCGGCTGCGCCCTCTGCCTCCACGCCTGCCCCGCCGACGCCATCGCCATCGCCCCCCTCGCCGTGCAGCGCCCAGCCGCCGATGAGCGCGTCGCCCGCAACAGCCGCAGAACCGCCGTCTTTGACCCGACGCGCTGCCGCGTCCTCCAGCAGGAACGCAACTGCGGGCACTGCGCCAGAGCCTGCCCCACCGGTGCCATCACCGTCCGCAAGCGCAAGTCCGGACTCGAAATTCCCCAGGTCAACGCCGACTTCTGCATCGCCTGCGGCGCCTGCGAAAAGGCCTGCCCTGTCTCGCCCAAGGCCATGACCGTCATCGTCCCGCCGCCCGCCCCCGCCGACGAGGGCTGAGCCCCGGCCGACACACAACAAGAGAAGCCTCCCCCCGCAGTTGACGCGGGGGGAGGCTCCTTCGCCTATGGGCAGGTCGCCCGCTCTGATGACGTCAGGTCACCTCAGCCGTTGACGCGCGCGAACTCCTTCATGAAGTCGATGAGCGTCTGGACGCCCTCGGCGGGCATGGCGTTGTAGATGGAGGCGCGGAGACCGCCGACGGCGCGATGGCCCTTCAGGCCGACCATGCCGTTCGCCTTCGCCTCGGCGACGAACTTCTTCTCCAGCTCCTCATTCTGCCCCTTGATGCGGAACGTGACGTTCATGGTGGAGCGGGAAGAGGGATCGACCGTGCCGTAGAAGAAGCCGTCGGAGTTGTCGATGGCGGCGTACAGCTTGGCGGCCTTCTCGCGGTTCATCTTCTCGATGGCGGGGATGCCGCCGAGCCCCTTCAGCCAGTCGGTGACGAGGCGAATCATGTAGATGCCGAAGGTGGGCGGGGTGTTGTAGAGGGAGCCCTTGTCGATGTGCGTGCTGTAGCGGAGCATCGTCGGGACCGTGGCGGGGCAGCGCGCCGCCAGATCCTTGCGGATGATGGCGACCGTCACACCGGCCGGGCCGATATTCTTCTGGGCGCCGCCAAACAGCATGCCGAACTTGTTCACGTCGACCACGCGGCCCATGAAGTCGCTGGAGATGTCGGCGACCAGCGGAACGTCGCCGGTGTTCGGGATGGTCGGGTACTCGGTGCCGTAGATCGTGTTGTTCATGCACATGTAGGCGTAGGCCAGCTCCTGGTCGACCTTCCAGTTCTCGATGCCCTCGATGATGCTGAAGTTCTTCTTCGAGCCATCGTACAGCAGCTCCAGGTCAAGGCCGAGGATCTTGGCCTCCTTGATCGCCTTGTGCGACCACTCTCCCGTGTCGAAGTACCCGACCTTCTTGCCCGGGACGTTCAGGTTCATCGCCACCATCGCGAACTGCAGGCTCGCGCCGCCCTGCAGGAACAGAACCGCGTAGTCGTCGCTGATGCCCATCAGCTCACGGATGTTCGACTCGGCGCTCTGTATCACCTCGTCAAACGCCTTCGCGCGGTGGCTCTCCTCGATGATGCCGTACCCACAGCCGTGGTAGTCCACAAACTCTTCCTGGGCCTTCAGCATGACCGGCTTCGGCAGAACCGCGGGGCCGGCATTGAAATTGTACACGGGATGTTCCATTCTCTTTTCCTTTTCGTTGACGTTTCGGCCCAGACCTTCGACCGCGGAACCGGGCAACGCTTCCCCCGCCACAGGCACACACCGCCCGGACAGGACGCTTCTCCGCTCGCACAGGACGCCAGCCAGAGGGGCCAGACGACTCGAGCTATCGCGGAAAACACATAACATACACTCTCTTTCCCATAAGTCATCCTTCCAGATGATAAAAAATCACCAGCACCGCCGCGCCTCCCCCCACGCACACGCATTCTGATGACACATTCTGACATCTGCGTCTGGGAGGTTGACTTTTCCCCACTCGCAGATACATTACGTCCTTTGGCTGGCCTGCGCCCAGACGCACCGGCCTTCACCGAATCCGTGGACACAGCCAGTCGGCAAGCCCGAACGACCGCACTCCGCCATTCCCCGAGAACATGAAGGGGGAGGGAATGGGCGGAGCCGTGCCCCCGCGCACGCCGGCCAAACGTCCGCGGATTCGCGCGTTTTTCTCACCGGCGCCGGCGGCGCGGTCGACCCCATCACCCCTAAAGAGGAGCCTTGTCATTTCATGAGCTGGTTGGATTGGTGCATCCTGATCATCCCCTTCACGGCGCTGTCCATCTTCGCCGTCTACTCGAAGAAGTATGTGCGCGGCATCGTCGACTACCTGGCCGCCGGCCGCATCGCCGGACGCTATCTCCTCTCCGTCGGCGACATGGCCGCCGGACTCTCCGTCATCACCCTCGTCGCCGGCTGCGAGCAGAACTACCAGACTGGCTTCGCCGTCGGCTTCTGGAGCGCCATCATCGCCCCCGTCGGCATCTTCATCTCCCTCACCGGCTACTGCTCCTACCGCTGGCGTGAGACACGATGCCTCTCCATGGGACAGTTCCTCGAGCTCCGCTACGGCAGCAAGTTCTTCCGGCTATTCTGCGCCACGCTCCGAACCATCGCCGAACTCATCACCAACGCCATCGGCCCCGCCGTCGCCACCAACTTCTTCATCTACTTCCTCGGACTCCCGCACAAGGTCATGATCTGCGGCGTCAACCTCCCCTGCTACGCCATCATCGTCACCCTCTGCCTCTGCCTCGCACTCCTCTTCATCCTCCCCGGCGGACGCATCTCGCTCCTTATCACCGACTCCTTCCAGGGACTCATCTCCTACCCCATCTTCGTCGTCATCGTCGGCTACATCCTTCTCAACTTCTCCTGGTGGGACGACATCGCCCCCGTCATGTGGAACCGCGTCCCCGGACAGAGCTTCATGAACCCCTATGACGTCCAGCAGCTCCGCGACTTCAATCTCTTCGCCCTCGTCGTCTCCCTCTGCGGCTCCTTCCTCAACCGCGCCAGTTGGTTCGGCAACGACACCTCCGGCTCCGCCCGCACCCCGCACGAGCAGAAGATGGCCGGCGTCCTCGGTGCCTGGCGCAACGGACTCTCCTGGTTCATGATCTTCCTCCTCGCCGTCATCGTCATCACCTTCATGAACTCCTCCCACTTCAACGGAGAGAACCGCTTCGGCATCACCAACAACGACATCCGCCAGAGACTCTCCGCCAAAGTCCTCCAGGACCCCAAGATCACCATCCCCGACACCTCCTTCAAGGACATCGTCGACATCAACTTCAAGAACATCGACCAGCCGCGCTCACCGCGCAAGGGACAGCTCCCCGAAGGCTACAACACCGACTCCCCATTCCTCGACATCGCACGCTACACCTTCGGACAGACGCCCGACGGCAACCGCCAGTTCAAGGCCTTCGAGACCCAGTACCGCGCCGCCGTCACCAGCATCCCCCCAACCGACATCAAGACCTTCGAGGCCCTGCCCGAACAGACCCGTGACGCCCAGCACGCCCAGAGACTCGCCGCCGCACAGGCCGCCGCACAGGCCGCCGTCGCCAACGACGGCAGCTCCGCCCGCGAACACCTCGACGCCACCATCGCCTCCATCACCATCCCCGAGGAGCGCTTCGACCAGCCGCTCTCCCAGCAGGACAACCTCGACACCACCTACCTCAACACCGTCCGCTACGCCCTCGGCAACACGCCCGAAGGACGCTTCCAGTTCCAGCAGTTCCGCTCCCTCTACAACCAGATGATGATGCCCATCGTCGTCTCCAGCATCTTCCCCACCGGACTCCTCGGACTCTTCTGCCTCCTCCTCATCATGCTCCTCATCTCCACCGACGACAGCCGCATCTTCAACGCCTCCTCCACCATGGTCCAGGACGTCGTCCTCCCGCTCTTCAAGAAGCACCTCGACGCCAAGCTCCACCTCTTCATCCTCCGGGCCATGACCATCCTCGTCGCCGTCTTCTTCCTCATCGTCTCCCTCTTCTTCACCCAGCTCGACTACATCAACATGTTCACCACCATCATGTGCGCACTCTGGCTCGGCGGCGCCGGCCCCGTCATGATCGGCGGTCTCTACTCGCGCTTCGGCAACCTCACCGGCGCCTGGTGCTCCATCGCGCTCGGCTCCGGAAACGCCCTCGCCGGACTCCTCCTCCAGCGCAACTGGGCCGACCACGTCTACCCCTGGATCGAGCAGAAGGGATGGGTCGAGGGACTCGACAACTTCCTCCAGGCCATCACCGCCTGGTCCGACCCCATCGTCACCTGGAAGATGGACGCCGTCAAATTCCCCATCAACTCCCTCGAGATCTCCTTCATCTCCATGGTCGTCTCCTGCCTCGGCTATGTCGTCGGCTCCTACCTCACCTACAAGCCCTATAACCTCGACAAGCTCCTCCACAGAGGCAAGTACGCCGACGAATTCTCCGCCAAGCACGAACCCACCTCCTGGAGCCTCAAGAACCTCCTCGGCAAGCTCGTCGGCATCACCCCCGAATACACCCGCACCGACCGCGCCATCGCCTGGTCCGTCTTCTGGTACTCCTTCGTCTACGCCCTCGTCATCGTCTTCTGCGGCACCATCATCTGGAACGCCGTCTACACCTGGCCCAAGAACTGGTGGAACATCAAGTTCTTCGTCACCTCCCTCCTCATCCCCGGCATCATCGGCGTCATCACCACCTTCTGGTTCGTCGCCGGCGGCATCCGTGACCTCAAACGACTCTTCGTCGACCTCGCCAACCGCAAGCAGGACGAGAACGACAACGGACAGGTCTCCTCCGACGAGAAGGCCAAGATGTTCGAGTCACACGACGACGACAAGTGACGTGACCCCCTCGCCCGCCCGGGCCTGACCTAAAAGGCCCCCCACACACAGAAGCCCCGGCGCACCCGCGCCGGGACTTCTGCTTTTGTCGACTCACTCAACCAAAAACGCGCCGCGTCAGCGGCGCCTGTCCCGACGGCGACCTCGCCGTCGGGCGAAAATCGACTCAATCGGCTGGCAGGCCGCAACGGCAGTGTTTTTCCCGTCCGACTACGCATCCATCAACCCCATCATCTTATGATTCATGCAGAAGAATGAGACTTATCTTTATGGGCTGAAAGTCTTGACCCACTGCGGAAGCGGGGCATATGGGGATGTCTATTATTGCCAGGATGCTTCAGGGAGACATGTGGCCTTGAAGGTCATCCCCAAAGACAAGATTGGCTCTGGCTGGGAACGTGAACTGAAAGGCATCACGAATTTCCGCAGCCTTACGGAGAATAGCCCTTTGCTTCTGCACCTATTCCATGTCGGAGAGGATGAGTTCAATTTCTACTACACCATGGAGCCAGCTGATGCCGTATCCGATACAGGTGACTATGTACCGGATACCTTGGCCAGGCGCTTGGCGTCAGGCGCACTCCCCGCAGCGCAAGTGATTCCTGTCCTTCAGGATGTCCTGGCGGCCATCCGTGTCCTGCATGAAGCTGGATTTACCCACAGGGACATCAAGCCAGAGAATATCCTGTTCATCAATGGCAAGCCCAAGCTGGCGGACCTAGGTCTTCTTTCTCCCCTCTCGGACAGCATGACACAGTTGGCAGGAACGCTTGATTTCCTGCCGCCTGAGGAGCGCTCAAGGGAATCTTCCCCGAACACAGGTGACTCACGCCAACGCAATGATCTTTACGCCTTCGGGAAAATCATCTACTGCTGTATCACAGGAAATGGAGCTGACCTGTTTCCATCGCTGCCGCCGAGCCTCGCGCTGACATTGCAGAACAAACTATTCTTTCGACTGGCCATTCGGCTTTGCGACAGGGAGCCTTGCAGACGACTGGCGAATTTGCCGGAGGCTATCGCCTCCTTTGACAACACGGTACGGATGTGCCTGTATGGGGAAAAGCTCTCCGACAAAGTGCACTACGCCTGCTCGACTCTGTACAGGAATCTCCTTTGCCTCTTCTCGCATCTGCTCAAATCTGCCCTGCGGCACTGGCTGCTGTCCCTGATGTGCCTTGTCACATTGGGTAGCTGCATCTGGTATGCCTGGCCTCGTCCCCCATATGATATTGCCAGCGAGAAGACAAAGACCTATAGACATAAAGAGCTGGGCATTGAGATGAAAATTCCGATTGAGTGGGAAATACTCTCCGGCCAGACGGCAACAGAATGGTTTAGGACGATAAACGAGGATAAGAAAGAAATTTCAGAACAAGAAAAAAAGAGACAGGATTTCTTCGCATCCTTTTTGGAGTATGGCTGCGATTTCATCATTTGCGACTATATACAGCCATTTCCCGATTGCATCACGATACAGACTGTCCCTGTTCCAGGAAATGAGCTGATGGAGACTCCAGACGATGCTCTCCGCGTTAACATACAGAGATTATTTAACCGTAACTTTCAGCGTTTAGGGAATACATTTTATTTTCCAAGAAAAGTC
>CALZPA010000181.1 GCA_945827525.1 uncultured Lentisphaeria bacterium | reverse complement strand
CGCCGAGCGAAGCGAGGCGGAGAAAAAGCGACGAGAGTGACGAGAGTGACGAGAGAAAAAACCGCCGAGCGAAGCGAGGCGAATAAAAGCGACAAGAGAAAAGAAGAGGCAAAAGACAATGGACTTTCTCGACATCATGCGTCAGCGCAGAAGCTGCCGCGCCTATCAGCCTGACCGAACCATCCCGCGCGAGCAGTTGCTCCAGGTCATCGAGGCGGGGCGCCTAACCCCCAGCGGCTGCAATGCCCAGCCCTGGAAGTTCGTCGTCGTGGACGATCCGGAGGCGAAGGAGAAGGTGTGCGACGCGGTGGTGACATCGGACGGCGCGACGGGTGCGCCGTGGCGGCATCAGGTCTCTGCGTTCATCCTGCTGGTCGAGCAGCCAGCCAAGGTCATGCAGCTGGTCGAGCGGCACTACCACGACACCCAGCGCTTCGCGCAGGGCGACCTCGGCGCCGCCTGCATGAACATGTGCCATGAGGCGTTCGCGCTGGGGCTGGCGACCTGCGTCATCGGCGTCAATGAGCAGTCGAAGATGGAGCGTCACTTCGGCATTCCGCACGGCTGCGAGGTGCGCCTGGTGCTGGCGCTCGGCTATGCGGCGGACGGCGGCGCCGAGCCTCCCGCCAAGGTCCGCAGGCCGCTGGAGGAGGTCTGCTGCTTCAACCGCTGGCAGTGAGCCGCCGCCTCACTCCTCGCCCCGGATGACCCGCTCGGCGGCGGCGACCAGGGCGTCCAGACGCTCACGAGACCCGTCCCAGACCTCGACGTTGAGCCGCAACACCGGCTCGTTGCCGCTGGGGCGCAGCACCAGCCACCAGCCGCCGCCGTCCGGCGACGACACGCACACCTTGACGTCCGGCGCCAGCGTCGCGCCGCCATCGTCCTCGGCGACGAGCGGCAGGCCGTCCAGCGACGCACAGGGACGGACGGCCAGCAGGTGACGTCCCGGCTCGCCCTGGGCGAAACCGCGCATCCTCGCCAGCGCCTGCCGGACCTGCGCGGCGTCGGCCAGACGGTAGTTGCGCTCGCCGCTCCAGAGGAAGCGCCGGCGCCACTCGGACAGCTCGTCGGCCAGCGTCCGTCCCCGACGGCTCAGCGCCAGCAGGTGCCGGAGCAGCGTGAGCGCCGTCAGCATGCCGCTGTCCACGCTGTAGAACTCGGGATAGAAGTAGTGTCCCGAGTGCTCGCCGGCGGCGAGGACGCGCCCGGCGAACGCGGGATGGCGCATCAGGCGCTTGATCTGCCCATGGCCGACGGGCGTCTCGACCAGCTCCACGTCGTCGCGCCTGCCGAAGAGCTCGTCGAGCAGGCGGCTGCAGCAGAGGTTGCGCAGGATGACGGGGCGCGGGCCAGACGCGCCGCGGCGCTCCAGGCGGTCCAGCGCGACCATGGCGAGTATCTGCGAGGCCTGGACGGACTGTCCGTCGCCGTCCACGAAGCCGGCGCGGTCGGCGTCGCCGTCGAAGCCGATGCCGAGGTCGGCGCCCAGCCGGCGCACCTCGGCGCCCAGCCTCTCGTTGTACGCGGGCAGCAGCGGGTTCGGCACGCCGTGGGGAAAATGGCCGTCCGGAGTCTCGTCGAGGTAGTGCAGCTCGACGCCGCAGCCGGCGAGGCGTTCGCCCAGCGGACGGAACGCCCAGGCGCCGACGCCATTCCCGGCGGCAACCACCACCCGCAGCGGCCGCTGGCCCGCGACCGCCGGCGGCAGCGGCACCAGCGACAGCAGATGCTGCGCGAACTCCTCGCGGCAGTCGTCCCCCTCACGGAGCTCGCAGGCCGCCTCCATGCGGCGGCGCAGCTCCTGAAGCTCCGCGCCCATGAAGGGCAGCGCCCCGCTGCGGACGAGCTTGATGCCGTTGTACTCGGCGGGATTGTGTGAGGCGGTGACCATCGCGCCGGCGACCAGCTCGTCGCCGTGACGCCCCGTCATGAAGTAGACCTGCTCGCTGGAGCAGAGCCCGAGCCAGCGCACCGTGCCGCCGGCCGACTCCAGCCCGCGGCAGAACGCCTCCGCCAGCTCCGGAGAGCCCAGACGCGCGTCATGGCCGACCGCCACGCGACCGGCGCCGACCTGCTCCATGAAGCAGCGCCCGGCCAGCTCCGCCAGACCCGCGTCCAGCTCCTCCGGCCACAGCCCACGAAGGTCATCACGCTTGAAAACCCTGCCTATCGCCTCACGGCGACCATCCAAATAGCTCCACATGACCACTGCCTGACTTGCTCCTGACGAAAACACCAAAAAACGACGCCGCATACATTAGCATTTCTTTGCCGTCTTGCTAGATTATCAGCGGGCATTTTCCTGAGCCTACGAAGGCCAGGCCATGCCCCCTATCCCCCCCTATCCAAAAGAAGCACAGCATCACCTGTCTCGAATTAAGAAGGAGAATCTTCTCATGGCAACCTCCCCACGTCCCATCCGTTTCGGCGCCATCGGCTGCGGTGGCATGGGCACCTGCCGCCTCCAGGAACTGGCCAAGCACCCGCTCGGAGTCGAGATCGTCGCCGCCGTCGACGTCAACCCCGCACGCCTCGACAACCTCGCCAACGTCCTCGGCCGCGATGACTTCAAGCGCTACACCGGCCCCGAGGACTACCGCCGGCTCATCGACGAGAACGACCTCGACGCCGTCGGCGTCTTCACCCCCCATGTCCCCCACTACGACCATGTGAAGTACGCCCTCGAGAAGGGCGTCCACGTCCTCTGCGAGAAGCCCATGGTCTGCGGCGCCGCCAACGCCATCGAGATCACCCGCCTCTGCGAGGAGAAGAAGCTCATCGGCATGGTCCACTACCAGCGCCACTTCGAGCTCAAGTACATCAAGGCCCGCGAACTCATCCGCAAGGGAGCCATCGGCAAGGTCCTCAAATTCTATGTCTATATGGCGCAGGACTGGAACGGACGCGAATGGCGAGGCGTCCCCGAAATCTGCGGCGGCGGACAGATCAACGACTCCGGCTCACACTACCAGGACATCCTCCTCTGGATGCTCGACGAGCTCCCCGTCTCCGCACAGGGACACATCGACAACTTCTGGCATGACCGCCAGCTCGCCGTCGAGGCCAACGGCTCCTTCCACGTCGAACTCACCAACGGCATCGTCGGACGCGTCGTCATCCTCTCCGACTACCCCTCGCAGGGCATCCCCTACGGCAGCTTCGTCGACGAGATGCGCATCCTCGGCGACAAGGGCGCCATCACCTTCCGCGGCGACAAGGTCTTCACCCACGACTACGCCTCCAACAAGACCTTCGAGGAGCCCCTCGAACGCCCCGAGGGCTACCCGCTCTCGCCCGTCGACAACTTCGTCAAGCTCCTCCGCCACAAGGTCCGCATCAACCGCGTGCCCTTCATCTTCGGCTCACGGGTCGCGCTCTTCACCGAGACGCTCCTCCGCACCGGACACCTCAACGGCGTCAAGGTCAACTGCGAGGACATCCTCAAGGAGTGCGGACACACCCTCGATGATCTCCGCGACGCCAAGTGACCTGACCTGACACCACCCCTCCACACGCGCCCCGCCTGACGGAACCCCATCACCCGACACGCCGCCAGACGGGGCGCTCCCGCCCCGGAGACCGCGCCATGAACCGCTCCCAGCACCTCGCCATCTCCTTCCCCATCTGGCTCCTCCATGACACCCCCGGACACGGCGCCTACCACGACCTCGACCAGACCATAGCCGACATCGCCGCACACGGCTTCAACTGCGTCCGCTGCGACGACGGCGCCGGTCTCATCGACTTCACCGCCACCCCGCCACGCGGAACCGTCACCCTCCAGGAGCCCTTCACCGGACTCACCCGCGACATCCGGCAGTCCTGGTGCGTCGGCGACGGCGGCGACTGCGACCTCCTCGAACGCCTCGACCTCCTCTTCCAGGCTGCGCGCCGACACCATGTCCTCGTCATCCTCTCCTCCTGGTACTACCTCCACACCTGCTGGTACTGCGGCGACGAACGGCTCAACGCCCGCCTCCACCTCATCCCCAACCACGAGAAATTCCGCTACTTCGCCGAGCAGCTCGACCACCTCCTCACCTTCCTCCGGCAGCGCGGACACCTCCAGGCACTCGCCTTCGCCGAAATCCTCAACGAGGCGGACGGACTCTACTTCGTCGGCGGCTACGGCAACGCCGCCCTGCCCGAGCACGAGGCCCTCCGGCGCTCCCACGAGGACGCCATCGCCTTCCTCCGCCAGCGGCACCCCGACGTCCTCTTCGCCTACGACTCCTACACCCCCGCCACCAAGCCCTCCCTCTTCCCCCGGAACTGCCAGGTCTGGAACCTCCACTCCTACTACCTCTGGCCCATCTACGCCCTCCTCCAGGGACGACTCCTCGCCGCCGGCACCGACGTCACCGACCCCCGCGAACTCGCCTGCGCACAGCCCTACCTCAAGGACACCCTGATTCCCCTCGCCGCCGTCCGCGCCACCCGCAACGGACGCATCCCCGCCGCCGAGGACTGGTACCGCCGCGTCTGGCTCTACGCACAGCTCGACCCACAGAAAATCCCTCATCTCGAACAGGCCCTCATCCGACAGTTCCTCGCCGACCGCGACCAGTACCTCCAGCGCCTCCGCGACGCCCTCCGCACCGCCCGACAGACACAGGCCGCACTCTGCCCCCAATGCCCGCTCGTCCTCGGCGAAAGCTGCTCCTTCCCCGGCAGCAACCTCCTCCAGTGGGAGGAACACTGCGACGACTACTGGCAGCTCCTCCAGGACGCCGCGCACGAAATCCGCAAGGCCGGCTTCTGGGGCGCCGCCATCCGCACCTGCTCCGCACCCGACGACCCCGCCTGGAACCTCCGCAAAGACGACTTCATCCGCATCAACCGCATCCTCACCGAAGCCTGAACGAGGACCACCACCATGCTCACCATCACCCAGCTCCGCGTCAACCACGCCCCCCTCGGCGACACCCTCCGCTCTCACATCGCCGCCTCCGCCCCCAGCCTCTCCTTCTCCTGGGCCGCCGTCTCCATCCACAAAAGCGACCGACAGCGCTCCTGCCACGTCACCATCTCCGACGACGACCAGCATGTCCTCTGGGACAGCGGCACCGTCGAAACCGCCCAGCAGTGCCTTGTCTGCCCCTGCGCCGACACCCTCCCCAAGGGCACCATGCTCCACGTCTCCGTCACCATCTCCGATGCCTTCCGCGAGACCTCCGAGCCCAAAACCGACTACTTCTATCTCGCCGACGTCACCTGGAACGCACCCTGGATCGGCTCACCCACCCCCAGACTCCGCACCGACGCCCTCTACTTCCGCAAGACCTTCACCCTCGACAGGCCCGTCCGCAACGCCAGACTCTACGCCTGCGGCATCGGATACCAGCGCGTCTCCCTCAACGGAAGGCCCCTCGACGAGGGACTCACCGACGACTGGCCCCTCGACCCCGCCGTCACCGACTTCTCCAAGCAGGCCCAGTACGTCCTCTACCCCGACATCCAGGACGAGCTCCTCCAGGACGACAACTGTCTCGGCATCATCGTCGGACTAGGCTGGCGCGACAACAGCACCACCAAGAACATCGACGAGTCCCGGCCACAGGGCATCCCCTTCCGCGGCGACCCGCTCCTCACCGCCATGCTCGTCATCGACTTCCAGGACGGCACCTCCACCACCATCGTCACCGACGACTCCTGGACCGTCTCCGGAGGCCCCATCACCTACAACGACCTCTTCAACGGCACCACCTACGACGCCAGACTCGAAATCCCAGGCTGGGACGAGCCGCCACACCATCACCACCACGACGACGACGAATGCGAATGCGAGTGCGCCCACGCCCGCGCCGACTACGAGCCCCCGCAGGCGGCCATCCGCCATCCCGCCGACGGCCTCGGACAGCTCGTCCCCATGGAGCTCCCGCCCATCGCCTCCGCCGAGACCCGACAGCCCATCGACCAATGGTCCTTCTACAACGACTGCATCCTCGACTTCGGCCAGAACCTCGCCGGCGTCCTCCGCATCCGCATCCCCGCCGGACTCCGCGAGGGAACCGTCATCCAAATCGCCCACACCGAGGAGCTCGATGAAAACGGCTACATCTACTCCGCCACACTCCGCTCCGCCAAGGCCACCGACACCTACATCGCCTCCGGACGCGAGGACGGAACCACCTGGTTCCAGCCGCCCTTCACCTACCACGGCTTCCGCTATGCCCACGTCACCGGACTCGGCCCCGCCATCTCCCCCGACGCCATCGTCGCCGTCTCGCTCCGCAACAACCTCGACAAGCCCTCCTTCTTCGTCTCCGGCAACCCGCTCATCAACAAGATCCACGACTGCTGCCTCGAGACCGAACGCGCCAACACCCACGGCATCCTCACCGACTGCCCGCAGCGCGACGAGCGCATGGGCTGGCTCAACGACGCCACCGTCCGCTTCGAGGCCTTCCCCTACGCCTTCGAGTCCGCCACCATGTTCCGCAAGATCATCCAGGACTGCATCAACGGACAATCACCCGAAGGCGGCATCGCCTGCACCGAACCCTACGTCTTCGGCTCACAGCCCGCCGACCCCGTCTGCTCCTCCTTCCTCATCGCCGGACGCGAACTCTACGCCCAGACCGGAGACAAGGCCTTCCTCGCCTACGCCTTCGACGCCTTCAGGGCCTGGACCGACTGCCTCCTCGCCCACTCCGACAACTACATCGTCAACTACTCCAACTACGGCGACTGGGCCGCGCCCGACTACGCCTGCGACAAGCCCGGCGGCGCCCGCTCCGGCGTCACCCCCGGCATCTTCATGTCCACCGGCTACTCCTACTTCAACTGCCGCACCATCGTCGAGTTCGCCAGAATCCTCGGCCGATACGAGCTCGTCGAAGAGTACGAGAAGAAGGCCGACGCCGTCCGACAGGCCATGCTCGACAAATGGTATGACCCCGCCACCGCCACCTTCGCCACCGGCTCGATGGCCACCACGGTCTTCCCCCTCTGGCTCGGCATCTTCCCCAAAGGGGACGCCTACAAGGCCGCCAAACGGCTCAACCAGCAGCTCATCGACGCCGACTTCCGCTTCACCACGGGCAACCTCTGCACCCGCTATCTCTTCGAGGTCCTCTGCGACTACGGCTTCCAGAACACCGCCTATCAGCTCATCACCCGCGACACCTACCCCAGCTTCGGCTACATGATCCAGCAGGAGGCCACCACCATCTGGGAGCGCTTTGAGCTCAAGAAGGACGCCGGCATGAACTCCCACTGCCATCCCATGTACGGCGCCATCTACCACTGGTTCTACGCCTACCTCGCCGGCATCCGCTTCACCGAGCCGGGCTGCCGTGAGGTTCTCATCCAGCCCTCCTGCCCCACAGCTCTCCAGTCTGTCCACTGTGGCGTCAGCACCGAGCTGGGCATGCTCACCATCCGCTGGACTCGCCGCTACGACACCTTCACCCTCCACGTCAACATCCCCTTCGGCATGACCGCACTGATCATACTCCCCAACGGACAACGGCAACACTACGGCTCAGGCTTCCACACCCGCACCGCCTCCCTCTACTCGTGCAGCTAGCTTGACCCGCTCGTGAAACAGTGCGCCGCGCCAGCGGCGCCTGGCCCGACGGCACCCCCGCCGTCGGGC
>CALZPA010000180.1 GCA_945827525.1 uncultured Lentisphaeria bacterium | reverse complement strand
GCGGCCGCCATCATTGTTTACAGAAAATTAGGTGTTATTTACGGATAAGTTCTAAATGAATGTGCTCCCCCTCACGGCTGCGCCATCAGTTGCTGCAGGGGCGTCCAGACGAAGCCGTGGACATAGTGGAGATAAAGCTGGAGCCAGAGGGAGAGGGCCATCAGGAGCAACAGGCGGGGCGGACGCTCCAGACGCCTGAGCCGCTGCCCAAGACGGGCACAGCGCGGCTGGCCAGGACAGCAGACGAAGGCCAGCCGAAACGGCAGGGTCAGCAACAGCCAGACCGCGACAAATGTGCCCAGCAGACTGTCGTGGAGAGCCTGTCCCCAGTCCAGGGCGACCACCCGGACAAAGGCGCGCATGCCGCCACAGAGCGGACAGACAAAACCGCGATGCCCCAGCCAGCTCCAGAAGGAAGGCAGCACGCCTTGCGAGACGTCTACGCGCAACCAGACAAGCGCGGCGGCCCCCAGCAGACAGAGGACGAGGCCGGCCGTCTCAAGACGTGCGGCGCAAACCTCGCGCGTCGGCTGGTCAGACGTCCGGGACGACGGACAGACGCCCCTAGAAGAAGTCCCACTCACGAACGGGCTGGCCGGCGGCCAGCTTGGTGCCTATCTTGTGGGCGTCGATGAGGGCGACCAGCCAGACAACGACACCCAGCGTCCCCAAGGTGGCGCTGCCCAGCACGAGGGCGAGAACGAGCAGCGCCAATCCCTTCATGGTCTGCCCCAGATAGATCTGCCCGACGCCAGGAAGCAGGCAGCTGAGCAGCACCGCGACGTTGACAGACTGACCTCTATAGACGACCAGCCCCTGCGGCAGGTTGGCGAATGGGCTCCGGCTGGTCGCCGTGGCGCAGCCGCACTTCAGGCAGACAGCCTGCTCGGGCGTCACCGGGGCACCGCAGTGGGCACAGAATCGCCGTTGCGTACCGACGGCGACGCCACAATGGGGGCAGACGGCGGCCTGGTCATCAATGATCTGTCCGCAATGGGTGCAATACATGCTCGGCTTCTCCTGAGAAAAAGAAAGGTGGATTCGGGCTACTGGTGTCCCGCACGGCATCGATGCGCCAAGCGGTCAGGCCGAATAGTGTAGCATGTTGCCGCGACCAATGCAAATCAGTGCCCTTTCGGGTATCGGACGCACACCGCCGCAAGTCAGCAAAACCAGGCCTGGGACGGTTGAATTCTCCCTGTCGGGCAGGTAAATTCTGCACCATGCACGTGCCGTCGCGCGGCTGTCCGCGCGCGGGAGCCTGTTGTTGTGTGTCACCCTGTCCTTAGCCTTTTGGGAGCCGCCATGAGACGTCCTGCCTTGCCGATACTGCCGTTTGTTCTGTGTCTGTCGCTGCTGTGGGCTCCGGGATGCTTCAAGAAGCGCAACCCGAACCGTGCGCTGACGGAGGAGGAGACGGCGCGGCGCGAGCAGGTGCAGGCGGAGCTGGAGAAGAGCCTGGCGCATGAGTTCGCGCCGGAGAAGGTCCGCCGCGACGCCCTGGCGGAGCTGGCCAGCCTACTGTCGGACCCGGCGGTCAGCGCACGGCTGACGGGCGGGACGGGCGATGCCCGGACGCTCCTGGGCCTCCCCGACGCCGACGGCATGGCGGCGTTCCTCGCCGTCGCCCCCACGCAGTCCGTGGCGGACATCCAGATGCAGGTGGAGTCGCGCCTGAAGGAGGAGCTGGCCCGGGAGATGAACCTGCTGACCGACAGCCAGGCGCGCGCCGAGGCGGAGCGGAAGCTGCCGCTCATCACCAGCCCCCAGGCCACCATCTCCGTCAAGACCAGGCAGAACAGGATCGTGACCGGCCAGATCACCGGCAAGTCCAAGAGCATCATCAAGATCGGCAGCCGCGTCATCGCCCGAGAGGATCTGTCCTCCGACACCCGCGCGCAACTCTGGGAGGACGAGCATGAGGCCTATCTCGACCAGGCCGTCCGCAACGCCCACATCGACATCGCCCGCGCCTACGACAAGCCACTGAAGCAGCGGCTGGCCAAGGAGCTCCCCAAGGCCCTCCTCAAGGCCGGCTATCTCCCCAACCTTCTCAACGACGAGGCCACCATGCAGTCCTCCGACACCCGCCTCTGGCTGGCGCGTCCCGCCCTCCTCCAGAAGCTCATCAATGACCGCATGGCCCGCCGCGACGCCTTCATCCGCGACTTTTGGACCAAGCAGGGCTTCCGCCAGCGCAAGCTCCCGAACTCCTCCGAGCAGGAATGGGTGCCCGCAGACAGCCTGCGCAAGTGAGCGGACACCGGGGAGCAACACGCGCATGACCATGAGAACCGAAGTGACCTCCGAGACCCTCCAGCCCAACGTCTGCGGCTTCATCCTCGCGGCGGGACGGGGCACGCGACTGCGACCCGCCACGCTCGTGCGACCCAAGGCGCTCGTCCCCTTCTGCGGCGTCCCCCTCCTGACGCTGGCCGCCTCCGTCCTCAGCGAGGCCGGCCTCAAGGACATCATCGTCAACGCCCACTACCAGGGCGAGCGCGTCTACGAGGCCTGCCAGCAGCTCGCCGCACAGCACGGCTGGGGACTGCGCGTCTCCTGCGAGGGGCGGCTCCTCAACCAGGGCGGCGGACTCCGGCAGGGCGTCTCCCTCGCCCCCGAGGCCGAACACTTCCTCGTCCACAACGTCGACATCATCGTCGACTACGACCTCCGCTCGCTCATCCGCCGCCATCTGGAGGCCGACGCGGACGTGACCTGCCTGCTCATCCCCGGACGCGGGCCACGCTCCGTCTCCGTCGACATCCACGGACGCATCCAGCGCTTCCGCGACCCCTCGCACGGCCGCTACACCTTCTCCGGCATCCACCTCCTCCGCCGGCGCGTCCTCGACTTCCTCGACGCGGACTCGGAGGCGCCCGACATCATCGACGCCTACCAGCGCGCCCTCGACGCCGGACTCAACGTCCAGGCCGTCATCGCCGCCCCCGACGTCTACTGGTCGGACATCGGCACCCCCGGCGACTACATCCGCGCCCACGGCGACATCGTCGACTGCTCCCTGAGCCACCACACGCTCCTGCGCAACGCCCAGGCCGAGCAGTCGCGCCGACGCTTCGAGCTGGAGCTGCGCGGCGTCGCCTGCTCCGGCGCCCTCGGACTGGGACGCGAGCTCCATGTCCCCTCCGGCTCGCAACTGCACAACGCCGTCCTCTGGGACTACACGAGCCTGCCGCGCCCCCTGCTCTACGCCGACGGCATCTTCACCGGCAACGACGTCCAGCCGCCGGCGCCCGTCCAGGACAACCGCCGACCCGACCCGCGCATCTTCACCACCCTCAACATCCGCCCCGAGGAGGCCACCCTGACCCCCCTGCGCAAACAGGGCAGCGGACGCCTCTACCAGCGGCTCGCCGCCGGCGACCGCTCCTGGGTCTGGTGCGCCTACAACCCCGAACGGCGCGAGAACGCCGGCTTCGCCGCCATCGCCGACTTCCTCTGCCGACTCGGCATCCGAGTCCCCGAGGTCAAGCTCCACCTCGCCGACACCTTCGAGCTCATCTCACGAGACCTCGGCCAGAACGACATCAACCTCTGCGCCCCACAGCTCCACGAGCAGCTCCTCCGACAGGTCGTCGAGCAGGTCGCTATCCTCCATGTCCGCGGCGACCAGGCCGTCCGACTCGAGGAGCTCCCCCTGCAGAAGGGCTTCACCAAGGGCCTCTACGACTGGGAGCGCGACTACTTCCGCAACAACATCCTCGACGCCCTCCTCCATGCCCCGCAGCTCTGGAACGCCGAGACCGCGCGCGACTACTGCGCCATCCGCACCCTCCTCCTCCAGCAGCCCCTCGTCCCCATCCACCGCGACCTCCAGTCCGCCAACATCAAGGTCCTCGACGGCGACGTCTACCTCATCGACTTCCAGGGCATGCGACTTGGCTGCGCCGCCTACGACCTCGCCTCCCTCCTCTACGACCCCTACCAGCAGTACGAGCCCGGACTGCGCACCCGAGTCTGGAGCGACTACTGCCGACACGTCCACCTCCTCTCCGGCACACCACCCTCCGCCGACGTCCTCCACGCCGCCGCCTGCCAGCGGCTCCTCCAGGCTCTCGGAGCCTACGGCAAACTCTGGCTCAAGGACGGACTCCAGGGATACCGAGACTACATCATCCCCGGCCTCAACATGCTCGTCCAGGCCGCCACCGAGGCCAGCATGTTCCCCGGCTTCCTCGCCATGGCCACCGCCACGCGCGAACGCGCCCTCGACGCCCTCGCCTGACCACCACCATGGAACGCCTCCGCCGACTCCTGCCGTCCCTCGCCCTCGCCGCCGCCTGCCTCCTCTGCGCCGCACTCGCGCACTTCTTCAGCCAGCCGCGCGGCGCCGACGCCGCGCCCGCCGGAGCTGTCCAGCCCGCCACCGCGCACTGCTTCGCGTTCCCCATCTTCAACACCCAGGCCACGCTCACCCTCTACGACCCGCCAGGCCCCGCCGTCAACGCCGCCGTCCGAGACATCCTCGACCGACTCTCCGAACTCCACCGCACCGTCAACGCCTACGACCCCGACAGCGAACTCTCGCGACTGAACGCCACCGCCGCACACACTCCCTTCGCTTGCTCCCCACTCCTCTGGGACCTCCTCCTGCGCGCCGAACAGGCCTGGACCCTCTCCGACCACCTCTTCGACGCCACCGTCGGCCCCCTCCTCAAGCTCTGGGGCTTCCGCACCAAACAGGGACAGCTCCCCTCCGACGACGACATCCAGGCCGCACGCCGCCTCGTCGGCTTCGACAAGCTCATCCTCGACCGCCAGCAGCACACCGTCCGCTTCCCCTCTGACGGCATGTCCCTCGACTTCGGCGGCATCGCCAAGGGCTACGCCCTCCACCTCGCCATCGACATCGCCCGCCAACACGGCCTCCAGGCGTTCCTCATCGACCTCGGCGGCAACATCTTCTGCTCCGAGACCCATCTGCCGCCCCTCGACGCCTACACGGTCGGCGTCCGCAACCCGCGCGACCACGACCGAACCGTCGCCACCGTCACCCTCGCCGGACAGTGCGTCGCCACCAGCGGCAACTACGAGCGCTTCCGCATCATCCAGGGACAGCGCATCGGACACATCATGGACCCGCGCACCGGCCGTCCCGCCGCCCCGCCCCAGCACTACGAGGGCGTCACCGCCGTCACCACCGACCCAACCCTCTCCGACGTCTGCTCCACCACCGCCTTCGTCGGCGGCCCCGACGTCGCCGCCAAACTGGCCCAAAGGCTCCCAGGATCCTCCTTCATCTTCGTCTCCTTCGACGACAGCGGCAACCCCATCGTACAAAAATTCTAGAGACTGAAGTGCCTGCGCCGCGCATCGGCGCCTGTCCCGACAGCGCTCTCGCCGTCGGGCGGAAAACGGCTGTCATCGTGGCCCGCCACCGACCTTTGCTAACGCTCCAGGTGGAGTTGGGCTTCGCGACGCCGTTCCAGTTGAGAATTAAGGTGAAATTTCCCCCTATCTCTCAATGTCCGAGCTTGACAGCCCGTGCGGCAAGGAGTATGTTGTTGCCCTGCATCCAACAGCAATCGAAGACAGCCGACGGCACTTATGGAAATCGCGCGCGACAGATATCTGAAACAGCTCATCGCCTATCAGGGAAATGGCCAGATCAAGGTCATCACGGGGATTCGCCGCTGCGGCAAGTCCTTCCTGCTCAAGACCCTGTTCCGGAAGCACCTGCTGACCCAGGGCGTGCGCGAGGAGGACATCCTGACCCTCGAGCTCGACGCCAAGCCCGGCCTTCGCTTCCGTGACCCGCTCTTCCTGGCCGACTATGTCGAGAACTGGATGAAGGACGCCAAACGCCAGCGCTACCTCTTCATCGACGAAATCCAGATGTCGGACGAGAAGCCCAATCCCTACAATCCCCAGGGACGCCCCATCACCTTCTACGACGCCCTCAACGGCTTCACCCACCTGGAGAACCTGGATGTCTATGTAACCGGCTCCAACTCCCGCATGCTCTCTTCCGATATCCGCACCGAATTCCGCGGACGCGGAGACGAGATACGCCTCCATCCCCTCTCCTTCGCCGAATACCTCTCCGCCGTCGAGCTCGACCGCCGCGACGCCTTTGACGACTACATGCGCTTCGGCGGCATGCCCTTCTGCCTGACCCGCCCCGACGACGCAGCACGGGAAAACTACCTGCGCACCCTCTTCGAGACGGTCTATCTCAAGGACATCCTGGAGCGACATGCCATCGAGCGACCGGAGCTGCTGGGGCAAATCGTCGACTTCCTCTGCTCGTCCATCGGCTCGCTGACCAACCCCAGCAGCATCGCCAAGACGCTGCAGGCGCAGTTCGGCAAGCAGGGCGCGACGAACACGGTCGCCGCCTACCTCGCGCATCTGGAGGACGCCTACCTCTTCGCCCGCGTCAGACGCTACGACGTCAAGGGAAAACGGTACTTCGACTTCCCCTACAAGTACTACTGCGAGGATGTGGGACTCCGCAACGCCCGCACGGGCTTCCGCCAGCAGGAGCCCACACATCTGATGGAGAACATCCTCTACAACGAGCTCGTCCTACGGGGCTATGCCGTGGACATCGGCTATGTGGAGTCCAGCGAGACCCTGGACGGCAAGACGCGCCGCGTGCCGCGCGAAATTGACTTCGTGGTCAACAAGGCCGGACAGCGGGTCTACATCCAGTCCGCGTTCGCGCTGGACACGGAGGAGAAGCGCCTCCGAGAGCTCAAGCCCTTCTCACTGACCGGTGACTTCTTCCGCAGAGTCATCGTCCGCCAGGACATCGGCAAGCGCTGGTACGACGACCAAGGCATCCTCCACATCCATGTCATCGACTTCCTGCTCCATCCCGAGCTCCTGGAATGAGCCACTCCCCAGAGGCCTTTGCAACATGCCTACGCCCCACAGCGACATCAAGGCGCTTGTCCCTGCGGCGCCTCGCCGCCCTCGCGGCAGAGCGCCGCAGGCGCTTGTCCGCCCTTGCCGAACCGGGCCATGACGCCCCCCCCTCTGCTTGATCTTCAACTGTCTGTGTCCCATGCCTATGCCGTTGAGAAGAGGGAGGAAGATGGGTTCTCCGAGGAACTCGGCATAGGCACGGTGGACATCTTCCACATTTGCAAGGCCACAGGACTTCAGCCTCCCGTCTTTGACATTGATGCGCAGCATTTCATGGTGACGGTCTATCGTCCTGAGTTTGACGAACAAGGCAATCGTGTCCCAATCGCTTCAGGTGAAATCAAGGCAAATGCATCAGAAGTCGGTCAGAAAACCACGGAAGTCGGTCAGAAAACCACGGAAGTCGGTGCAGAAACGCCGGAAGTCGGTGCAGAAACCGCCGGAAGTCGGTCAGAAAACCGCCGGAAGTCGGTCAGAAAACCACGGAAGTCGGTCAGAAAACCACGGAAGTCGGTCAGAAACCTGATTTTGATGCTATAATGAAAAACTATCGTAAGGATTTCCGCAAGACTTGTGAAAATGTGTGGGAATGCCTGGTCGCAGATGCAACACTGCCTCGTAAGGACATAGCTGCACAACTTAAGATTGCTGAAAGCAGTGTGCAAAGTGCTACAAATGCACTTCAGGAAGTTGGCTTGTTGGAGGGAAAAGGACGTGGAAAAGGTAAAATCTGGATTGTCAGAATAACTCCAAATGGAGAGAGCAATAAATGAGGCGTTGTTGGCAAACACATTTTT
>CALZPA010000179.1 GCA_945827525.1 uncultured Lentisphaeria bacterium | reverse complement strand
CGCGCCAGCGCCGCGTCAGCGGCGCGACCGAATTCCGCCGAGCGAAGCGAGGCGGAAAGAAAGCCCCGGAGGGGCGTTCCCTGATTAACCGGGGGTGAAGCGCCGCGAAGCGGCGCGCCCCCCCGGAATGCAGACAGGCGTCGTCGTTATCGCGCCACGACGTCGAGCAGCACGACGATGGACGTGGGAACCTGTCCGCTGAGGTGGACGACGGCGGCGATGGTCCGTCCGTCGGGACTCCAGGCGGACTCGCCGACATAGCAGTGCTGGTAGGAGGTGATGCCGAGCAGGCGGTTGTCGATGGTGTCGGGACGATTGAAGCTGGTGAGGCGTCGCTTGTCGGAGCCGTCGGCGTTCATGAGCCAGAGTTCGCTGCGGAGTTCGAGCTGCCAGCGTGAGCCGCCGACGCCCATGTTGGGGTTGATGAGTCCGAAGGCGGAGCTCCAGATGATCTTGCTGCCTTGGGGCGAGTAGCTGGCCCAGCGGTTCCAGCCGGAGGCGTCCTCCGTCAGGTTGCGGAGGATGCCCTGCTTCATGTCGTAGCCGAAGAGATCGATGAAGAACCAGGGGCGCTCCTTCTGGCTGGCGGCGTAGAGCAGCGAGCCACCGTCGCGGCTGAAGCCGTAGGTCTCGACGAAGGAGCCGCTCTCGGGATGTCGCACCTGCCGGACGTTGGCCAGCGTGGTGCGTCCGCCCTGCTCCAGCACCTCGGCCAGATACATCTGGCGCTGTCCCCACATGGTGTTCTCCTTGTCGCGCCCATTCACGCCGCACCAGAAGAGCTGACGTCCATCCGGGGAGAAGGCGGGGCTGGCCGCGCCCTGCGGACGCTGCTGCGACGGGTTGTTCTGCGTCAGCGGCACCACGCGGTGATGGCGTATGTCGCCGAGCTCCAGATTGCAGAACCAGCCGTTCCAGGGCATCGACGCATTGTAGTCGCGCGCCTGCGGCATCTGCGACACGAAGACAAACTGTCCCGGACGCCCCGGGCGCCACCGAGGTGCGCCGCGGTGCTGCTGGCCAAAGCGGCGCATGGTCATGGGAACGCTCAGCAGCGTCTTCTCGCGCAGCCGCTGCCGCTCATTCCACTCCGGCGGCACATCGACCACCGCCATCTCGTAGACGCCGTTGCGCACCCGATCCACCAGCAGACTCCGGCCGTCCGGACTCCAGCACAGCGAGCTCACCTGCTGGAAATTCTCCGGCAGACGACGTATCCGCGACACCGTGATGGCCGCGTTGGGCAGCGTCTCCACCGACGCCTGCGGACGGCGCGGCGGCGGCTCCGGCCCCCTGCGCGGGGGCGGCGGCATCGGCTTTCCCTCGCCACGGGGCGGCGGCCCTCCTGCGGGGCCGGGCCGGTGCTGTCCCCAGGCGCAGGGGGTCGGGATCGCCAGCATGGCCGCCAGCGCCACGCCAGCCAGCCATCTGCGAGTGACTCGTTGTTCCATAAGCATTCTCCTGAGTGCTATGTGACTGCGGCGCGACGCCCCGTCAGCCACTCTGCTCCATCATCGTCTTTCGTTTTCGCTACTATATCACTATAAACGACTCATGCACATCGGCATTGTTCCCTCGCCCGTCACTTTTTGGGCGCGGTCGTCTCCTCCTCCAGGCCGCACTCGGCGTTCAGCTCCGCGAAAAACGCCTCCATGAACCGGTGACGGCGCTCGGCCAGCTCGCGCCCCGCCGCCGTCAGCATCCGTCCATGGACGTGGCGCAGCTTGACGAGATATTCCCGGTAGGCGCTGTCCTCGCGTCCGTAGCTGGCGCCCGCCAGAGCCTCCGACGCGCGGTTGTGGACGCGCGCCCCCAGGCCGCCGGCGAAGTGGAACGCACGGCCGATACCGATCGCGCCTATCGAGTCCAGCTTGTCCGCGTCGTAGACGATGCGCTCCTCCAGCGTGGTCGGGCGCGCGCCTGGCTCGCGGCTGCGGAACCGATGGCACCGCACGCAGCGTCCCACCCGCCGCACCAGCGACTCGTCGCGGACGCCCACGGCGCGCAGCCACTCCTCCGCCAGCGACGCGCCATGCGCCGCATGATCCAGGCGACCGCCCGAGGCGACCTCCGCCGGCCGGCCGATGTCATGGAGCAGCGTCGCCGCCTCGACGACCTGTCGGTCACACGGCTCGCGCTCCATGAGCCGCCGTGCGTTGGCGCGCACCCGCAGCGTATGATCCCAGTCGTGGCAGGCCTCGCTCCCAGCCAGCAGCATCCGCGCCACCCGCTCCACCCGCTTCAGCAGCGTCGACTCCGACAGCGCCTCCGCACCGCCCGGAACCTCCCACTCCGACAGCAGCGGCACGCCTGGAAACGCCGCCCGCGCCGCCGCCGCGAACAGCCCGTCGCCGGGATGCTCGCAGCCCGCCACCGGCGTGTTGCCGACGCCGCAGCTCGGGCTGCGCGACTTCAGCACGAAGCCGCGCACATCCTGTCCCCGCAGACGCTCCACGCACGCGCCGCACCACGCCAGCAGACGCTCCGTCTGCTCCACGCCGCGCTCGTCCGTCAGCCGCACCACGCCGCCCGTGTCCCGCGACAGGCTCATCGGCGGGCGCGGACAGCCCAGCCCGCAGTCGCACTCCGGACAGACCGCGCACACCGTCCCGCCAGCCGACGCCTGGAACGCGCGCACCGCAGCGCTCTCCCGCGAGGCGCCGTCATAGCGGCAGGGCTCGCCCAGCAGACAGCGGCTGACGACCCAGACGCCGCCGCTCATCGCGCCGCCTCACCATCCTCGGGCAACAGCAGCATGCAGTCGCCGTAGCTGAAGAAGCGCAGCCGACGCGCCACCGCCTCCCGATACGCAGCCATCACCTTGTCGTGCTCGCAGAACGTGCAGACCAGCATCAGCAGCGTCGACTGCGGCAGATGGAAGTTGGTCAGCAGCCCATCCACGACGCGCGGCCGCCGGGGCGGATACAGGAAGATGCGGGTGCGCCCCTCGCCGGCGACGACCTTGCCGGCCTCCGTCTCCGAGGCGCAGGTCTCCAGGACGCGCACCGTCGTCGTCCCGACGCAGAACACGCGTCCGCCCTGCTCATGCGTGCGGTTGATGACCGCCGCGCACGACTCCGGCAGCACATAGCTCTCCTCGTGCATCAGATGATCCTCGACCCGCTCGCACGAGACGGGACGGAACGTGCCGGCCCCCACATGCAGCGTGAGGCGCGCCAGCGTCACCCCGCGACGCTCCAGCTCCGAGAGAATGGCCTCCGTGAAGTGAAGGCCCGCCGTGGGCGCCGCGACCGCGCCCGGCACACGCGCGTAGACGGTCTGGTAGCGCTCCTTGTCCTCGGGGTCGGGCTCGCGCGAGATGTACGGCGGCAGCGGTATCTTCCCATAGTGCTCCAGGATGGACAGCACATCCTCCTGGTCGAAGCGCACATGGAACGTGCCCTCCGCATTCTTGTCCACGACGGTGAACCCGCCGCAGTCGCCCTGGTCCAGCTCGACGCGGCTGCCGACCGGCAGCCGCCGTCCCGGACGCAGGAAGCACGCCCAGGTGCCGTCCGCCTCCGCCTCCAGCATGAACGCCTCCACCCGTCCGCCCGTCGGACGATGGCCCCACAGCCGCGCCGGGATCACCCGCGTCTCGTTCAGCACCAGGCAGTCGCCCGGACGGAAGTACGACACGATGTCCCCGAACGGATGGATCTCGTGGTGGCCGCTCGTCCGCCCCAGCGTCATCATCAGCGATTCGTCGCGCCGCTGGGTCGGATGCTGCGCAATCAGCTCCTGCGGCAAATCATAGTCAAAGTCACTTACAAGCACGGCACATTACCTTCAAGGGGATGGGTTACAACGGCGTCAGTCAGAGGGCGGCGCGGCAGAGCTAGCGTTTCATGGCCCGCGCCATGTCTCGCCTGTCCATGGACTCCTTCATGGCCTCGCGCTTGTCGTGGGCCTGCTTGCCCTGGCAGAGTCCGAGCTCGACCTTGACCTTGCCGCGCTCGTTGAAGTAGAACGCAAGCGGGACGAGGGTGAGTCCCTTCTGCTCGACGCTCTTCTTGAGCTTCGCGATCTCGCGCTTGTGCATGAGGAGCTTCCGGTCGCGGCGCGGCTCATGGTTCTCGCGGTTGCCGAACGCATAGGGCGCGATATGGACATTCAGGAGCATCACCTCACCGCGCGTGATGGTCGCGTACGAGTCGACCAGCGACACGCCGTTGGCACGGCACGACTTAACCTCGGTCCCCGTCAGCGCAATGCCCGCCTCGAAGCGCTCCTTCACGAAGTAGTCGTGGAACGCCTTGCGGTTCTGCGCGATGGAGCGGCTCCCGCCCTTCTGCTCCTTGCCTTTCTTCTTGTCAGCCATACAGGTCTGCTCCTCTGTTTCTCACGGTTCTCTGCGGCACGGCTGCAATATAGCACCTTTTTGCCGTCAATAAAGTTGAAAATACTGCGTTTTAATAGACATTAGGGGAAGTTGACGACACCAGAGGACTTCCACCCCCATTGCCCACAGGAGCTGCCATGCTGACCGATGACTACCGAACCACCCGCGAATTCTGGGACCACGCCGTCGCCTCCGCGCCGGACCGTCTGGCCGCCGTCTGCCTCGAGCGGCGGCTGACCTACCGAGAGGCGGACGCCGAGTGCGCCGCCCTGGCGGCGGGCCTGCAGCGCGCCACCGGCAAGGTCTCGCCCACCATCGCCGTCTGCCTCCCCAACTGCCTCGAGTACTTCCTCCTCTACTGGGCCCTCGTCAAGGCCGGCGGCATCATCGTCCCCGTCAACCCCTGGCTCAAGGCCGACTCCCTCACCGACATCTTCGCCACCGTCCAGCCCGACGCCCTCATCGTCCGCGACGACGGCGACCGCGACCCCCTCGCCGCCGCCGCCTCCCGCCCCCAGATGCCCATCTTCAGCCTCGACGGCCACTCCCACCCCGCGCTCGACGGACTCCTCGACCGCGACACGGCCCCCGTCCTGCCCGAGCTGCCACCCGAGTCGCCCTCCATCATCATGCACACCTCCGGCACCACCGCCGCGCCCAAGGGCGCCGTCATGCGCCACTGCGACCTCATCTTCAACGTCATGACGACCATCACCGCGCAGGGCTTCAACGAGCAGGACATCCACCTCATCGTCAACCCGATGTTCCACTGCACCGCGCTCTACAGCTCGCTGCCCGCCGCCGCCGCCCAGTCCACGCCCGTCGTCATCACCGCCGAGACGCAGCCCGAACCCCTCATCCGGCTCATCCAGACGGAGCGCATCACCACCTTCCTCACCGTGCCGGCCATCCTCCAGAGGCTCGTCGCCCTCCCCGACATCGACGCCCCCCAGAACGCCCTCCCCTCCCTCCGCGTCATCGGCTACGCCGGCTCCTTCATGCCCGTCAAAACCGTCCGGCAGCTCCAGCGGCTCTATCCCGACGTCCAGCTCCACAACTTCTTCGGACTCACCGAGACCATCTCCGCCACCCATGCCATCGACGGCCAGGACGCCCTCACCCGACCCGACTCCATCGGCAGGACGCTCCCCTTCGTCGACGCCCTCATCGTCGACGAGCACCTGCGCCCCTGCCCGCCCGACACCGTCGGCGAACTCCTCTTCGCCCGCCACAACGTCATCCAGGGCTACTGGGGCAAGCCCGGCAAACTGGAGGAGTCGCTCGTCGACATTGACGGCCAGACCTGGTTCCGCACCGGGGACCTCGCCCTGGTCGACCGCGACGGCTTCGCCTTCATCCGCGGACGCAAGAAGGACATGATCATCGTCGGCGGCGAAAACGTCTTCGCCGCCGAGGTCGAGGCGGCCGTCATGCTGCTGGACGCCGTCCGCGAGTGTGCCGTCATCGGGGTTCCGGCCACAGGCGTCCGCGAGTCGCTGGGCGAACTCATCAAGCTGTTCGTCGTCCGCGAGCCGGGCGCCGCCCTGACCGAGACGGACATCCGCCGCCACTGCCACCGCACCCTCCCCTCCTACAAGCTCCCCCACCTCATCCAGTTCCTCGACGCCCTCCCCCGCAATCCCTCCGGCAAGGTCGTCAAGGCCGAACTCCACTGACCTCACCCTCCATGACCGAACGTCGCCTGGCCATCGCCCTGCTGCTCCTGCCGCTCCTCGTCGCCCTGCTTCTGCTGCTGACGACGACCTCCCAGCCTGACCAGGATGCGACGGCCACGACGTCGCGGACCGACGCCGCGTCCACGACGCCCATTCCCCATCGCCGCCACGCGACCGCCCGTCTCGCCGCCACGCCGCCGCCCGTCGCCACCACGGTCGTCCGTGCGCTGACGCCACCGCCGCCCTCCCAGCGTCCGCGGCGGCTCCTCGTCACCTACCGCGACGAAGCCCAGCGCCGAGCGCTCATCCAGGCGCTCCAGGCGCATGGCCTCGGCGACATCCTCACCCACGCAGGCCTGCCCGTCCTCGCCGTCGCCGGCGACCATCGCGCCATCCGCCAACTGCTTCAGGACTTCCCCGGCGTCCATTGGGAACTCGACCAGCCACTGGTGCGCCCCGATGTCTCCGCGCCCCGCACCATTGGCGACGGCGCCCCCTTCCTCCATCAGCTCCTCCCCTGGCTCGGCATCGACGCCAGCACCCCAGGACGCGGACAGGGCGTCACCATCGCCGTCCTCGACGAACCCATCACCGCCACCGCCTCCATCGCCAACGCCTCCCTCAACCAGCTCGACCTCTTCGGACTCGACACCGGCGCCCAGACCACCGGACACGGCAACGCCATCGCCTCCATCATCGCCGCCGACTCCAGCGCCCTCCAGGGCATCGCCCCCGAGGCCACCATCCTCTCCATCCCCGTCCTCGACCCCGACGGCAACGGCTCCATCTTCACCCTGGCCGCCGCCATCAGCGCCGCCGCCGAACAGGGAGCCTCCATCATCTCCCTCTCCCTCGGCACGACCTCACCCTCGGCACTCCTCCAGACCGTCATCGACCAGGCCGCCGCCAATGGCATCGTCATCATCGCCGCCGCCGGCAACCACGGCAGCGAAACGCCCTTCTACCCCGCCGCCTGCGCCAACGTCATCTCCGTCGCCGCCTGCGACGCCAACGGCAACCCCACCGACTTCTCCAACTACGGCTCCCACATCGACCTCGCCGCACCAGGACTCGACCTCGCCGCCGACATCGGAGACGCCGACGGACTCGTCGCGTTCTCCGGCACGTCCGCCGCCGCACCCTGCGTCGCCGCCACCCTGGCCGCCCTCCTCGCCGACAACCCCGACCTCACCCCCGAGGCCGCCGCCGCCATTCTCCTCGCCAAGGCCATCGACGGCGCCAGCCCCGGCCGTGACCCCCAGACGGGCGACGGCATCCTCAACTACACCACCGCCGCCAACTGGGACAACCCCTCCTACACCGACGCCGCCGTCGCCGGCTTCCATCTCGACCTCGACCAGGACGACGGCTCCGCCACGCCGCTCATCTGCTCCGCCCAGAACCTCGGCAACACCACGCTCCCCACCCTCACCCTCACGGCCAACGCCAACGGCCAGACCGTCACCCAGACCTTCACCAACGTCCTCCCAGGCCAGACCGTCTCCACCTCCATCCCCATCCCCAACGACCAGCGCGACGCCATCTCCGCCACCACGCACCTCGACGTCCCCAACACCAGCGAACACTCCCTCCTCAACAACACCAAGACCGTCACCATCAAGCTCCAACCTTGAACTTCAGGCGGCAGAACCGCGCCGCGACAGCGGCGCCTGTCCCGACGGCGCCCCCGCCGTCGGGCGAAAATCGCTT
>CALZPA010000178.1 GCA_945827525.1 uncultured Lentisphaeria bacterium | reverse complement strand
GGGGGGGGGGGGGGGGGGGGGGGGGGGGGGGGGGGGGGGGGGGGGGGGGCGGGGGCGGGGGTGCAGGCTGGGAGGGCGCGGTTTCCGGCTTGGTTTCCGGCTTGGGCTCCGGCTTGGGTGCAGGCTGAGGTTTGGGCTGGGATGCAGTCTTGGGCTGGGGTTTGGGCTGGGATGCAGTCTTGGGCTGGGGTTTGGGCTGGGGGAATTCGGTGGGGATGAGGATGGCGAGGGAACGATCGTCCGTACCGCGTGGGTCATCGTTCCATTCGCGGCGGGTGAGGTAGTCCATGATGTCCTGCCACGAGAGGTTCTGTGCCTGAAGCTCGTCGAAGAGATGCGGGAAGATGGGGCCTGGGGTCATGGAGGCGAGATGGAACATGAGGTGTTCTGGGCCATCGGAGGTGATGGCGATGCCGGAGTTGCTGGCAGTGGCGAAGAGTCGGGCCTGGAAGTCTCCGTGTTCCTCGCCATGTTCGCGGAGGAACTGGGTCTGGTTGGCGAATTCGCCCTTGTCGGGGAGGAAGGCGGTCAGGCAGCCGTTGTCCTGCCGGAGGACGATGGCGCCGTCACCGACCTGGAAGCAGCCGATGTGGTGGCTTCCGGCGATGGCGAAGGCAACCGTGAAGTCGAACTCGCGTTCGGGAAGGCCGTGCTGTTCAGCGAGGTCAAGCTTGACCTGCATGAGGGTGCGGTAGATGATGCGCGAGAACTGGAGCCAGGCGGACGTCCTGTCATCGGGCGAGTCGAGAATGGAGGCCAGCATGGGTTCGAAGACGGCGATTTGGGACTTGAAGGCCCGGACGGCCGCCTGGGAGCCGTCATGGGAGCGCTGGGCGCTGCCGCGGCCGTCGCAGACGATGAGCGCGGGTCTGGGGGAGAGGATGGCGAGGGAGGCGTCCTGGCAGGGGATGGCGCGGCGGATGTGCCCGGAACCGGGGATGGAGGCGGCGAGGGCGCTCCAGCGTGGACGGATGGGGGCGGGTCTGTCCTGGCGGGTGGTCTTGGGAACAGGAACGGTGCGGGGCTGGCTGGAACGGGAGGCGTTGGTGCGTCTGCTGCTTTTCATGATGGGGAGTCCTTGGGTGAATGGCCGGGCCAGGATGAAGGATATGCGGCGGGTGAACGGCGGAAGACGTCTCACTCACATGCTGTCGAGGCCGTCGTCCCAGGCGTCGGCGTTGGGAAGGACGACGCGGTCTTCCTGGGCGACCGAGGATGTGGAGACGGTGTTGAGGGAATCGGTCAGCCAGCGGAAGAACTGCCGGAAGTGGAGTCCCTTGAGCTTGACAGGGCCTGGATCGGAGGGAAGGATGCTGCACATGGTGCCATGGTCGCATCTGTCGCCGATTTCGATGCCGAGGTAGGTGATGCGCCTGTTTTCAGCTAAGGCTTTCATTTTCTGGGCAGGTTCCTGCCAGATATCATTGGGGTCGCCGTCGGTCATGAGAATGACCCAGGGCTTGTAGCTGGCGATGCCGTTCTGACGGTAGACCTTGCGCCGTGCCTGGAGATGGTCGTAGGCCAGGGTAAGCGCAGCCCCCATGGAGGTCATGCCATCGGCAGTGAGGGGCGAGAAGTTCTCGTTGATGTTCAGGATGGGGGTGAAGGGGATGACGGCATCGGCACCGTCGCTGAAGGTGATGACCTCGAGCTCGACGCTCATGCTGGCCACCTCGTCGTGGGCGGTTTCGTGGATGAACTGGCGTAGACCGGCGTTGAGCTCGCTGATGGGGGCGCCGTCCATGCTGCCGGAGACGTCGAGGAGGAGAACCACGGGACAACGGGGGGCGGGATTGCTGGTGTCAAAGTCGTTGAAGCGGCTGCTGTTCGTCATGGTGTTTTCCTGTTTGGTGTTGTTGGTGGTGGAGAAGAAGGCGTTTGCAAACATGGTGAGGCTCCTTGTAGTTGCTCTGTCCGATATAAGTGACGTCAGTGGCGGTTTTCCGGTCACAGGTGACTTTTTTGGAAAAAATCTCCCCGGTTGGAGTCGTAGAACAAAAAAAACGGTTGTTCTGCCCGATATAAGCGCCGTCCGTCGCAGTTTTCCGGTCACAGGTGACTTTTTTGGAAAAAATCTTCTCGCCTGAGCCGCGAAACAAAAAAAGCCAGCCTGACGCTGAAGGAAGCGTCAGGCTGGCAGCGGGGGAAAAAACTGGAGACAAAGACAAAAAAAGGCCGTCAGCTAGAGAGCTGGCGGCCAAGAGGCCGATGGGAACGTCAGGCTGATGTCAGCCAGCCGTGGAGTCTTGGGCGCGAGAGCATGTGACAGGGGCTACGGCAGCCGTGGTGCGTCGGTACGCGCGGGATGCCCCCAGACACGTCGTGTCAGCAGATGACAGTCTGCCCGTCGAGCAGAAAGTCGAGCAGCCCGATGTTCAGGATGCCCTTGTCATCGTACCAAGGCTTGCCGACATCCTGTCGGACAATGACCTTCGGGAACACATCCTCCGTCAGCAGGAGGGGCTTTCGCTCCGTCTCCCGCTTGTCCTCCGTCGGCATCGCGAACGCCGACTGGATATAGACCTTGCGGTCTCCCTTGGTGGCGATGAAATCAATTTCCCGCTGGACTCGCGAATAGGTGCCGCTGGCGTTCCGGACACACTCGCCCACGACCCCCACATCCACGGAGCATTTCCGTGCCTTGAGCTCATTGAAGATGATGTTCTCCATGATGTGCGTCATCTCCATCTGCCTGAAGCCCGTACGCACATTGCGCAACCCAATGTCCTCACAGTAGTATTTCATCGGATAGTCAAAGTAGGACTTTCCCCGAACATCATACCGCTGGCTCTCACTGAACAGGAACGCATCCTTCAGATGCTCAAGATAGCGCTTCAGGGTCGTCGCCGAGACATTCACGTTCTTCCTGGAACGAATGGTGTCCGCCAGCTTGCTCGGATTGGTCAGCGAGCCTACAGAGGAGCACAGCAGATCCACCATCTGCGACAGCTCATCCGGGAATTCGACCTGACGGCGCTCGATGATGTCCTTGAGGTACAGCTCGCTGAACAGCGATGACAGATAGGCCATCCTGTCACCGTCATGGCGCTGGCTCAACACCAGCGGCATCCCTCCATAGAACGCATATTGCTTGAACGCCGTCTCACGGTCGCCGCCCACGGCCGAATAGTATTCGGCAAAGGTCAGCGGATGCACGCGAATCTCATCACCACGCCCCCTGAACTCCGTCAGCACATCCCGCGACAGCATATGCGAATTGCTGCCGGTGACATACACATCCAGATTCGGTATCCGCATGAAGTCATTGAGCGCATCATAGAAGGTAATCCGACGTCCCTCCGGAAGATACGGATTCCGCACCGGCTCGCACATCTGTATCTCATCAATGAACAGGTAATGGCGAACGGTCTCACCACGCATCCGCTCACAGACATACTCGGACAAGGCCAGCGGATTGCGGTAGCGCATATTGGCGGTCAAATCCAGCTCCAGATGAAGAATCTGCTCCGGAACGACTCCCTGCGACAGCAGATAGTCCCGGAACAGCTTGCCCAGCAGATAGGACTTGCCACAGCGGCGAATGCCCGTCACCACTTTCACCAGGCCATTCCACTGCCGGTCAATCAACTGGCGCAGATAGGTGTCACGCCGTATTTCCATATACTCGATTTTCCTTTTCCTGTGGGCTGCCGTTGCCAGGCCATCATCGCGCCTTGGCACAGGCCATTACACCTCAATCCACAAAGCGCGCAGGCTTCGCAATCAGTCCACCACACACAAAGAATACTCAAACGGCCGGACACACCGCCTCCGTCCACAAAACACACAAATCACGCAATCATCTCCTCACTCCACAGTCAGAATGACCTTGCCGGCATTGGCCTGCTTCTGGAGGAGAGCGTGCGCCTCCTCGGCCTGCTGGATGGGAAAGCGGGCGCAGACGGTGGTGTGAATTCTGCCGTCGGCAAACGCCGGCCAGACGTCGCGAACCAGCCCGGCCAGCACCTCCGCCTTTCTGGCGGGCGTGCGGCTGCGAAGCGTGCTGCCAATCAGACGCAGACCACGCTTCAGGATGGGACGCAGACGGAGATGGGCCTCCTCGCCGGCCAGCGTCGAGACCAGTATCCAGCGTCCGCCGACCGCCAGCTTCTCGAGGTTCTGCCCCAGGATGTCACCGCCGCCACAGTCGAGCGCAATGTCGACGGGGTTGGCGTCGAAGACAGCACCCAAGTCGCCGGAATGTCGGTTGACGACGATGTCGGCGCCGAGCTGCTGACAGAGCTTGGCCTTCTCCTCGTTGCCGACCGTGGTGATGACCTTGGCGGCGCCCAGCACCTTGGCCAACTGGATGGCCGCCAGCCCCAGCCCGCTGGCGCCGGCCGTGACGTACACCGTCTCCCCCGGACGCAGCCCCCCCTCCTGGACCAGATTGAGGTAGGCCGTCGCATAGACCTCCGGCAGGGAGGCGGCCTCGGCCAGCTCAACCCCCTCGGGTATCGGCATCAGCATATCCTCCGCCAGCAGCGCGCGCTCCGCGTAGCCGCCGCCCCCCAGCAGCGCACAGACCGCGTCACCCACCCGCCAGCGGGTAACACCCTCCCCCACGGCCGCCACACGCCCCGACACCTCCAGTCCCATCCAGTCCGGACAGCCCGCCGGCGACGGATACTTGCCCGCGCGCTGCAGCAGGTCGGCACGGTTCACGCCCGCGGCGCAGACCTCCACGATGACATGACCCGCCGTCAGCTCCGGCTCCGCCTCGTCCACCCAATGCAGATGCTGCTCCGCGTCCACCCGTATCACTTTCATGCTTCCATTCTCCTTCTCATCTGTCTAGCTTGGGAATCTTCGAACCAAAGAAGCCGACAACACGGCTCCAGCACCTGCAACAGCACGTTTTTCCCCCGACAACGGACGCGGGGGAACTTCCGGCCCTATCCTCATCGCTTTCGCCCGACGGCGAGAACGACGACGGGACAGGCGACGACGCGCGTCGCTTCACCCCAGGCTATAATCAAAACAGCCCGCGGTGTCCGCAGGCGGCCATCAGCGCCTCCTGAACCAGGAACTCGTGGCGATAGGAATACGGATTCTCCATCTCGCCCCGGATGATGTGCGCGAATTCGGTGATCTGGTCATCGTAGCGTCCGTTCATCAGCGGCACCTCGACCAGATGCGTGCCGGCCGCATAGGGGCCGCAGTCGCGCTTCAGCGTCAGCCGGACATGCAGATGATCCAGGCGATAGCGGTCGGCGGGATGCTCCAGCGGACAGATCTCCGCCGTCCCCTGGGTGCCGCAGACGATGAGCCTGCGGTGCTTCATGCCATCCACCTCGCAGATGCTGGTGCGCACGGAGACGGTCGCGCGGGGGTAGGTCAGCACGGCGAAGCCATTGTCCTCGCAGCCGTCGTCACGGGTGCAGGTGTTGAGGGCGATGACATCGGTGGGACGTCCCATCATGGAGATGACCAGGTCGATGAGGTGTCCGCCGAAGATGTACATGGCGCCGCCCAGGAACTGTCCGATCCAGCGGCGGTAGTCATCGCCGTCCCAGCGGCTCATCACCGCATGGAGCTCGAAGATTTCGCCGAGCCATCCCTGGCGCAGGGCGTCCTTGACGAAGCGGATGGCGGGATTGTTGCGGTACATGTAGCCCAACTGGATGGCCAGCCCACGGCTCTCCATCTTGTCCAGCAGCGAGCGGAACTCCGGCAGCGACGGCCCGCCGGGCTTGTCCAGGTGCATATGCAGACCATGGTCGGCGCAGCGATGGGCCGTCGGCACCAGCTCCAGGCTGTCCGTCTCCACCGCGACCATCTCCAGCCCCGGAACCGCAAACAGCTCGTCCTCCGTCATCCAGCGCAGTCCCTCATACTCCTTCAGGCCATGACGGCGCTCATACCAGACGGGATCCGACTCGACCACGCCCACCACCTCGTACAGCTCCGACAGACGCCGCAGCGACGACATCTTCTCCGACCCGTGATTGTGCCCAATGCCAATCTGACCGACCTTGATCTTCCTGAACATCTGTCCGCCTGACCCTCGCTTCGCTTCACTTGACCTGACCCGGCTCCGCCACACCCCTCCGGCTCCGCCATAATATAGGCCAGTTTCAGGGCAACGCGCCCCCACGCCGCCACAAAAAGCACCGGCCCCCTCCCGGACACGCGGCTCAGCCGTCACGTTGCCGCATCCGTCAGGCCGCTATGCGTGGAGCAGCTTCCGGTACATCCCCCAGCCCAGCAGCACCAGCAGCGCCGCGCCGCACAGACGCTCGAACAGCGTCAGACAGCAGGTCTCCGCCGCGCCGGAAACCGCCGCCAGCGACGCCCCGCCCAGCGACAGCCCCAGCGCATTGATCGCCACGCCGGCCGACACCGTCACCACCGCCAGCACCGCCAGATACACCAGCGTCGCCCGCCCGCCCAGAATGCGAACCATCGAGGCGACCATCGCCGAATTCGTCGCCGGCCCGGCAATCAGGAACACCAGCGCCGCACCAGGCGAGATCCCCTTCAGCACCAGCGTCGCCGCAATCGGTATCGCGCCCGTCGAGCAGACATACAGCGGCAGCGAGAACGCAATCACCGCCACCATCTCCACCCATGCCTTGCCGCGGATGACCGACGCGCCGAAGTCGTCCGGCACAAACATCTGTATCAGCGTCGCAATCACCAGCCCCAGCAGCAGCGACGAGGCAACCATCCTCGGCGTCCGCACAAAACCATACCAGAGCATATACCTCACGGCGCCCAGCAGCCCCGGACGACGGGCCGCACCATCCCCAGCCGAACAGCAGCAGCACCCGCCATGCTCGGCAGAGGGCTTCTCCTCCCCGCCACAGCAACTGTCGCCGTGGGCGGCATGGGGCTTCTCCTCCCCACCACAGCAACTGTCGCCGTGGGCGGCATGGGGCTTCTCCGGAACGGTGCCGGCAACCTCCTGGCGGTCGTCGCGGTCGGCAAGACGGCCAATGAGGACGCCGCCGACCAGTCCGGTGACGATGGCCAGCACAGGGCGCAGGACGCCGGCCAGCCAGCCCAGCAGCGAGAAGGTGGCGACCATGCTGTCGATGCCAGTCTGGGGCGTCGAGATGAGGAAGGCGGCCGTCGCGCCGCGGCTGGCGCCGGAGCTGCGCATGGCCGCCGCCACCGGCACGACGCCACAGGAGCACAGCGGCAGCGGGACGCCCAGCAGGACGGCCTTCAGCACCGGCAGCAGTCCCTTGCCACCCAGATGACGGCGCACCTTATCCGGCGTGAAGAACAGCGCGAACAGACCCGCGAAAAGGAAGCCCAGCAACAGCCACGGCGCCATCCGCGCCGTCAGCGACAGGAACTCGTTGATAAAATTCGTCAGTGTCTGCATCATCGCAGGTCTCCTCTGGGATCTACTATCAGGTTGGGTCTATGGAAACGCCCGACGCCTCCATCACACGCATGATGCGGTGCGCCTGTGCCACGCATGGCCGCCAGACGGGAGGAGCGGTTTGTTTTTCCTCATTTTTCTTCTTCTGTGCGCCCTGCCCTGCCGGTGGTCTGGCCAGGTCAGCGCTGGTGGATGCAGACATGGCCCGTGGCGCGGCACTCGGGACAGGAGAGTCCGATCTCGTGGCCGCAGCGGAAGCTGTTGGGGTCGGTGGGCGTCGCCGTCGCCGTGGGGGCGGCGGTGCCGCCCATCATGACATGGTGACGTTCCTCGCCATGGTGGCGCCCCTCGTCGTCATGGTCGTGATGATGGTGGTGGCCGTCGTCGTCATGGTCGTGATGAT
>CALZPA010000177.1 GCA_945827525.1 uncultured Lentisphaeria bacterium | reverse complement strand
GCCAGCGCCGCGTGAGCGGCGCGACCGAATTCCGCCGAGCGAAGCGAGGCGGCAAGAAAGCCACCGGAAAGCCACCAGCCCCACGACTGAAAATTTCGGCCGTCAAATTTGAAACTGGCCGAAGTTGGACTAAATTAGTCACTTGTTCATGCCGTATTCATGTCGTTTATCGGACATCACACGAACCTTGGAGTATCACCCATGAGCCAGCAGCACACGAAGGCAGAGAAGCGCGCCCGCGCGAAGCGCTACGCTGAGCGCGTCAAGGAACGCATCAAGGAAGCCAAGAGCAAGAAGAAGTAATGATGTCTTCTTGTGGCGGACTTGCTGACAGCAAGACGCAGAAACGGGGCAGATTGGCCACGCAACGTGGTCAGTCTATCCCCGCTTTTTCTTTTTTTGTGTGACTGGTTGCCTGGCTGCCGGTGCCCAGGCGGAGCCATAGAGTTTTTTTGAAATCCAGACGTCGCGGTCCTGTCGTTTCTTGAGCGGGTCTTGCGTGGCGAGGGAGCCACTGCTGCTTGGGGGAGACAAGGTGACTGAGCGTTCAGTCGCCTTTCTGGTTCAAATCGCACCCGGACGATAGGACAGAGCGCACACTGGATTGCCGTGCAAACAGAAAGAAGAAGGGAAAGAGAAAGGAAGAAGCGAAGATGACTGAAGTGAAGAAGTATGTGTTTGGTTTCGGCGGCGACGACACGGAAGGATGCGCCGAAATGAAGAACGAGCTCGGCGGCAAGGGCGCCAACCTCGCGGAGATGAGCCGCCTCGGACTCCCCGTCCCCGCCGGCTTCACCATCACCACCGAGTGCTGCAACGACTACTTCGCCAGCGGCAGCACCTTCCCCGCCGGCCTCGAGGAGGAAGTCAACACCGCCCTCGCGCGCGTCGAGAGAATCATGGGCCGCAAGTACGGCGACCCCGAAAACCCGCTCCTCGTCTCCTGCCGCTCCGGCGCCCGCAAGTCCATGCCCGGCATGATGGACACCGTCCTCAACATCGGTCTCTCCACCGACACCATCCCAGGACTCATCCGCCTCACCAACAACGAGCGCTTCGTCTGGGACTCCTACCGCCGACTCATCATGATGTACGCCGACGTCGTCATGGAGAAGGCCGAGGGCATCGAACCCCTCGACGGCAAGGGCATCCGCAAGATCCTCGACGAAATCCTCGACCAGTACAAGTACATCAAGGACTACAAGTCCGACACCGAGCTCACCAGCGATGACCTCAAGGTCCTCGCCGGCGCCTTCAAGCGCAAGATCAAGGAAGTCCTCGGAACCGACTTCCCCGATGACCCCAAGCAGCAGCTCTGGGGCGGCATCGGCGCCGTCTTCAAGAGCTGGGTCGGACAGAAGGCCGTCGCCTACCGCCGCATCGAGGGCATCCCCGACACCTGGGGAACCGCCGTCAACGTCCAGACCATGGTCTTCGGCAACATGGGCGACAGCTCCGCCACCGGCGTCGCCTTCACCCGTAACCCCGCCACCGGCGAAAACCTCTTCTTCGGCGAATGGCTCATCAACGCCCAGGGCGAGGACGTCGTCGCCGGCATCCGCACCCCCCTCCCGCTCAACAACGAGACCAAGACCGACCAGAACCGTGACCTCCCCTCCATGGAGGAGAGCATGCCCGAAACCTATCGGCAGCTCGTCGAAATCCGCAACAAGCTCGAGCAGCACTACACCGACATGCTCGACATCGAGTTCACCATCGAGGAGTCCAAGCTCTACATGCTCCAGTGCCGAGTCGGCAAGCGCGGCGGTAAGGCCGCCGTCAACATGGCCCTCGACATGATCGACGAGGGACTCATCGACGAGAAGGAGGGCGTCCTCCGAGTCGCCCCCAACCAGGTCCTCGAATTCCTCCTCCCCATCATCGAGCCCTCCATCGAAAAGCGCTCGCCCAAGCTCCTCCAGGGACTCCCCGCCGGCCCCGGAGCCGCCACCGGCGAAATCGTCTTCACCGCACAGGACGCCGTCCAGGCCACCCGACTCGGCAAGAAGGTCATCCTCGTCCGCGAAGAGACCTCCCCCGAGGACATCGAGGGCATGCGCATCGCCAATGGCATCCTCACCGCCCGCGGCGGCATGACCTCCCACGCCGCTCTCGTCGCCCGCGGCTGGGGCAAGTCCTGCATCGTCGGCGCGGACGCCATGGTCGTCGACGCCATCAACAAGACCATGAAGGTCGGCGACCGCATCTTCCGCGAAGGCGCCGTCCTCACCATCAACGGCTCCACCGGCATCATCTACGAGGACGAACTCCCCCTCGTCGAACCTACCGCCTCCGGCGACTACGCGCGCTTCCTCCGCTTCATGTCCCTCGTCGACAAGTACCGCACCATGGGCGTCCGGGCCAACGCCGACACCCCCGCCGACGCCAAGCGCGCCCGCGAATTCGGCGCCGAGGGCATCGGACTCTTCCGCACCGAGCACATGTTCTACGGCGAAGGCTCCGCCAAGCCGCTCTTCCTCCTCCGCAAGATGATCCTCTGCACCACCCCCGCAGACCGCATCACCGTCCTCAAGGAACTCTTCCCCTTCATGAAGAGCGACATCAAGAACACCATGATCGCCATGGAAGGCTACCCCGTCACCTTCCGTCTCCTCGACCCCCCGCTGCATGAGTTCGTTCCCCACAGCCAGCTCGGACGCCAGGAACTCTCACGCGCACTCGGCATCGCTGAGGACGAGGTCCGCAAGCGCGTCGACGCCCTCCAGGAAAACAACCCCATGATGGGACACCGCGGCGTCCGACTCTCCGTCACCTATCCCGAAGTCACCGAATTCCAGGTCCGCGCCATCTTCGAGTCCGCCGCCGAACTCATCCGCGACGGCAAGGACGTCATCCCCGAAATCATGGTCCCCGTTACCTGCGACGTCAAGGAACTCGTCTACGTCAAGGAAATCATCGACCGCGTCTACGCCGAAATCCTCCGCCGCTTCGACCTCAAGGCCATGACCTACAAGATCGGCACCATGATCGAAATCCCACGCGCCGCGCTCCTCGCCGACGATATGGCCCAGATCGCCGAATTCTTCTCCTTCGGCACCAACGACCTCACCCAGATGACCTTCGGCTTCAGCCGCGACGACATCGGCGGCTTCATCCCCGCCTACCTCGACGCCAGACTCCTCCCCGCTGACCCGTTCCAGACCATTGACACCAAGGGCGTCGGCAAGCTCATCAAGACCGCCACGCTCCTCGGACGAGTCACCCGCAAGGATCTTAAGGTCGGCATCTGCGGCGAACAGGGCGGCGACCCCGCCTCCGTCGAATTCTGCTACAGCCAGGGACTCACCTACGTCTCCTGCTCCCCCTTCCGCGTCCCCATCGCCCGCGTCGCCAGCGCACACGCCGCCCTCAAGGCCGAACGCGCCAAGCAGGCCAAGGCCCCTGTCCAGGCGTGAACCTGACGACCCTCAGCACACGATGCCAATGCCTCGCCGACGACGTGACGCGTGACCTGAAACGCCACCCGTTCGCCGGCTAGACAGACGCTCACCCACACCGCAAGCCTCCATCACCACGCGCTGATGGAGGCTTGCTTCACCTCAGACGACCAGCCACACACCGCACAGCCAGACTCCAACCATGCCGAGAAAGCTCTTCACCCTCAAGAACAAGCGACATATGCCGCGCGGACTCGCCTGGCTCTTCGCACTCCTCGTCAAACTCATCGCCGCAACCTACCGCGTCCGCATCGACGCCCCCGAAACACTCCTCCGTCAGCTCGAGACACAGCCCGTCGTCGGAGCCATCTGGCATAACCGACTCCTCTTCATCGCCGCCCTCATCCCCAAACGCATCCGCTCCCGCTGCGCCGTCCTCATCAGCCGCTCCCGCGACGGCGAATACGTCTCCACCTTCATCCGCTTCTTCGGACTCGCCGTCGTCCGTGGCTCCTCCAGCAAGGGCGGCACCACCGCACTCCTCGAACTCATCCGTGCCGTCCAGAACGGCTCCTCCGTCGTCCTCACCGTCGACGGCCCACGAGGCCCACGCTACACCGTCCACCCCGGCGCCGCCGCCATCGCCACCCACTGCCACGTCCCACTCCTCCCCGTCGCCGTCAACGCCCCCCGCAAATGGCAGCTCCGCTCCTGGGACCAACTCCAAATCCCCGCCCCCTTCTCCAAAGTCACCCTCGCCTTCGGACAGCCCTTCACCCCAGACCCCGACGCCACCCCACAGGACACCTCCGACGAACTCCGTCGCCGACTCCTCGCCATCACGGAGGACTAGACAGACCATGACCCTCAACCCTCAGCAGCAACAGGCCGTCGACACCCTCCACGGACCCCTCATGCTCCTCGCCGGAGCCGGCTCCGGAAAGACACGGGTCATCATCCAGCGCATCGCCAACCTCATCCGACACGGCATCCTCCCCGAAAACATCCTCGCCGTCACCTTCACCAACAAGGCCGCCGCCGAAATGCGCGAACGCGTCGCCGGACTCCTCTCACGACCCGTCGCCGATAAGGTCACCGTCTCCACCTTCCACGCCTTCTGCCTCAATGTCCTCCGGCGACATATCCACCACCTCGGCTACTCCCGACACTTCGCCATCGCCACCGAAGGATACCAGTACGGACTCGTCCGCGAAATCATCTCCGAACACCACCTCAACGGAAACGGCTGCGACCCCGGACTCTGGCTCGCACTCATCTCACGCGCAAAGGCCGCCCTCCAGTCACCCGCAGACCTCGAACTCCAGGATCTCCCCCGAGCCGCCGACGTCGCCCTCGTCTACCGACTCTATCAGCAGCGACTCCAGCAGATGGACCTCGTCGACTTCGATGACCTCCTCGGACTCACCGTCAAACTCTGGAACCTCTGCCCCGATGTCCTCCAGGCCTACCGCGAACAGTGCCGCTACATCCTCATCGACGAATACCAGGACACCAACTCCGTACAGCTCCGACTCATGGTCATGCTCGCCGGACCTAACCCCAATATCTGCGTCGTCGGAGACGACGACCAGTCCATCTACGGCTGGAGAGGCGCCAACCTCGGCAATATCCTCGACTTCGAAAACTTCTTCCCCGGCGCCAAGGTCATCCGACTCGAACAGAACTACCGCTCCACCAACACCATCCTCAAGGCCGCTAACGCCATCATCGCCCAAAACAAGGCACGCAGACCAAAATCACTCTGGTCAAACCAGGGCGACGGCGAGAAAATCCTCGTCGTCCGCTGCGACAACGAAACCGACGAGGCCACCTTCATCGCCGATTTCCTCCAGGACGCCGCACGCTCCCGACACTGGGCCGACCTCGCCGTCCTCTTCCGTACCGGACACCAGTCACGAGCCCTCGAAGAGGCCTTCCGACACCGCAGAGTCCCCTACGTCCTCGTCGGCGCAAACTCCTTCTTCAAACGCAAGGAAGTCCTCGACGCCACCGCCTTCCTCCGACTCGTCGCCAACCCACACGACGACCTCGCTCTCCTCCAAATCATCAACGTCCCCCCACGAGGCATCGGCGACGCCACCATCCAGAAGCTCCGTGACCTCCGCTCCTCCTCACACCGACACCTCGACGACCTCCTCGTCTCCGATGTCTTCCGACTCGCCATCCCACCAGACACCGCCGACAGCTGCCGCAGCTTCCATGACCTCATCGCCGAATTCCGCGCCCGCATCCCCGATAACGCCCCCGTCTTCCCCTTCGCCAAGGAACTCCTCGACCGACTCGGATACTGCGACGGACTCGTCCGCATGTACAAGCCACGCGAGGACGCACTCAAACGACGCGATAACGTCCTCGAATTCCTCAGCGCCATCGCCGACTACGACGACGCACACTTCAACAAAGGCTCCCTCCGCGAATTCCTCGAGCAGTTCGACCTCCAGGACGCACAGGACCGACTCAAGGACAAAACCGACAAGAAGGGCGACGCCGTCACCATGATGACCGTCCACGCCTCCAAGGGACTCGAATTCCCACTCGTCGTCGTCGCCGGCATGGAGCAGGGACTCTTCCCACACCAGACCGCCATCGACGAGGGCAACATCGAGGAGGAACGACGACTCTGCTACGTCGCCGTCACCCGCGCCAAGGAACGCCTCGTCCTCACCCACTGCGGACGCCGACGCGTCATGAACCAAATCGTCGCCAAACGCCCCTCCCATTTCCTCGACGAAATCCCCGACTCCCTCGTCACCCTCGCCACCCCCAAGACCGCCATCCGACCCGCCACCCTCGAAGAGTCCGAAAGCTTCCTCGCCGCCATGCGCAAAATGCTCGAAGACTGATCCCTCCCACACGCTGCTACATGGCCCTCGTGCCTTCTTTTGTCTTCTTTCGTGCCTTTTGTGGATAAACAAAGAAAAGAATAGTACCTATGTCTGAGATTCTTATTCATGGTGCCCGTGTCGTTGACCCCAGCCAGAACCTCGACGCCATCCAGCCCATCGCCATCCGCGACGGACGTCTCGTCGACCCTGACTCTCTCGAACATCCAATCACGCTGAACCTCCCCGGCAAGACCATCACCCCCGGCCTCATCGACCTCCATGTCCACCTCCGCGAACCAGGCCAGACCCACAAGGAGGACATCGCCTCCGCCACCGCCGCCGCCGCCGCCGGGGGCTTCACCACCGTCCTCGCCATGCCCAATACCCTCCCGCCCCCCGACAACGCCGAACACGTCCGGCTCATCCGAAACCTCGTCGACGACCACGCCGCCGTCAATGTCCTCCTCTCCGGCTGCCTCTCCCAGAACCGCGCCGGAAATGCCCCCACCAACGCCACCGAACTCCGCGACGCCGGCTGCGTCGCCCTCTCCGACGACGGCTCCACCCCACAGGACGAAAGCGTCATGCGAGACATCATGACCCAGGCCGCCAAACTCAACCTCCCCGTCATCGACCACTGCGAAAACCTCGCCCTCTCCAAACCCGGCGTCATGCACCAGGGACGCATCGCTCAGCTCCTCCATCTCCCCGGACAACCCCGCGAGGCCGAACTCTCCATCGTCCGCCGTGACCTCCGACTCGCCGCCGAGACCGGCTGCCACATCCACCTCCAGCACCTCTCCTGCCGCGAATCCGTCGAACTCCTCGCTCAGGCCCAGGCACACGGCGTCCACGCCACCGCCGAAGTGACCCCTCATCACCTCCTCCTCACCGACGCCGACTGCCTCCGCTACGGAACCCTCGCCAAAATGGCCCCCCCACTCCGCGAGGAACAGGACCGGCAGACCCTCATCGCCGCCCTCCGCGACGGCATCATCTCCGTCCTCGCCACCGACCATGCCCCCCATACGGCTCAGGAAAAGGCCCAGGGCTGGCTCAAGGCCCCCTTCGGCATCATCGGCATCCAACAGGTCGTCCCCCTCTGCCTCGACCAGCTCGTCCATACCGGACTCCTCACCCTCCCGCAGCTCATCGCACGACTCACCACCGGCCCCGCCAGCCTCCTCGCCTCCACCACACCCCAACTGGGCACCCTCCGCCTCGGCGCCCCAGCCGCCCTCACTATCCTGGACCTCAACGCCACCCATACCCTGACCCCTGAAGCCTCCCTCTCACGCTCAACCAACGCCCCCTGGTTCGGACGCTCCTGCCGCGGCACCGTCATCGGCATCATCAAACCCTGATTCCTCCCCTCCATCCTCTAGAAGCTCCAGAAGCTCTAGAAGCTCTGAAAGCTCTGGAAAGCCTACGACTGGGCCGGAAGTTCTCCGCGCGGAGGCGACTGGGCTGGAAGTTCTCCGCGCGGAAGCGCGG
>CALZPA010000176.1 GCA_945827525.1 uncultured Lentisphaeria bacterium | reverse complement strand
CTGGCTCAGACGCTAGGCCTCCGCCCCCTCCGTCCCCGCCTGTCCCCCCCCCGTACCCCCATGTTCGAACGCCTCCCCATCCAGCATCCCGGCGAGCCTCCCGTCTGGCTGGCCGACTGGCCGGCCATCGACCGCATCGGCGACCAGTTCACCTACAGTCTGCGGCGCTTCGCCATCAACCTCGCCACCAAGCTCACCTCCGCCGCCGTCGAATGGAATGACAGCCAACTGCGCACACGGCTCGCCGGCCATATGCAGACCTGGACACGCACCCCGGACGGCTCCTGGCGGCGCACCTGCACCTGCGGCGCGCCGCCCAACGCCTGCCCCCACGCCTATCTGGTCTACCTCGTCCTGCATAAGGTCTTCCTCGACGAGGGCTGGATACCGGCTCACCCAGGATCGGGTCCGGCGCCCACCGGACGCGCCCCCCGCCCCGTCCCCGAACGGCGCACCGCGACGGCCACGCCCGCGCCACACCCCGCCGGACGCGCCCCTGCGGGGGACCGCACCTTCTTCATCGGCCAGGAGCACGGCGCCAGCGAGCACACGCTCGTCGCGGAGGTCGACTTCCGTCACGAGCCAGCCTCCTCGGAGCGCGTCGCGCTGCGCTGCTACGACCAGCGGCCCGCGCAGCGCGAGCTCCTGCCGCTCTCCACGCTCTTCAACCTCGCCAGCGCCATCGAGCGCAACGGCGAGATCCTCGGCTGGAGCCCGGAGGACCAGCACTTCCTCCTCCGGCTGCTCCCCGAGCTCAGGCGCATCCCCTGGAAAATGCGCAACCTCAATGTCCTCAAGGTCCCACGCGACACGCTCAAATTCCTCCAGGAGCACTGGCGGGGCGACCCCGGACGGCTCATCGAGCGCAGCACCCAGCAGCCGCTGCAGCCGCTCCGCCTCGAGACGCCAACCGCCTTCCGGGTTCTCCTCATGCCCCACGACGACGGCCAGTCCGTCACCGTCTCCGGCCTCTTCACCCTGGCCGGCGGCGGAACCTGCCCGGCCACCCAGTTCTTCGCCGAGCTCCAGCGCCATCCGGACGCCAAGGCGCTCAGCGCCGAGCTGAAGCGCGACTTCAACCCGCCCTTCCCCTGGACCACCCTCTTCGAGCGCTTCGGCCTGCGCGACGCCACCGTCACCCAGGCCGACCTCGAACGACACCTGAACGCCGTCCTGGACGGACAGTGGGAGCTCCTCGACGGCCCCTGCGTCTTCCGCGACGAGAACGGCGAGGGCGACGGCGACGACCGGGGCCCCACCGTCGTCGCCGGCATCGAGAGCAACCAGTTCTTCGTCGAGGTCCGCCCCGAGGGCGGCGACGCCTGTGACCTGGCGCACCCCGCCGGCGGCAGACCCTCCTTCCGCCTGCGCCACGGCCGACTGGCCGTGCGCCTCCACGTCAGCCACACGCTGAAGGAGGTCTGCAATCAGCTCCTCGCCCTGAACGGCGGCATCTACGCCCAGTCCAGCCGGCGCCTCCGCCTTGAGCTGACCGACCAGAACGCCGCCCAGCTCAAGGCGCTCTGGCGGAGGCTGTCCGCCCTGCGCTGCCGCCTCAGCCCGCTGCCGGAGCTGCGGCTCCTCCTGCGCCAGGGCGACCAGGGCGTCTCCCTGCACCCCGTCATCACCCTCCGCGACCGTCGAGGCCCCCTCGCCACCATCGGCATCGAATGGGAGTGCGGCGACGTCCGCTTCGACACCGAGACGCTGCGCCAGGCGGCCAGCCGCAACACCTCTGTCTTCCACATCGGCTCCCACTGGCTCGACATCGACCCCGTGGCGGCCCGCATCGCGCTCCAGCGCTGCGGCGACTGCGAGCTGGACGCCAAGGGGAAGACCCTGCTGGAGCGGCGCTGCCCCGACTCGATCGCCCAGCTCCAGGAGACGCTCGGCGCCACCCTCGCCGGCGAGACCCGGAACTTTCTGGCGCGGCTCGCCAAGGAGCCGCCGCCCGAGATGCCCGCCGTACCCGCGCGGCTGCTGGACATCCTGCGGCCCTACCAGCGCCAGGGCGTCGAGTTCCTCATCGACCGCGCCGCCTGCGGGGCGGGCGCCATTCTCGCCGACGACATGGGCCTCGGCAAGACGCTGCAGCTGCTGGCCGTCCTGGAGGCGTTCCGGGAGCAGGCGGCGCACGCAGGGCGTCCCTTCCGGGCGCTGGTGGTCTGCCCCGCCTCCGTCATCCCCTGCTGGCTCGAACAGACCCGGCGGTTCTGCCCCGAGATGGGGTGCGCGGCCATCGCCGGCACCCCGCGCCAGCGCGCCGAGGCCATCGCGGCCCATGCGCGCCCCCTGCTCGTCACCCACTACGCGCTCGCCCGCATCGACCGCCCCCTCCTCATGTCGCAGCGCTATGACTTCCTCATCCTGGACGAGGCGCAGGCCATCAAGAACCCCGACGCCCAGGTGACCGCCGCCGTGCGCGCCATCCAGGCCGAGCACACCATCGCCATGACCGGAACCCCCATCGAGAACTCCCTCCTCGACCTCTGGTCCATCATGGGCTGCCTCAACCCCGGACTCCTCGGCGACCGCAGCGACTTCACGTCGCGCTTCGTCAACTCGGGACAGGGCGCCCAGGAGCTGCGGCGGCATCTCGCCCCGCTCATCATCCGGCGCACCAAGAGCGTCGTCGCCCAGGATCTCCCCGAACGCACCGAGCAGCTCGTCATGCTCGACATGGAGCCTGAGCAGCGCCAGTTCTACGACCATCTGCTCGCCAGGGGCAAGGAGGAGCTCAGCCAGACCGGCCCGGGCGCCATCCTCGGCCTCCTCACGCGGCTCCGCCAGGCCTGCTGCCATCCCAGCCTCGTCTCCCCCAGCGCGAAGAGCCCCTCCGTCAAGCTCGAACGGCTCCTCGAACAGCTGGCCACCCTCAACGCCAGCGGACACTCCACCCTCGTCTTCTCCCAGTTCGCCTCCATGCTCGCCCTCATCGCCGAACGCCTCCGCGACCTCGGCATCCCCCACTCCGTCCTCACCGGCGAGACTCCGCTGGCCACGCGGCAGCGGCTCGTCGAGGACTTCCAGAACGCCGCCGAACCCACCAACTTCCTCCTCTCGCTCAAGGCCGCCGGCACCGGCCTCACCCTCACCAGGGCCGACTATGTCTTCATCTTCGACCCCTGGTGGAACCCCGCCGCCGAGCAGCAGGCCATCGACCGCACCCACCGCATCGGACAGCGCAACCCCGTCGTCGCCTACCGCTACGTCACCGCCGGTACCGTCGAGGAGAACGTCCTCACCCTCCTGCAGCAGAAGCGCGAGCTGTTCAGCGCCGTCCTCGACGCCGGCGAGGACGGCGACCTCGCCTCCCCCGCCAAGCTCACCATGGACGACCTCAGAGGCCTCATCGGCTGCTAACCCATCCATCCACCCGCCACCACCCACCCCACCCCATGCCCTTCCACTGCCAATGCTGCGGCAACTGCTGCCGCTGGCCCGGCGTCGTCACCCCCACCGACGACGAAATCACCCAGGCCGCCCAACTCCTCGGGCTCGACATCCACACCTTCACGGAGCGCTACACGGAGCTCAGCCAGGACCGCTCCCACCTCGTCTACCGCGAGCAGCCCGACGGCGCCTGCATCTTCCTCCAGCCCGACAGCCGCTGCCGCATCTACGACGCCCGCCCACGCCACTGCCGGACCTTCCCCCACGAATGGGACGTCACCCCCGACCTCCAGCAGCGCTGCGCCGGTCGGCGGCGCCAGCTCGAGGAGGCCGCCGCGCCCATCCGCCTTGTCCATGTCCTCGGCCATCCCGCGCTGCCGCTGGACGTCGCCGCCGCCCCCGGGGACGCGCAGGTCCTCAACTGCCGCAACCTCTGCCTCCTGCTCGACGCCCTCCGCATCCCCTACCTCTACTACGGCTGCCCCGGCTCACGCCTCACCTCCGACCTCGCCACCCTCGTCGACTGCGGCAAGCCGACCGGACGCTGGAGCTACCGCAACGCCTGGCACCGCCTCTACAACCGCCGCCTCACCAAGCGTCTCGCCCGCCATGCCCGCCTCGACGGGCAGCCCGAGCTCATCCTCTCCCTCTACGGCGCCGCCCAGTCCGACATCGACCCGCTCGGACTGCCCGTCATCGAGCCCATGGTCGGCTACGACCACTGCTGGGCGCCCTACCGCGTCTTCCCCTCCTACGCCCACCAGCACACCCTCTACGCCACCCAGCGCGACTTCACCCGCATCACCCGCCACTTCGACACCGTCATCCCCCACTTCATGCCGCTGTCCGACTTCCTCCTCGACGACGGCGCGCCGCCCCCCTACAAGGGCGAGGACTTCCTGCTCTTCATCGGCCGCGACGCGCCCGACAAGGGCCTGTCGCTGGCGCGACACGCCGCCGAGGCCGCCGGGCTGCCGCTGCGCGTCGTCCACAACGGCCTGTTCGGGCAGGCCAAGGCCTGCCTGCTCGCCCGGGCGCGCGCTGTCCTGATGCCCACGCTCTACGTCGAGCCCTTCGGCTATGTGGCCATCGAGGCGCAGCTCAGCGGAACCCCCGTCATCACCACTGACTGGGGCGCGTTCGCCGAGACCGTCATCCAGGGCGTCACCGGCTTCCGCTGCCGCACCCACGCCGAGTTCGTCCGGGCCATCCTGGAGACGCCGCGCCTGGACCGCGCGACCATCCGCGAGTCGGCGCGGCGACGCTTCGCCCTGGAGAGCGTCGCCGGCGCCTACGAGTCCTACTTCCGCTTTGTCTGGAACGTCCATCACAACGGCGGATACGACGCCTATGGGGCGCTGCGCGACCTGCCGCCGTCAACCACCGAAACCAGAACCCCCTCGTCAGGAGAGACCACCCCATGACCACCGCCTTCCTCATCGCCGCCGACGGCGCCAGAGCCGAGATCACGCCCATCCGCGAAAACGACACCATTCGTCTTCCCGGCATCCCCGCCGGCTACGACTACGCCGAGCTGGAGCTGGACGGCTTCAGCGGCAAGGCCGGCGAGGACGGCTGGTTCCTGCTGCCCTCCGTCCCGGCGCGGAACCGCCCCGCCGCCCTGGTGCGCTTCACGGAGAAGCCCGACCACGAGGACCTCTACCGGGTGCAGGATCTGCCCGTCTTCGGCGTCCGGCACGGACAGCGGGCCACCCTCGCCGTCGTCACCGGCATGGCCATCACCTTCCAGCTCGTCTGCGGCGTCCGCCAGGGACAGTACCGCCTGGCCGTCCGGTTCCCGCTGGAGGGCCATCAGCCCTACGAGACGCCGGAGGTGCGTCTCCTCGAGCTGGAGGGCGCGGAGGCGACGGTCAGCGGCCTGGCACGGCGCTACCGCCGCCACCAGTTGGAGCGCGGCGCCTGCCGTCCGCTGCGCGAGCGCCTCGCCGACCAGCCGGTCCTCGCCGAGGAGCTGCGGTCGCTGGAGGTGCGCCTGCGCCACTGCTGGAAGCCAGTCCCGCCGCCCGTCCTGGAGCAGACGCCCGAGAACGAGCCGCCCCTCACCGTCGCCATCACCTTCGACCGCGCCGGCGACATCCTCGACCGCTGCCACGCCAAGGGCATCCGCCACGCCGAATTCTGCCTCGTAGGCTGGAACAAGAGCGGCCATGACGGACGCTTCCCCGACCTCTTCCCCGTTGAGCCGAAGCTCGGCGGCGAGGAGGCCCTCCGCCGCCTCATCGACAAGGCACACGCCTACGGCTACCTCGTCACCTGCCACACCAACCTCTTCGACTCCTACACCATCTCCTCCCGCCTTGACCACGAGGACTGGATACGGAACCGCGACGGCTCGCCCATGGCCCTCGGGCAGTGGGGAGGCGGACAGTCCCGCCTCCTCTGCCCCAAGCCCGCCTACGAGCACTACGCCATCGAGGACATGGAGCGGCTCGCCGCTCTCGGCTTCCACGGACAGCACTACTTCGACGTCCTCAGCATCGTGGAGCCCCACGCCTGCCACCATCCCGACCACCCGCTCACCCCGAGGGAGGCCGGCGAATGGCGCTGCCGCGCCCTCCGGCTCGCCCGTCGGCGCATCGGCGCCACCGCCTCCGAGGGCGGACTCGACTTCTGCGCCGGAGACCTCGACTACGTCCTCTACGCCCAGTTCGAGCTCAACCCCAAGCACTCCCCGCTCGTCGACGAGTTCGTCCCCTTCTGGTTCATCGTCTACCACGGCATCCAGCTCTACAACGCCGCCTGCGAGACCGTCAACGCCATGGTCAAGGACGACCCCACGCTCATGCTCCGCAACATCGAGCTCGGCGGCAGGCCCACCGGCTACTTCCACTCCAAGTTCCTCACCACCGGCAACAACTGGATGGGAAACCAGGACCTCCGCTGCGCCACCGACGAGGAGCTCGAATTCGGCACCGACCGGCTCGCCCTCGCCGAGCGCCAGCACCAGGCCCTCGCCGACCTCCAGCTCGAGTTCATCGACGACATCGCCCACCCCCAGCCCGACGTCGCCGTCACCACCTACAGCAACGGCACGCGCGTCGTCATCAACTACGGGAACGAGCCCCTCGACTTCGAGGGCCACACCATCCCGCCGCTCGACTTCCTCCGCCTCGACGCCTGAGACGACGGCTGCCGCGGCTCAGTCAGTACCCGTAGCCGCGGTCACGGGCCTCCCCGCCGGCGCCGATGCGGAAGACGCGCACCTGGCGCCGTGCGGGCTTGACGGCGACGAGATCGACCAGCATCTGCGTCCGGCACTCGAAGCGCGTCCGGACGGCGCCGGGGATGAGGTCCTGGTCGCGGATGGTGCCGTAGCCCTGGCTGATGGTGTAGGCGACGCCGTGCTCGCTCAGATGGTGGTCGAAGTGGCTGTCGCCGAAGAAGCAGCCGGCGAACGCCTGGTCACGGAGTCCCGAGAAGTCCCAGCGGAGTCCCTCGGCCTCGCCTCTGCCCCGGGCGACGAACGCCTCCAGGATGGCGATGGCCGTCTCCTGCCGACGTGCCTTCGTGTCGGGGAAGCTGGTCCAGTGGCCGATGTCGGTCCTGATGCAGAAGTGCTGCAGCAGCAGGGCTGTCCAGCCGTCCGCCAGGCTGGACAGCGCCCCGGCAAGGAACCGGAGCTGGGCCAGGGAGTAGCCATAGTAGCCCTCGTCCGACGAATTGAGGAACAAGACTCGGACGCGCTTGGCGGGAAGGTCAAGATAGCCGTGGTCGCCGTCGGGGGAAAGGACGGTGGGATGTCCCTGCGCCTGGGTGACGCCGACATTGAGCGCCTGGCCGAATTCGCGGCTGGAGATGCGGCGGTTGGCGTGGTCGTGGTTGCCGAGGGCGAAGAGGACAGGCCGCCCCCAGTGGCGATAGAGCTCGGCGTGCGTCGCGAGACGGGCGCGGACATCCGCGAGGGCGCCGGGCTGAAAGTCGGGCGGCCACTTGCCTGGAGGCGAGACGACTCTGGACAGGTCGAGCTCGATGTCGCCCAGGTCGGCGAGGAAGTCGGCGTCGGCCTCGTCGGCCGCCAGCTGCGCCAGGAAGACGTGCATCTTGCTGTCGCTGAAGTCATCGAGCCCGTTGGGCAGCGCCGGCCGCTTGGCGTGCAGGTCGGTGACGTAGGGGAACGCGACGGTGAGGTCGTCGCCGCGCCAGCGGCGGTAGTGCGTGAGGGCGGCGTCGATTTCGCGTCGCGCCCAGTCCGGGATGCGGACACGGCGCAGGAGCGGTTCGGGGACGACAGTCGGGGCGGCGGCCATCGGGGCGGCGGCCAGGCCGGCCAGGCCGGCCGAGCAGGTGTGGAGGAAGTCGCGGCGGTTCATGGTCTGTGTGGGGGGGGAGGGGGTGTCG
>CALZPA010000175.1 GCA_945827525.1 uncultured Lentisphaeria bacterium | reverse complement strand
CTCGGCGGTCGGTCTTCGCCCGACGGCGAGGGCGCCGTCGGGACAGCGCCTCGCTTCGCTCGGCGGAATTCGGGGGATCTGAAAAAACTTACGGTCATCTTGTGTCAAAACGGGAATTACGGTGTAAATTATTAGCATTTGTTGACAAGAGGATACTGTGGGCGCCATGCGCGGAGCCGCGCGGTCGTGTCCTGCGTCCTTCTGAATTCGAGGCCTAGTCGTCGTCAGTCTGGAGCATAGTGCGAAGGGAAACCGAGAATGAACGCAGCTGAGTTACGTCGTCTTTACATTGACTTTTTCAAGGGGCATGGCCATGCCGAGATCAAGAGCGCCCCTCTGGTTCCTGAGAATGACCCGACGTGTCTGTTCACGACGGCGGGGATGCACCCTCTGGTTCCGTATCTGCTGGGCGAGAAGCATCCGGCGGGCAAGCGGCTGGTCGATGTGCAGAAGTGCCTGCGCACAGGCGACATCGACGAGGTTGGCGATCCCTTCCACCTGACGTTCTTCGAGATGCTGGGCAACTGGTCCCTGGGCGACTACTTCAAGAAGGAGGCCATTGCGATGAGCTTTGAATTCCTGACGACGCGTCTGGGGTTCAAGCCGGAGAACATCAAGGTGACCTGCTTTGCGGGCGACGAGAACGCGCCGCGGGACGAGGAGGCGGCGTCGATCTGGCGCTCGCGCGGCATTCCGGAGCAGAACATCTACTTCCTGGGGAAGGAGGACAACTGGTGGGGTCCGGCGGGGCAGACGGGGCCGTGCGGACCGGACACGGAGATCTTCGTGCCGCTGGACCGTCCCGACTGCGGCCCGAACTGCGGCCCCGCCTGCGGCTGCGGCAAGTGGGTTGAGATCTGGAACAACGTGTTCATGCAGTACAACAAGACGGCCGAGGGCAAGTATGTGCCCCTGGAGCATCCGAATGTCGACACGGGCATGGGCGTCGAGCGCGTGACGGCGTTCATGCAGGGCGTCAAGTCGGCATATGAGACGGAGCTGTTCAGCGGCATCTTCGCGAAGATCAAGGAGATTTCGGGCAACGAGCATGCGGACAGCACGAGCCGTTCGGCGCGCATCGTCGCGGAGCATCTGCGTGCGGCGACGTTCCTGATTGGGGATGGGGTCCAGCCGTCGAATGTGGACCAGGGCTATGTGCTGCGCCGTCTCATCCGCCGTGCCATCCGCGAGGCGCGCAAGCTGGGCGTGACGGAGATGTTCACGGCCCGCGTCGCCGATGTGGTCATCGAGGAGTACAGCCCCTTCTATCCCGAGCTGAAGGAGCGCGCGGCGGCCATCCGCGAGGAGCTCAGCCGCGAGGAGGAGCAGTTCGGCCGCACGCTGGAGAACGGGACGAAGGAGTTCCTCAAGCTGATTGAGAAGTTCCCCGCGAACATTGAGAACAAGGTCATCAGCGGACGCAAGGCGTTCAACCTCTACGAGACGTATGGGTTCCCGCTGGAGCTGACCCAGGAGATGGCGCGCGAGAAGGGCTTCACCGTGGACGAGAAGGGCTTCAACGAGGCGTACCAGAAGCACCAGGAGCAGTCCCGCGCCGGCGCCGAGCAGAAGTTCAAGGGCGGTCTGGCCGACCATTCGGAGCAGACCACGAACTACCACACCGCCACGCATCTGCTGCACCAGGCGCTGCGCCAGGTGCTCGGCAGCCACGTCGAGCAGGCCGGCTCCAACCTCACCGCCGAGCGCCTCCGCTTCGACTTCACCCATCCCGACAAGATGACGCCGGATCAGTTGGCGCAGGTCGAGGCCATCGTCAACGAGCAGATCCGCCGCGACCTGCCGGTGACGTGCGAGGAGGTCCCGCTGGAGGAGGCCAAGCGCCGCGGCGCCATCGGGCTGTTCGAGAGCAAGTATGGCGACGTCGTCAAGCTGTACACCATCGGCGACTTCTCGATGGAGATCTGCGGTGGCCCGCACGCGCAGCACACGGGGCAGCTTGGACGGTTCAAGATCCAGAAGGAGGAGAGCTCGAGCCGCGGCGTCCGCCGCATCAAGGCTGTCCTCATCAAGGACTGAACGGAACGGATGACAGACTGAGACCGTCAGGCCGCTGGGGCGCGTGCGTTTCGCGTGCGTTCCGGCGGCGGAAACCATTCCCAACTCACATTCAGGAGACACATCTATGGCCATTCCCTTCAGCATCGATTTGAAAGGCAAGATCGCCGTGGTGACCGGCGGCGGCGGCATTCTCTGCTCCGTCATGTCCAAGGCGATAGCGGAGTGCGGCGCGAAGGTCGCGGTGCTTGACCTGCGCAAGGAGGCGGCGGACCGCGTCGCCGACGAGATTCGTGCGGCGGGCGGCACGGCCATCGGCATCGCCTGCAACGTGCTGGACCGCGAGTCACTGGAGGAGGCCAACCGCGTCCTCACCGAGACGTTCGGCCCCTGCGACATCCTCCTCAATGGGGCGGGCGGCAACAACCCGCGCGCCACCACGGACAATGAGGTCATGACCGCCGAGGAGCTGGCGAAGCTCGACGCCAAGAACTTCTACACCCTCGACCCGAAGGGCATCGAATTCGTCTTCAACCTGAACTTCCTGGGCTCGCTGCTGCCGACGCAGGTGTTTTCGAGGCACATGGCCGAGGTCGGCCATGGCTGCGTCGTCAACATCTCGTCCATGAACGCCTTCCGTCCGCTGACGAAGATACCGGCGTACAGCGCGGCGAAGGCGGCCGTGTCGAACTTCACGCAGTGGCTGGCGGTCCACATGGCGCCGGTCGGCATCCGTGTGAACGCGATTGCCCCGGGCTTCTTCCTGACGGACCAGAACCGCGCTCTGCTGACGACGCCTGACGGCGGTCTGACGCCGCGTTCGCACAAGATACTCAGCCACACGCCGATGAACAAGTTCGGCAAGCCGGAGGATCTGGTCGGTGCGCTGCTGTGGCTGCTGTCCGACGAGGCGGCCGGCTTTGTCACAGGCACGGTCATTCCGATTGACGGCGGCTTCGCCGCCTATTCCGGCGTCTGACGCCAGCGGAGCGCGAACGCAAGAGAGGTCAGCAGTCAGCTATGGGCAAGAGACGTCAGCAGACGCGGCAGCTTGCCGCGGCCATTCTGGAGATGGTGGCCAGTCAGCCTGAGAAGGGAGTTCGCCGTGCGGACATCCTCCGTTATGTCGGTCAGGTTGACAAGCGCTATTTCCGTGAGACGCTGGATGCCCTGGTGGCTGCTGGCCGTCTGGTGTCCCGTCCAGGCGGGCGCTTTGTGTGCGCGGAGGACAGCCAGCTGCGCCGTGGCGTGGTTCATGCGAACGCCAAGGGCTTTGGCTTTGTGCATTTCGAGGACGGTTCGCCGGATGCCTTCATCCCCGCGGATGGGATGTGCGGCGCCCTCTCGGGGGACACGGTGCTGGTGCAGTTGGACGCGACGGTGGATGTGCGCGGGCCGTCCGGGGTGATTCGGCGGATTGTGAGCCGTGGCCACGAGGAGTTCGTGGGTTGCCTGGACTATGGCGAGCGCGGGCTGGTGGTTCGTCCGCTGCGGCGCGAGCTGCCGGTGAGTCTGCCGGTGCAGGACGAGCGGCAGGCGCTGGAGCTGGCGAAGGTGGGGGACTGGGTTCAGGCGCGGATGGTTCCCGGACGGCATGACCGCTCGCCGGTGCTGGCGGAGGTGGTTCGTCGGCTGGCCGCCGCGAAGGGCATTGTCAGCGACCTCAACGCCATCGTGAAGGAGTATGGCCTCCACGCGCCCTACCGCAAGGACGACGAGCGTCGCTTCGAGGGCTTCACGCCGCCGGCTGTGCCCCGCGAGGACTTCACGGGACTGGTGAGCGTGACGATTGACCCCATTGACGCCAAGGACTACGACGACGCGCTGTCGTGCGAGGAGGGGCCACGTCCGGGCACGGTGGTGGTGGGTGTCCACATCGCGGATGTGGCGTGCTTTGTGGAGCCGGATGGCACGCCGGACAAGCAGGCGCGTCGGCGTGGGTTCACGAGCTATCTGCCGGGGCGGACGCTGCCGATGCTGCCGGAGATACTCGCCAATCGGCTGTGCAGTCTGCGGGCTGGTGAGGATCACCCGGCGCACTCGGTGCTGCTGACGGTGGATTTGGCGACGGGCGAGGTGGTTGGTTCGCGCCGCTGCCACAGCATGCTGCGGGTGACGCGCCGTCTGAACTACGAGGAGGCGCAGCGCTGCCTGGAGGGCGACGCCTTGGTGGAGCTGCCGGAGAACGTGGAGGCTCTGCTGCGTCGGCTGCATGGTGCGGCGCGGGCGCTGCGCCGTCGGCGCGAGGGTGTGGAGCAGTTTCTGCCGCTGGGGCTGGCGGAGTACCAGGTGCTGACGGGCGGGCGTCCGCTGTGTGTGCAGGGGATTGTGCGTCGGGAGGCGAAGCCGTCGAACGAGCTGGTGGAGGAGTTCATGCTGGCGGCGAATGTGGAGGTGGCGAAGGAGCTTCAGTCGAAGGGGCTGCCGGGGCTGTACCGGAACCATGCGGAGCCGGAGCCGAAGGGGCTGGGCGAGTTTGTGTCGCTGGCGGGCGCGGTGCTGGGGCGTCGGCTGCCTGACCTGACGGAGCGCGGGTCGCTGGTGCCGTTTCTGCGCGGGCTGTCGGGCTCGACGGGCGGGGAGCTGCTGAGCATGGCGTTTCTGCGCTGCCTGCCGCGCGCGCAGTATGGCGTGGACTGCGAGGGGCACTTTGGTCTGGGGAAGCCGACGTATGCGCATTTCACGAGTCCGATACGGCGCTATGCGGATCTGCTGGTTCACCAGCAGTTGCTGGCGCATGATCTGGGGCGTCCGATTATGGGGCGTGATGTCATGCGTGAGCGGTGCGAGCAGATCAACGAGCAGGAGATCAACACGGATCAGGCGGCGTTCGCGGCGCTGGATCGCCTCAAGCTGCGCTATCTGGAGGGGATCAGCCGCCAGCGTCCGGGGGAGTGCCTGGAGGCGTATGTGCTGAAGGCGTCGCCGGAGACGCTGACGTGCTATCTGCCGTCGGTGGGTCTGATGGGCTTTCTGGAGACGGACGGCGTCTTTGGGCAGGAGCGTTGGCACTATGACTCGCGGTCATCGTCGCTGGTGCACCACAATGGCCAGTCGTACCGCTGCGGCAGCGTCATCTATGTGCAGATACGCTCCATCGACGTCGTGCACGGGGATCTGCTGCTGCGTCCGGCGCGGACGTCGCTGCGCTAGTACGCGCGGCTGTCCGGGCCGACCACATTTTCCGAACCTGAGAAGAGTTAGTCAAGCCACTAAATAAAGAGACGAGAGAACTGTCATGCTGAGCCTCATCATCGCCCTGGTCGGGGGCATCGTCGCCGACCTTGTCCTTCAAGCCATCTGGAACAGCCCCGGCTGGAATGCGTTCTTTTCGGTGCTGGTCTTCCTGGTCATCTGGGTGCTCATCAACCTGCGCCTGAACAAGCGTCTGGAGAAGATCTTCAAGGGGGTGCAGGAGCACATCTCGACGGCGCAGGAGAAGGTACGCCGCGAGGCACAGATGTGGCAGCAGAAGGGCATGGGGGGGCCGAAGCTGCAGGAGCGCATCGAGGAGAAGCTGAAGGCGGCCATCCGCGAGGCGCTGACGCAACTGGACGCGGTGGAGCCGCTGCGCCGCTGGAACTGGCTGGCGGGGCGTCAGGCGGACACGATGAAGGCGCAGTTGCTGTATCAGATCCGCGACTATGCGGCGGCCGACCCGCTTCTGGACAAGGCGCTGATGTTTGATCCGGCCATTGTCGCGATGAAGATGGCGCGCGACTATCAGCGCGGCAACCGCGAGAAGGTCGAGAAGGCGTACAAGACGGGCGTTCGGCGGTTCAAGGGCGACAAGGGCATCATCCTCTACGCGCTGTACTCGTGGATCCTCGTCAAGGAGAACCGGATAGAGGAGGCGGTGGTGGTGCTGGATCAGGGCAAGCTGAAGACGGACAGTCCGGTGCTGAAGGAGAACTGGCAGCATCTGGTGAATGGCCAGGTGAAGCAGTTCAGCAACGCCGGCCTGAACGAGCTGTGGTATATGCTGAACCTTGAGGAGCAGAAGCAGATGCGCATCCGGCAGCAGCCGTCGCCGTTCGGCATGCCGGGCGGGCGTCATCGCCGCTGAGTCTGCCGCATCATCCGTCCCGTCCCGTCAACCGAAGCACGTCGTCATTCGCAGAGGAATTTGTCTGACCCATGAAGAAGCCGATACTTGAAGCGCATCGTGGCTTTAGTGGCCGTTTTCCGGAGAACACGCTGCGGTCGTTCCGCGAGGCTGTGGCCGAGGGTGCCCGTTCCATTGAGCTGGATATCCATGCCTCCTCGGACGGGCAGCTCATCGTCATGCACGACGAGACGGTTGACCGCACGACCAACGGCACGGGGCGCATCGCCGACCTGAGCCTCGCGCAGCTCAAGGAGCTGGACGCGGGCGCCTGGATGGGCGAGGCGTTCCGCGGCACGCCGATACCGACGCTGGACGAGACGCTGGAGCTCACCGACGCCAGCGGCGTCGCGTTCAACGTCGAGGTCAAGCGCTTCGGCTCTCCGGAGCAAGCCCGGAAGCTGGTGGCGCTGCTGGAGCGTCATCAGCCCGCGCCTGGGGCGTTCCACGTCGTCTCCTCCTTCGACGCGGACGCGCTGCTGCAGGTCCGCGCCGCCGGCGGCAGGATGCCGCTCTGCATACTGGGCTCGAAGGCCGACGAGATCCTCAAGGTTGCCATCGAACACCATTTCGAGTGGATCCACTCGCATTTCTCGACGGTCACGCCGGCCATCGTCGCGGCGGCTCACGAGGCGGGCATCAGGGTCATGATCTGGACGCTGAACGACGCCACCCGCTACGACGAGTTCGTCGCCATGGGCGTGGACAAGATCTGCACCAACTGGATACGCGAGATGCTGGCCGCCGAGCGCATCGCCGTCCAGCTGGCGGCCGAGGCGGCCGGCCAGACGCCTGAGCCCCCCAAGCCACTTTGAGTTCCCCGGACAGACTGATGGAGATAGACTTCAGCCAATATCCGCTGACGGGCTGGTTTCCGGGGCATATGCTGAAGGCCGGCAAGGCCATGCAGGATGCCCTGAAGCTGGTGGATCTGGTGGTCGAGCTCATCGACGCGCGTGCGCCGGTGTCCTCGCGCAACCCCTCGCTGCGCGGGATGCTCCAGGGGCGTCCGTTTCTGCTGGTCGCCAACAAGATTGACCTGGCCGACCCCAAGGAGACGCGCCGCTGGACGGAGGCGTTCGCGGCGCGCGGCGAGCGGATGTTCACGCTGGACTCGCGCCATCTCGGCAACTTCCGCGGTCTGACGGACGTCTGGCGGACGATGGTGACGGAGGAGCGCGCCGCGCGTGGCGCGACGCGTCCGCTGCTGCGTCCCATCCGCGTCATGATCGCCGGAGTGCCGAACATCGGCAAGTCGACGCTCATCAACCATCTGTCCGAGAAGAACAAGGCGCAGGTGGGTCCCAAGCCGGGCGTGACGCGCCAGAACCAGTGGATACGTCTGACGGGCGGCTTCGAGCTGCTCGACACGCCCGGCATCCTCTGGCCGAACATCCGCGACAAGCGCCATGAGCTTCTGCTCGCGCTGCTCGGCAACCTCAAGGAGGAGCTTGTGGATATCGTCCTGCTGGCGGACTATCTGTGGACGGAGCTGCGTCGGCAAACGAATGTCCGCTGGAATGTCCTCGGCCTCCAGGACTGTCCCGCCTCGCCGGACGACCTCCTCAATGGCCTGGCGCACCATCGCGGCTTGCTCCGCCAGGGCGGCCAGCCCGACCTCTTCCGCGCCGCCAGCGCCTTCCTCAAGGAATACCGCGACGGCCGTCTTGGACGCTTCACCTTCGAGCCGGCGCCG
>CALZPA010000174.1 GCA_945827525.1 uncultured Lentisphaeria bacterium | reverse complement strand
GCCGCCAGGATGGCGATGATGGCGATGACGACGAGCAGTTCGATGAGCGTGAAGCGGAAGTTTCTCTGGCACATGGTTCCGGACTCCTTGTTTTGCCGGGGTGGGAAGTTCATGGACGGCGGCGACCGCCACTAGCGGGGACAAGACTGTCTGTGATGCTTTGGGTAATTATAGCAATATTCGCCGTCCGTTTCAAGGGCTGCGGCGCTTTTTGTCGGAAAAAAACGAATTGGGGGCTGATGTGGGCGGCGCGGTTGCGGGAGGGGAAAGCGGTGATATAGTAATTTGATTTAGCACATTGAGACAGAATTCTGGAGACCAGGGCGCATGACGCATCATCAGTACCGCTGTGAGGGGACGTGTTCGTCCCTGATTGACTATGACCTTGCCGAGGACGGGACGGTGCACCATGTCCGGTTCACGGGCGGGTGCAACGGGAATCTGCAGGGCATTGCGCGTCTGGTCGAGGGACGCCGCGCCGACGAGGTGGCGAAGCTGCTGTCGGGCGTGCGTTGCGGGAGCAAGCCAACGTCGTGTCCGGACCAGTTGGCCCGGGCGCTGTCCGGGATGGCTGGCGGTCATTGAGCGTGGGGAGACCTCAGCGGATGTCGAGGATATGCCATGTCATCACGCGGATGAACATCGGCGGCGCGGAGGAGAACACGCTGCTGACGTGCCTGGGGCTGCTGTCGGCGGGTCACGAGGTGACGCTGGTGACGGGTCTGTCGTCGGGTGCGGAGGGCGATTTGCTGTCGCTGTATGACGTGGGTCGTCTGGAGGTGGTGACGGTTCCGGAGCTGGTGCGGGAGATTTCGCCGCGCCGGGACCTGGCGGCGTATGCGCGGCTGCGGAATCTGTTTGCGGAGCGCGGCTTTGACGTGGTTCACACGCACATGTCGAAGGCGGGCGTCCTGGGTCGTCTGGCGGCGTCGGCGGCGGGCGTGCCGCTGGTGTGCCACACGGTTCATGGGCTGGCGTTCCATGCGTTTCAGCCGCGCTGGAAGCATCTGACGTACCGGTTGGCGGAGCGTGTGGCCGCCCGGTGCAGCCAGCGGATTTACGCGGTGGCGGAGTCGATGATCCGCCAGTGTGTGGAGGCGGGAGTGGCGCCCGAGGAGAAGTTTCTGCTGGTGCGCAGCGGCATGGTCCTGGAGGACTTTCTGCGCGCGGAGCGGGATGCCTCTTTGGGCGCGTCGCTTGGGCTGACGGGCGGCGACGGCGAGATGGTGGTCGGCGTGATGGCGCGGATGTTCCCGCAGAAGGGCTACGAGGACGTGCTGGAGGCGATGCCCGCGCTGGCGCGGTCGTTTCCCGGGCTGCGCTTCCTGTTCCTGGGCGACGGCGACCTGCGTCCGGAGCTGGAGCGTCGGATTGGCGCGATGGGCCTGAGCGAGCGCGTCATCCTGCCGGGAATGGTTCCCCCTCGCGAGGTGTGCCGTTATCTGCCGTTCATGTCGGTGCTGCTGCATCTGTCGTACCATGAGGGTCTGCCTCGCACGGTGGTGCAGGCGCTGGCGGCCGGCGTGCCGGCCATCGCCTATCCCGTGGACGGGACGCCCGAGGTGCTGGAGGACGGCGTGAACGGCTATCTGGTCCCCCTGCGCGACACGCGCCAGGTGGCGGAGCGGACGGCCGCGCTGCTGCGGTCGGCGGAGCTTCGGCGGACGATGGGCGCGGCGGGCCGCGCGAAGGTGCGCGAGATGTTCTCCGTGGAGGAGATGGTCCGGCGGCTCAACGACGACTACGCGGCGCAACTGGCCCGGCTCGGCCGACGCTGACCACCGGCTTCCCCAAAACGATACCAAGTCACTGACACCCAACCTATAGGCAAGCTGTTCAACACTGGAGACACACCATCCATGGCTGACATTCCCCATTCCTACAATCCGGCCAGCATCGAGCCGAAGTGGCAGGCGTACTGGCAGGAGCACAAGACGTTCAAGGCGGTCGACTGCGACTACTCGCGCGAGAAGCTGTATGTGCTGGACATGTTCCCGTATCCGTCCGGCGCGGGTCTGCACGTCGGGCATCCCGAGGGCTACACGGCGTCGGACATCTGGTGCCGCTACAAGCGCATGCGCGGCTACAACGTGCTCCATGCCATGGGCTGGGATGCGTTCGGCCTGCCCGCCGAGCAGTACGCCATCAAGACCGGGACCCACCCCGCCGTGACCACGGCCAAGAACGTCGCCGTCTTCCGCCGGCAGCTCGAGGCCTTCGGCTTCTCCTTCGACTGGGACCGCGAAATCAACACCACCGACCCCAAGTACTACAAGTGGACGCAGTGGATCTTCAAGAAGCTGTTTGAGAAGGGCCTCGCCTACGAGTCCTACCAGCCCGTCAACTGGTGCCCGCAGCTCGGCACCGTCCTCGCCAACGAGGAGGTCATCAACGGACGCTCCGAGGTCGGCAACTTCCCCGTCATCCGCAAGCCCATCCGCCAGTGGGTCCTCAAGATCACCGAGTACGCCCAGCAGCTCCTCGACGGCATCGACGCCCTCGACTGGCCCGAGGGCACCAAGGAGATGCAGCGCAACTGGATCGGACGCTCCACCGGCGCCGAGGTCGACTTCCGCGTCGACGGCCGCGACGAGACCATCACCGTCTACACCACCCGCCCCGACACCCTCTTCGGCGCCACCTACATGGTCCTCGCGCCCGAGCATCCCCTCGTCATGACCATCACCACCGACGACCGCCGCCAGGCCGTCGCCGACTACATCGAGCGCACCAAGGCCAAGTCCGACCTCGACCGCACCGACAACAAGGAGAAGACCGGCGAGTTCACCGGCGCCTACGCCATCGACCCCGTCAATGGCGCCCGCATCCCCATCTGGATCTCCGACTACGTGCTGGTCTCCTACGGCACGGGCGCCATCATGGCCGTCCCCGCCCACGACACCCGCGACTTCGACTTCGCCACCAAGTTCGGACTCCCCGTCATCTGCGTCATGGAGCCCGACGCGGCGGCCTGCGCGGCGGCCGGCGTCAACCCCGACGACGTGCGCGCCGGCAAGGCCTGCTGGCACGAGGACGGCCGGATGATGAACTCCTCCAACGACGAGATCTCCCTGAACGGGCTGTGCGTCGCCGACGCCAAGAAGGCCATCACGGACTGGCTGGCGAAGCGCGGCGTCGGCAAGCCGACGGTGAACTTCAAGCTGCGTGACTGGCTGTTCTCGCGCCAGCGCTACTGGGGCGAGCCCTTCCCGCTCATCCACTACGAGGACGGCTCGGTCGGCTGCGTGGCGGACGACGAGCTGCCGGTGGCGCTGCCCGAGCTCGAGGACTACAAGCCGACGCCCGACGGCGAGCCGCCGCTGGCGCGCGCCCAGGAATGGCTCCACTACACCGACCCCAAGACGGGCCGCAAGGGCCTCCGCGAGACGAACACCATGCCCCAGTGGGCCGGCTCCTGCTGGTACTACCTGCGCTACATCGACCCGCACAACGACCTGGCCGCCTGGGATCCCGAGAAGGAGAAGTACTGGATGCCCGTCGACCTCTACATCGGCGGCGCCGAGCACGCCGTCCTCCACCTCCTCTACTCCCGCTTCTGGCACAAGGTCCTCTTCGACCTCGGACTCGTCTCCCATCCCGAACCCTGGAAGCGCCTCATCCACCAGGGCATGATCCTCGGACTCTCCTACAAGGACGCCCGCGGCGTCCTCGTCCCCAACGACCTCGTCGACGCCCGCGACGGCAAATTCTTCCACAAGGAGACCGGCGAGGAACTCACCCAGCTCCCCGCCAAGATGTCCAAGTCCCTCAAGAACGTCATCAACCCCGACGAGATCATCGCCCGCTACGGCGCCGACTCCTTCCGCCTCTACGAGATGTTCATGGGGCCGCTCCGCGAGGTCAAGCCCTGGAACACCGAGGGCGTCGAGGGCGTCTGCCGCTTCCTCAACAAGGTCTGGAGACTCGTCATCGACCAGAACTCCGGAAAGCCCGTCTCCGACATCACCGACGAGCCCATGGACCGCGACGGCGAACGCCTCCTCCACCAGACCATCCGCAAGGTCACCGACGACATCGAGAGCCTCTCCTACAACACCGCCATCTCCCAGCTCATGATCTTCGTCAACGACCTCGCCAAGCGCCCGAAGCGCAGCCGCCAGGCCGTCGAGACGCTCGTCCTCCTCCTCTCGCCCATGGCCCCGCACATCTGCGAGGAACTCTGGCAGCGCCTCGGACACGCCGACACCCTCGCCTACGAGAAGTGGCCCGAATGCGACGAGGCCAGCCTCGCCCAGGACTCCGTCACCATCGTCGTCCAAATCAACGGCAAGCCGCGCGCCAAGCTCGAACTGCCCGCCGGATTCGACAAGGACGCCCTCCTCGCCGCCGTCAAGGCCAACCCCGACGTCGCCAAACACACCGACGGCAAGACCATCGTCAAGGAAATCGCCGTCCCCGGACGACTCGTCAACCTCGTCGTGCGCTGACGCGCCGCAGCCGCCCGCACACACCCCCACAAGGAACCGCATGGACACGAAAACCGTCACCATCACCCAGAAGGTCGCCCGCTGGCAAGTCACCGGAACCCCCGAGGACGGAGGCTCCCTCAGCTTCGCCCAGGACGGCGCGCCCTTCCTCGACTACCTCCACAACCGCCTCGACGACACCACCTTCGATGTCACGCGCAGCCGCTCCTTCCATAAGGGCGGCATCGCCGTCTGCGAGTTCGAGGCAAGCCTGGCCGACGGCTCGGCGGCCATCAGCCAGACCACCCGTCTGGCCGCCAACGTCGCCCGCGTCTGCACCGACGTGACCCTCCGCGCCGGACGGGCCATCGCCGACGCGCTGGCCATCGGCTCGTTCACGCTGGAGGGACGCTGGACGCGCCTGACGGTGTTCGGCGCGGACGGCGCGGCGACGTCCCAGGAGCTGGTTCCCGGCGGCGCGCCGCTGCGCTGGACGTCGCCGCTGCCGCTGGCGTGGCTGCTGGAGCGCGAGGACGGCTTCCGCGTCGAGGTCGGCACGGGCTTTGACGCCTGGCGCTGGCAGCAGGGCCTCGAGATGCCGTCGGCGGTCGAGGTCACGCTCCAGACGATGAGCCACTCGCTCTCCTTCGAGCGCGCCATCGCCGCCAACCACGACGAGACGCCGAACGAGGACGGCATCGTCGGCCTCCTGCCGCCGCCGCGCGTCTACCGCCTCTGCCACCATCTCGCCTGGACGACGGACGCCTGCGCGCCACGCACGTCAGACGCGCTCCCGCCCCAGGCCGACATCACCGCCGGCGGCCTCGACTGCGCCGCCCTCCCCGACCATCCCGAGCTCACGCTCGACCTGTCCACGCTGCCGCTGCCCGCCAGCGCCCGCCTCAACGGCAACCCCGACGCCCTCCCCTGCTGGGAGAGCCGCGTCACCCTCGCCGCCGCCAAGCGCCTCGTCCGCCAGCTGGCCTCCCATCCCACCGGCAGACTCCATGTCACCGGCGGACTCTCGCCCGCGCCCTGCTCCTGCGGCACCCATGTCGACCGCCCACGCAAGACGACGGCGCACTGGGGACTCAACGCCATCGTCTGCTTCGCCCAGTGGACACGCCAGACTCTCGGCAACGGCTGGGACATCTCCTGCGACATCCCCCAGCCCTGGAACCAGCTCCCCAGCCTCCAGGGACTCTTCGCCATAAATGGCTTCTCCGAACAGGACAGAGGCTAATTCGGCATTAGATTATCCTCGGTCTCCACCCACACCCCGCGAGCCGGAGCCCCGGAGAGCGCACACATGCGCCCCCGGACTCCGGCTCGTCTGCCCTCCAGACAGACTCCCACCAGCCACGAAGGACCCTCCAGCCATGCCGCACATCCTGAAGAACCATGCCCTGTGCGCCGAACTCGACGACCAGGCACGACTCCTCTCACTCGTCTCCGCCGACGTCTGCCCCGACACCAACCTCATCGCCGAACCCGCCACCTTCGGCTTCCGGCTCGCCCTCCAGCTCGGCGACTGCAAGGAGACCATGGTCCTCCCCGCCGACCAGGCCGCGCCCGCCATCGCCGGCGACGACCGCTCACTCACCCTCACCTTCAACTCCCTCAGCGCCTTCGACGGACAGCGGCACCACATCCTCGACATCACCCTCAGACTCGCCGTCACCCTCGCCGACGACGGACAGCTCCGCTTCGACGCCCACCTCGACAACCGCTCCGAGGCCCGCATCCTCGACTTCGCCTACCCCTGCGTCGGCAAAATCCGTCGCCTCGGCGGCGCCGCACCCGCCCTCCTCCTGCCCGAACAGGCCGGACTCCGCCATCAGGCCATCGGCAAACTCCTCGGTTCGCGCGGCAAGCACTACGAGAACGGCTCCAACTCCATCGCCGCACAGCACCCCTACTCCGCCTCCATGAGCTGGATGGCCCTCACCGACGACCACCGCACCCTCTTCCTCACCAGCCACGACCCCAACTTCTTCCCCACCGAACTCCGCGCCCAGGGCGAACCCGGACGCGACGTCGTCACCCTCATCCTCTGCCGCTACCTCTGCCTCGGCCCCGGCGACAGCCTCGACGTCGGACAGTCCCTCCTCGACTGCTACCAGGGCACCTGGCACCGCGGCGCCAAGGCCTACGCCGACTGGATGGCCGCCTACCGACCCGCCCACACAACCCCCGCCTGGGTCCGCGACATGACCGGATACTTCCTCGTCATCAACAAACAGCAGTTCGGCTATGAGATGTGGCCCTACGACACCCTCCCCGAACTCTACCGCCACGCACAGGCCCACGGCTGCGACACACTCGGACTCTTCGGCTGGTACCACTCCGGACACGACAACCAGTACCCCGACCTCGAAGTCTCGCCAACCCTCGGCGGCGAACAGACCCTCCGCGACAACATCGCCAATGTCCGCCGACAGGGCGGCAACATCACCCTCTACTACCAGGGACACCTCATCGACGAAACCTCCAACTACTACCGACACGGCGAGGGACAGGAAACCGCCGCCAAGAACATCTGGGGCAGCCCCTACGTCGAATTCTACTCCAAGTCCCACCAGTCCGACATGATGCGCGACTACTCCCGCAAGGTCTTCCACGTCGGCTGCCCCTCCTCACACAAGTGGCGCCGACTCATGGTCGAACGCCAGAACTGGCTCGCCTCCCTCGGCCCCAACGGCTGCCTCTACGACCAGATCGGCGGCTGCCCCTCCTACATCTGCTTCGACGAACGACACCACCACGACCTCAACAACCCCGCACTCGCCATGACCGGCGGCCGACAGAAGCTCCTCAATGAGCTCCAGACCAACTCCAAGACCGCCATCAGCCCCGACTTCGCCTTCTTCTCCGAACACATCACCGACCTCTACTCCGCCTACCTCGACGCCTGCCACGGCATCAACGCCTGCCCCAGCGCACCCGGCGCCAGCGCCGCCGCAAACGCCGACCCCGAAACCCCACGCACCATCAACTACCCCGCCCTCTTCCGCTTCTGCTTCCCCGACACCGTCATCACCGTCCGAAACCCCGCGCCCCACATCGCCCCCCGAATGGCCAACTACGCCCTCGCCTACGGACTCCGACCCGAAATGGAGCTCCGCTACCAGGCCGACTGCACCGACATCCGCAACGACGCCTACGCCGAATGGCGCACCTACGCCTGCCAGGTCGCCCAGCTCCGCACCCGCTACCGCGACCTCCTCCTCCGCGGAACCTTCCAGGACGACCGCCTGATCGCCGCCGTCAACCCCGCCCTCATCGCCACCTGCTTCGTCCGCGACGACGCCATGGCCATCGTCCTCTGGAACGATACCGCCGCCTCCCAGACGCTCGACGGCCTCCGCACCCAGCCTGGCTGGACGCTGACCGAATACGCCACCATCCAGGAGACTGCCGCCTCCCTTCCCGCCTCCCT
>CALZPA010000173.1 GCA_945827525.1 uncultured Lentisphaeria bacterium | reverse complement strand
CTCTAGAATCTCTAGAATCTCTAGAATCTCTAGAATCTCTAGAATCTCTAGAATCCCTAGAATCTCTAGGGGCTCTAGAAACTCTAGAAGCTCTAGGGGCTCTAGAATCTCTAGAAGCTCTAGAAGCTCTAGGGGCTCTAGAATCCCTAGAATCTCCAGCCCTCAGAACGGCTTTTTGGAGTGCCAGCGCGGCTTGAGCGAGTCATCGGCGGAGGCATCCTCGTCATCCTTGAGCATTTCGGGATAGTGGGCGAGGACATCCTGCGCGAGTACGGCGAAGGTGCCCTCGTCGAGGGCCTCGCGGACGCGCCGCATGAGGTCGAGGAAGAAGTGGAGGTTGTGGATGGTCATGAGGCGGGCGCCGAGAATCTCGTTGGCGTTGAGGAGATGGCGGATGTAGGCGCGGGTGAAATGGCGGCAGGCGTAGCAGGAGCAGCCCTCCTGGATGGGGGAGAAGTCCGTGGCGTAGCGGGCGGCCTTGATGGGGATGGTTCCCTCGGGGGTGTAGGCGCTGCCGTTGCGGCCCATGCGCGTCGGCAGGACGCAGTCGAACATGTCGATGCCGTTCAGGATGCCGAGGATGATTTGCCTGGGTGTTCCGACGCCCATCAGGTAGTGCGGGCGCTCCGGCGGCAGGATGGGGCCGCAGACCTGGAGGACGTCGACCATCTTCCGCTCGTCCTCGCCGACCGAGACGCCGCCGACCGCGATGCCGTCGAAGCCCAGCGCCGCGATTTCGCGGACGGAACGCTCGCGCAGGTCGGGATAGACGCTGCCCTGCACGATGCCAAAGACCATCTGCCCCGGCGCGTGCGGCTGCTCCAGCGACATCCGCTCCCAGCGCAGCGTCGTCTCCAGCGACTCCTCCGCGCGCTCATGCGTCGCCGGATACTCCGTGCACTCGTCGAACGCCATGGCGATGTCCGAGCCGAGCGTGCGCTGGATGGCCATCGACTCGACCGGCCCCATGAACAGCGGCCTGCCGTCAAGATGCGACTGGAAATGGACGCCATCCGGCGTCTTCTTTCCCAGCCGGCTCAGCGAGAAGACCTGGAAGCCGCCGGAGTCCGTGAGGATGGCGTGCGGCCAGGACATGAAGCGGTGCAGTCCGCCGGCCTGCGCCATGATGTCCATGCCGGGACGGAGATTCAGATGATACGTGTTGCCTAGGATGATGCCGGCGCCCAGCTCCTCCAGCTCCGCCGGCGACATGGCCTTCACCGTCGCCACCGTGCCGACCGGCATGAAGACCGGTGTCTGGACGTCGCCGTGCGCCGTCGTCAGCACGCCACGACGCGCCAGCGAGCCGCCGGCGTCCCTCTTCAGTACGCAGAATGTCATTCGTCACCTCTGACTGTGAATTCGAGTTTCCAGGACTGTCCGCCCTCGCGAGCCTCCTGACACCATAGCTCCAGCGTGCCGATGTCCGTCAGCACCGTCCGCAGCGTCACGGGAACCAGGCTTCCGCCTGTGCCGCCCTCGGACGACGGCGCCAGCGTGACCGCCAGCGGCGACAGTTCCGTCAGGTCGTCGCCGTCCAGCGCCGGCACCCGCTCGCCCAGCGCGTCGTCGGGGCGCGTCGTGCTCGAGAAGAACCGGAATTCGGTCGGCTCGCCGACGAGCAGGGCCAGCCCGCGCATCTCGATGTCCGCCTGCGTGCCCTCCTCCATGCCGAAGGGGACCACGCACAGCGCGTCCAGCGGCGCCGGCAGCCCCGGTATCGCAGGCTGCGGCGACTCGACGCCAATGTAGTAGGAGCGCGGCGAGCCCGCCTTGATGCGCACGCCGCCATGCTGGCGCACATGCGCGTACCAGGCCGCACCCAGTGCCACCGACAGGTCGCCCGCGCGCTGCGTGAAGACCACCGTCCGGTCGCCGCCCGCGCCACGCCACCTGTCCAGGCTCTCCACAATCCGTGACCGGAACAGCGCCGCCTTCGTCACGCCGCCATTGAACAGCACAAACCGAGGCAGCAGCGCGTTCCCGTCCCCGTCACGGAAGCTGTGGCGGTTCAGGAACTGCGCCAGATGGCGCGTGAACGCCGGGTCCGACGCATAGTCCAGCGCAAAGCTCCGCATGCCCGAACGACGCGCCACCTGCGGCGTCGCCGTCAGCTCGCACGCCGGAAAGAAGCCCTCCAGGATCGTGTCCTTCAGCTCGGCATAGCTGAGCTTCGTGGTGATGGTGCCCGCGACCAGACCCGAACCCGTTCCCAGTATCGCCAGCGACTGGTCCTTGACCTTCCCCCCGCCGCTCAGCGCCTCCTTCGCCCGACGGCACCCATGCACCAGCGAGATGAACTGCCGCGTGTTCAGCTGCAGACCCTTCTCCGCCTTCAGCCGCGCCGCCACCTTCACCGCCAGAGCCAAGTCCATGTTGTCGCCGCCCAGCAGCGTGTGGTCGCCGACCGCCAGACGCTGCAGCGTCAGCTCGCCCCCCACGTCCGCCACCGCAATCAGGCTGAAGTCCGACGTGCCGCCGCCCAGGTCGCAGACCAGCACCACATCGCCGTCCCCAACCTGCTCCCGCCAGTCCGACTCGTGCTCCGACAGCCACGCGTAGAACGCCGCCTGCGGCTCCTCCAGCAGCGTGAACGTCAGACCCGCCGCCGTCGCCGCCTCCACCGTCAGCTCTCGCGCCTCCGCGTCAAACGACGCCGGCACCGTCAGCACCACCGTCTGACGCTCCAGCCGCAGCGACTCGTCCCCAGACGCCATCACCGCATTCCAGTTGTCGCGCAGATGCGTCAGTATCGCGCACGACGCCTCCACCGGCGACAGCAGACGCGCCGACGGATTCCCCTCGTTCCCCAGCGGCAGACACCCCGAATGGCGGTCTATCCGGCCATTGCACAGCCACGACTTCGCCGACGACACCACCTTCTCCGGCGACGTCGCCGACATGTCACGCGCATACGCGCCCACCGCCAGACCATAGCCGCCAGGACGCCACGGCAACGACAGCTGCTCCCCCGACGCCTCCCCCGCCTCCGGCAGGTAGATGAACGACGGCAGACTCTCCAGCTCCGCCGTCTCGCCAGGCGCTACCACCTGCGTCACCCGAAAGCACACCGGCTCCGGATGCTCCGACTCCCGGTCCACATACGACATCACCGTGTTCGTCGTCCCCAGGTCTATCCCCACACAGTAGCGGGTGCTCGCCTCATCCATGGCCGACTGCCTCCTTCTGCTGACTTGCCTTGAAACCTTGCCGAAATCGTCCTTTACTTTTCCCTAAATATAATCCGACTTCCCCCACTTGTCACGCCGCCACGCCCCCCACGCGCAATCTCCCAGCCCCCCACACAAAAAAAACTCACACTCCCCCAGACACTCCCCCACCCCTCACAGCCACCCCACCGCGACACCCGCGACATCCCTCTGCCCCACAGCCCCTTACGCCATCCCCACACCATACAAACCACACTTTACTACACTACTCCACACTTCACTACACTCTTACCTCTACGGCAATCATTCTGCAAACAACTGCAAGCCATTAGAGGATAAGGATTGTAAGGAAAAGGTAGATTGGGCGACTTGATTTTGGGGATGAGTGTAGTATCATACTGAAGATGTCGGCCTGTCATCCGGGGCATGTTTGGCTCTGGGGTCCGGGTCGGTGGGGATTTGCGCGACCAGTCCGGGCAGAGCGAGCGAAAGCCAGGGGGTGAGGAGTGAGATGAGGAATCGAGGAGGCGACGATGACAAAGGAGCCAGAGGAGCTGAGGGACTTGCTTCAGTTGCAGGTGTCCCGCCTGGGCTATGGTCACTATCTGGTCTTGTACTGGTGTGCCCAGGGCGAGGGGATGAGTGTGAAGTACAACATCACGAACTGCTTTGACGACCTGAAGCACTGTGGTGTGACCCGGACGAAGCAGACGGCGGTCGGCGTGATCGAGACGCTGCACGTTCTGGGATATGTCGACGTGAAGGACGAGCGGAACCGCAAGAACATCTACATCACGCGGTGGGGCGCGAAGGCGCTGCAGCAGCTGGTTCTGAGCAACCGGTACGAAACGAAGGAATCACTTTATCTGAAGGAAATTCAATCATGATGGCCATAGGCATTGGCGGTGCGGGCGGCAAGATTGCCGCGAAGCTGGACTCCCAGGCGACCCTGGTGAACGTGTCCGAGACGGAGATGGGCAAGGTGAACGGCGGCGGCCGCCGGATCCTGGCCCCGGTCCACGCGGCGAACGGTCAGTTCCGCGGCAGCCGCAAGAACCCCAGCATCGGCGAGGACGCCTACCGGACGATCCGGCGCGAGATGAAGGAGCTCATCCGCGGCAATATGGTGTTCAGCTCCACCGGCGGCGGCACCGGCAACGGCATCACCACCGGCATCCTCAAGGACATCGCCGCCGTCGACGAGATCGCCGTCCCCGACAAGACCTTCTTCAGCCTGGTCCTCCCCTACGACAAGCTGGAGAGCGCCGAATTCGTCGAGAACAGCATCAACTTCCTCTCCGGGCCGCTGGCGACGGCCATCGACAGCGGCAACACGGGCAACATCGTCCTCTTCAGCAACCGCCTCAAGTTCACGGAGAAGATTGCCGAGGACCGCTACAACCAGATGATGGTGGACTCCCTCAAGGTCTTCCTGTCCATCCCGGACAAGAACGACTCGATGCGCCTCCTGGACGGCCACATTGACCACGAGGACTTCGCCCTGTACATCTCGAAGTCGTTCTTCAACCACTTCAGCCACTTCAACTACGACCCGTCGGTCTCGTTCGAGGAGCAGCTGGAGGAGCACAGCAACCCGCTGCTGCTGCCGCCGGAGGCGGCGATTGAGGCGCTGTTCCTGCTGGAGGTCCCCGAGGGCGGCGACCCCACCATCTTCTACGACATCCTGGAGTACTTCGCCTCCAAGAAGGTCTCCCCCATCTACAGCGTCGTCGAGAACCCCGCGCTCCGCACCCCGTTCATCACGGTCTCGCAGCTCTACTCGCGCAAGCCGCTGGAGCTCGTCGACGACTTCACCCGCATCAACGAGACCCACGTCCAGGCCAAGGTGGAGAAGTCCATCGAGCAGCACGTCGTCCTCCCCAAGCTGGAGGTCAACCTCGACGAGGAGGCCAAGCGCGCCGGCAAGGAGAAGGGCGTCGGCGAGGATGTCCTCGCCACCCTGAAGCGCCTCGGCAAGCTGTGAGGCGCGTCGTCACGACGACGGACAAGGCAGAGCGGGAAGACGTCCGCCCCCGGGGTGAACAGCGGCGCCCTGCCCTGCCCTCGTCGGCTCGCCCCGTTTCCCGAAAGGCGGGGCGAGCCCGGGGTGAGGATTCGGAAGTGTGGAATGAGTCATCAGGACTAGTCAGAGCATGAGAAACGACAAGAGCGAGCCGGAGGTGCCAGCCGAGGACTCCGGCATCCCCGCAAACGCGCATGACACGGTGGTGCTCGGGCCGAACGGCGTCGCGCCGGTCGGCGACAAGGCCTCGCCCTTCCCCGAGCAGCCGTCCCAGGAGACCACGACGCGCAACGAGACCCAGAACACGGTCAACCTCACCGCCGGCGGCAACGCCAGCCGCCGCATCTCCCTCACCCGGCAGAAGTACATCTCCCTCACCGAGAGCAAGCGCAACCTCCGCGCCGCCCAGGAGGCCGCCGAGAAGGACGCCTACGAGCTCAAGGAGATGATGGCCCGAGGCGCCGAGGCCATCCTCTACCGCGGCACCTCCGGCGCCTTCACCTACTGCGTCAAGTGCATCCGCAACGGCTGGAGCAAATTCCTCGGCGGCGCCGGCAGCGGCAGCGGCGGCGAGAAGCTCGAGAACGTCAAGTACAGCACCAAGCTCCGCCATATCCGCAACGAGTTCGACGTCGCGCGGCGCCTCACCCAGGAGAGCGCCATGCCCATCGTGCGGATGTTCGCCCTGCGGCGCGTCACCCGCTTCGGCATCGAGATCGGCTACGACCTCCTCATGGAGCACCTCGCCGGCCACGACCTCTCCGACAAGGTCCTCACCCGCGTCCTGCCCATGGAGGACAAGATACGCGTCCTCCACCAGGCCGCCCAGGCCCTCGACTTCGTCCACCGGCGCAAAATCGTCCACCTCGACATCAAGCCCTCCAACTTCATGCTCGTCAACGGCCAGGTCAAGCTCATCGACTTCGGCGTCTCCGTCTCCCGAGGGCACCATGCCACCTCCGTGACCGGCACCGGCGGGTACCTCTCGCCCGAGCAGATCTGCCGCGACGTCATCGACGAGTCCACCGACCTCTTCGCGTTCGGCGTCGCCTTCGGCGTCTTCTTCGGCGGCAGACCCCTCTCCCAGCCGCAGGACACCCTGATGAGCAAGCAGGGACGCCAGGAGGCCCGCTTCCAGCTCGACAACATGGAGCAGCCGCTCCTCCAGGACATCCCCGCCCTCGGCGACTACCCCGACATCGCCAACCTGCTCCGCCGCTGCACCATCCCGCGACGCGACCGCCGCGTCGCCACCTGCGCCCTCCTCATGCACGAGCTCCAGGACTGCGCCCTCAAGTACGGCATCTCACTCTAACCCCCACGACCCCCCCAGACCGATGGACACAGCATCACCGATGGATTGGACGGAAATCGAGAACGGCAGCGTCACCAGCCCCGCCGGCTTCCAGGCCGCAGGCATCGCCTGCGGCCTCAAGCGCAGCGGCGCACCTGACATGGCCATGATCTTCAGCCCCAGACCCTGCGTCGCCGCCGCCGCCTTCACCAGCAACCTCTTCGCCGCCGCCCCCGTCCTCTACGACCGCGACATCATCTCCCGCGACATCCCCGTCCACGCCGTCGTCGTCAACAGCGGCAACGCCAACGCCTGCACCGGCCAGCAGGGACTCCAGGACGCCCGCGACACCGCCGCGCACGCCGCACGGCTCCTCCAGCTCCTGCCCGAGCAGGTCCTCGTCTCCTCCACCGGACGCATCGGCGTCCCCATGCCCATGGACACCATCCACCGAGGCGTCGACCTCGCCGTCCAGGCCCTCTCGCCCGACGCCGGCCCCGACGCCGCCCGCGCCATCATGACCACGGACACCGTCCCCAAGCACCTTGCCGTCGCCATCCGCATCGGCAACACGCTCGTCTGCATCGGCGGCATGACCAAGGGCGCCGGCATGATTGCGCCCAAGATGCGCATGGCGCCACCCCAGGCCACCATGCTCTGCTACGTCACCACCGACGCCGCCATCGGACGCGACGCCCTCCACGCCTGCGTCGCGCGTGCCCTCGGACGCTCCTTCAACCGCATCACCGTCGACGGCGACACCAGCACCAACGACACCCTCCTGGCGCTCGCCAACGGCGCCGCCGGCAACGACCCCATCCAGCAGGGAACCCCCGAATTCGAGCTCTTCTGCTGTGCGTTCGAGCACATCGTCGCCACGCTTGCCAAGCGCATGGTCCTTGACGGCGAGGGTGTCTCCAAGTTCGTCGAGGTGAATGTGACAGGCGCCGCCAGCGACGGGGACGCCAAGGTCTGCGCCGAGGCCATCGCCAACTCCGCCCTCTGCAAGACCGCCTGGTTCGGCTGCGACCCCAACTGGGGGCGTGTCCTCTGCGCCGCCGGCTACTGCGGCATCGCCTTCCAGCCCGAGAACGTCTCCCTCGACTACGACGGCGTCCCCGTCGTCCGCGGCGGCATGGACGCCGGCACCCCCGAGGAGACGCTCGCCGACGTCCTCCGCCGACGCGAATGGCGTCTCGACCTCGACCTCGGCTCCGGCTCCGGCTCCTACACCGTCTGGACCTGCGACCTCACCCACGACTACGTCACCATCAACGCCGACTACCACACCTGAGCCACCCCAAAACCGCGCCGCCACAGCGGCGCCTGTCCCGACGGCGCCCCCGCCGTCGGGCGAAAATCGACTCAATCGACTCAATCGACTCAATCGACTCAATCG
>CALZPA010000172.1 GCA_945827525.1 uncultured Lentisphaeria bacterium | reverse complement strand
CTCCAAACCTTTCAAAATGGTCAGTGGCACATGTGAAAGCCCACATAGACGTTCTCGTGATATCGGGGGAGCGGTGATAAAGCGAAGATAATTGATGCAATCAGGTTTTTCCTTCATATAGGCAATATGACAATCCAATAAATCATTAGTACAATCAAACAAGGATTGAACCTGTTGAGAAATGCTATTGCGAATGGAATAGTATTTTCGGGATACAGTACTCCTGTACCAATGATTATAATAGTCTACAGATTCCTTAATATCACGTTGCCAAAATTCCAGACCTTCTCTAGATGTCATAACAATAGCTCCTCCTCTTCTGTTTTGCAGCAACTGATAATAGTAACTCTTACTTTTTCTTGAGCATGAAGAGATATTCCTTGACATGGAGGTTGCGCGCGGCGAGGTTGCGGCAGCCTCGGAAGGTGTTGTAGTCCGTGGCCAGACAGCGGAGCCGTCCCAGCTTTGAGAGATGGTGGATGAAGTCGTCGTACTGGATGAAGCCCTCGGAGTTGTAGGAGATCATGACATAGCGCGCCTGGAGCCGCTCGACCAGCTCGAAGAGCGTCGCCTGCGCCAGATGGCGCTTGTTGTAGGCGGAGCGTCGCCAGTCGGCGGGGATGCCGGAGACATCGGAGATGTCCGTCGGCCGCTGGTAGTCGAGGATGAGGTTGAGCATGAAGTAGTTGGAGCCGTAGGGATGCTGGTTGTACGGCGGGTCGAGGTAGGCGATGTCCACCTCGCCGACCTTCTCGGCTGCGGACAGGGCGTCCTCCTGCAGCACATGCACGTCGCACTCGAAGTTGGAGAAGAGCGGCAGCCGGAGCTCGATGTTGCCGAGGATGCGCGGCAGCGAGTTGCGCCCCGTGCCACCAAACTGGCCAATGCCCTCGCGGTTCTTGTAGAAGCCCTTGAAGACGCCCGACGTGTTGTTGTGGACGCTCGCGCCATAGAGCAGCGGCCCCAGAAAGAACGGCTGCAGCGACGGCGGCAACTGCGCGATCTCCTGACGCGCCGTGTCGATGAACTGCGCGTTGCGCGTGGTGTAGAAGACGCGCTCGTGCGGCTGGATGTCCTGGTCGTCCAGGGGCGCATAGAGCTCCGAGATGAAGCCGCGGCGCAGATTCGCCTCGATGCGGCGGTTCAGCAGCTCCAGCGTCATCTGCAGCTCCGTCTCGTCTATCGCGCTCCGGTTCGTCAGATAGCACTCGTTGATGATGCGGCTGTAGGGCTCCAGGTCATTCACCCACAGCGTGCTCGCATGACGCTTCAGATAGCGCGAGACCACACCGCTGCCCGAGAACACGTCGAACATCGTCAGCTTGTCCTTGTGCAGCGAACGGCGGGCACGGGCAATGCCCTTGCCGATGAAGCTCAGCAGGGCACGCTTGTTCCCCAGATAGGTGATGATCTGCTCCGTCAGGTAGCGCCGGCGCTCCCGGCGCCAACCTGACGGCTTCGCTCCGTCATCCATGAATTCGTCCCGTTGCGGTCTCACATCTTCGTCTCGTTCGGACACCCAACGGACAGACAAATTTATACGATTTGCTTCTCATTGGACGGCAGATACTTAAGCATGGAAATTCCAGACTTGTCGACAAGTTGTCAACAGGCTTGGAACAGGTTGTCAATACGTTCTCCTCACGTTTTTGCGGAAGAGTTCGAGGAGGAGCCTCTTGCGGTCGGTGTCGGAGGTGGCCGGCTTCTCGTTGTGGATGTCGCCGTCGTACTCGACGCTCCAGTTGAACCATTCGCGGAAGGCGTGGTAGGACCAGTCCCAGCCGTATTCCTCGAAGATGGAGGTGAGGTCGGCGAGATACTGGCAGGCTCCCGGCGCGAAGCGGATGGCGGAGAATTCGCCGATGTAGATGCGCGCGCCGTACTTGAGCTGGAAGTCGCGGATGGGCTTGAGGCAGGCGCGGAGCGTCTCCTTGTCGTAGCGGCGTCCGTCGAAGACGCCGGGATAGCCCTTGAGGAGGGCGGGGTTCTCCTTGAGCCGCTTCATGTTGTCGCCGCCGACGCCCTGGTGCGTGTAGCTGCCGGGCATGTACATGTGCCCCTGGTAGATGAGGTTGCGGAGCGGCAGCGGACGCAGATACTTGAACGCATCGGGCGAGCTCCACTGGTTGGCGGCGATGATGATGGGCTTCTCGGGGTCGATGGCGCGGATGGCCTTGGCCGCCTCATACTGGCAGTAGAGGTAGTCGAACGCGACCTCGGTGGACTGCACCGGCTCGTTGTAGAGGTCATAGCCGAAGACAATCGGCTCGTCCTTGTAGTGCTCGGCGACCATGCGCCACAGCTCGACGAACGCATCGAGGTACTTGCGGTCATGGAACATCCAGAAGTGGTTGCCGGGAATGTCGACGTTGCCCGCCAACGTGCCCGCCGTGCCCGCCACCTTCGAGGCCCGCACGCGCCCGCCAGGGACGCCGTGGAAGTCGAAGATGACGTGGATGCCCGCCTTCCGAAGCAGCGGCAGATGGACATCCAGGTTCTTCAGGTGCTGCCGGAAAATCTCCCGCACCGCCTCGACGTCCATCAGCGTCTTCACGTCGTTCGGCAGATTGACCTGCCAGCGGATGACGTTCGCGCCCCAGCGCGCCAGCTCCTCCAGATCCTCGGCCTTCGCGCCTTTGCTCAGACCCGGACTCATCACGCCGCGCAGCACGGGAAAGCCGCGCACCGCGTCCGAATACTCGCACCGGAACCCCTCGGGCAGCGGCGCCACCTCCGGATACATCTCCACGACGCGGACGCGCAGGTTCCTGAACCACAGCGTACCCGTCGCGTCCTGGCAGCCCAGGTGCAGGATGCCCTCCTCCGCGCTCTGGTGGACGCGCGTCGTGAAGCTCACCGTGCGCCAGTCCGTGTCACGCGGCGTCCCCACGCCGTTCCCACCGCCCGGATAGACCCGCACACCCGCGTCGCCCACATACTCCAGCATCAGCTTGAAGCCCAGCCACGACTTCGACGGCTCCGTCAGCCTGAGGTGGCGCGACTCCACCGTCACCTGGATGTCCTTCCCACGGTAGGGACGCAGGTCAAGCGTCCGCGACGCGCCCAGAATGCTCGTCCGATCCGTCTCGGACGCCGGCACCTCGACCTTCAGCACCGGCATGCCCGACTCGTCCGCGCTCCAGGACGAAAATTTGTCCGACCTCCATACGCGCCTGGCCTCGGTCACGTCGGCCGGCCACAGCGACGTCGGCGACACAGCCTGCGCCATCAGTCCAGCGCAGGCCAGCAGCAAGAGACTCGTCAGCTTTCTCATCCCTGTTTCCTCCTGTCCTTGATGATGATGAATGGTATGGTGCCCCTGTTTTCCGCCGACGCCGCTCACAGCGCCATCAGCTCACGGAATTTGGCGCACAGCGTCGCGATGGGCACCTGCTCGCGCACCGGAATGACCTCGCTCTGCACACACGCCAGCCGAGGCGCGCGCTTCAGCAGCCCCATGATGCGCGGCCAGTCGATGTCCCCCTGCCCCGGCAGACGATGCTGGTCATACTGGCCATTGTTGTCATGCAGATGGCAGTTGACGACGTGCGGCAGCAGCTTCTCCAGGATATGGTCGTCGTAGGGCACCGGCCCAATCTCACGGAAGGACTGGATGGGGGCGCTCTCCGCAAAGCCGCGGTCACGCGCCATCAGATTCGCGTGGCCCGAGTCATAGCAGATGCCCAGATGCTCGTCGTTCACCTGCGCCAGAATGTCCAGCAGACGCTCCGGCGTGTTCGGCTCAAACCAGATGTTCTCGATGCAGATCACCATATCCAGCTCCCGCGCCAGCGGCATCAGCTCCCGCAGCGAACGGATTATCGCGTCATGGTACTGCTCCGACGTGTACCCCGGATACGCGCAGCGGCCATTCCCCGTGTGGATCGTCATCGTCCGAACCCCAAACCGCGCCGCCAGACGCATCGCCAGACGCAGACGCTCCAGCATCAGCGGACGGTCCGACTCCGACACCACGTCCAGATCCTCGCGCGCCCCAAACGGCGCATGCGAGTCCACAAACGTCACCCCCGCCGACTCCGCGTCACGGCGCAGCGCCGCCTCGAACGACGGACGCTGGATCATCATGCTGATGAGCGTGTCCGTCAGCACCTGGTTCGTGCAGCCGTTCGCGACAAACTCGCGCATCACCAGCGGACGCGTCCGGTCATTCGTGTGCTCATAGTCAAACAGCAACGTCAAAGGACATGTGTTCATGCTTCCTGACCTCCTTCACACTCAGAAATACAGCTTCAGCACACCGCCGTCCGGCACCGCCACCCGAGACAGCCCCGCCGACGGCGCCGACAGCTCCACACGACGACCACAGCAGTCGAAGCACGCCACACTCCGAACCGGCGCTCCCGACAGCTCCAGCGTCACCCAGCCCTCGCCGCCCGCGTTGACGACGATCAGCTCGCCGCCCGCCGGCGCCTCAAACGGCACCAGCTGACGCCCCGCATAGACCGCCGTCAGCTGCCGGCGACCCTTCGACGCGCTCACCATCGGGAAGCAGTTCTCCGGCTGCTCCGCCCGCAGCTCGCCGTCCAGCAGCAAGTCGCTGTTCTCGCGCCACAGCCGCAGATAGAACGACAGCATCGCACGATGCTCCGCAGGTATCTCCTTCAGCCGCACCGACACCTGCGGCACGCTGAACAGGATGTTCGTGAGCTGGCGCGACGCCTGTGCCGCCGTCTCGTCGCGGTTCCACATCAGCATGTCCGCATGGACCGCCGTGCTTCCCGCCAGCATCCGAATATCCAGCGTATGCACCCGGTTCGTCACATAGTCGGCGGGACAGTCGCCCGACCGGAACATGTTGCCGTATTTGCGCATCGCCGGCCCGATGTACGACTGCCGGAACTCGATCATCACCTCGGGCTTCATCGCCCGCAGACGCTCCATCGTCCCCGTCAGCAGACGGTCCACGCCCTCCGCCAGCGACTTGCAGTCGCGGCCCGCGTAGTCCTCGGCCACCGCCGGATCCGCACCCTCAAACCGGAAGCTGTCGATGAAGTCCAGCTTGAAGCCGTCCAAGTCCCACTCCCGCATCGCCGTCTCGTAGATGCCAATCAGAAATTCGCGCACCTCGGGGAAGCGCGGGTCGAGCGCCGCCGCGCCCAGGCCGCGGTTCACATACAGATAGCGCCCCTGGAAACGCTCGTAGTTGCGGCTCTTCACCCCCACCCACGGCATCGAGTACCACAGCACATACTTCATCCCCAGCGCATGCACCTTCGCCACATGCGACGCCATGTCCGGAAAACGCTTCAGGCACATCTCCCAGTCGCCGCAGTACGCATACCCGCCATGGTTGTCCTCCGTCTGCCAGCCGTCATCCACGATGATCGACTCCATCCCATACGGCTTCGCCAGCGCACACTCCTCCTCGATCACCGTGTCCTGCAAATCCTGGTGGAACACATACCACGACGAGTACACCGGCTGCCTCGCCTCCGCCGGAACCGGACACGGCGCATACGCCGGCATCGACGCCCACCACGACGACACCGCACCCAACGCCGCCTCATACCGAACCGGACGGCAGTCCAGACGCAGCGTGAACCGATACGACGTCACCGGCGCACCCGCCGTCCAGAACGCCTCCACGCTGCAGTCCATCAGCGCCGTCTTCTCGTTCACCCCGCACTTCATGCGCACCGGACTCATCGCGTCCGAAAACGCCAGCGTCTCACGGTTGACGCCCTCCTGGTTGAACAGCGTCATCACTGGCGCCGATATCCCCAGCTCCGTGTGCATCGGACCGCCCCAGTTCGGTGGCAGCGTCCGGCTCCGATACGCCGACGGCGTCCAGCGACCACACACATCCACCGCCGGAAACGTCCACGCCAGACGCAGATGCGGCACCGGAGACGCCTCCGCGCACGTCAGCTCGTACGCATACTCCATCACCTGCGGCTCCGGACGGCGAACCGACCCGCACACCTGCCACGACTCCGACTCCAGCTCCAGAGTCACCGCCGTCGTCTCACACACCAGCACCTTCTTCATCCGTCATGCCTCCAACACAAATGTAAATTCGCGAATTTGATCCGTTTTCCAGCGAGAAATTTGCATAAGGCTACTATATATGCGCCATTGTAAAATGCAACTGGCCAGAACAATTTCCTGAGCCAGCGCTCCTTGAACTACTCCTCCCACACATTTACCTTATAGGAAGAGGCCGTAGACGCGCCAGACTGACGCCCCGACCCATCCCCCATGAACCACACAGGACACCCCACACCATGACCAAGACCATCGAACAGCAGAACGCCGCCATGAGCGAAGGCTACTGGAACCGCTGGAACCGCGACGTCCAGGCCAAGATCGACCGCGACATCGAGGCCAACCGCAAGGCCGACGGCTCCTTCAAGACCGCCGCACCCGCCGGCGCCGACGTCCGAGTCGAGCAAATCTCCTCCGCCTTCATCTTCGGCGCTCATATCTTCAACTTCGACCAGCTCGGCTCCGACGAGCGCAACGCCAAGTACCGCAGCCTCTTCGGCTCACTCTTCAACTCCGCAACCATCGCCTTCTACTGGAAGCAGTTCGAACTCCAGGAGGGACACCCACGCTTCGCCGCCGAATACCGCGACTCCGCCGACTTCTGGAACCACTGCCCCGCCCCCAAGCGCCAGCCCCACTGGCGCCGACCCGCCACCGACCCCGTCGTCGAATTCTGCCGCTCCAAGGGCATCCGACTCCACGGACATACCCTCGTCTGGGGCAACAACACCTGGCAGACGCCCGACTGGCTCATCAACAAAATCCCCTTCGACTACCTCAAAAAGGCCAACCTCAACCGTAACCCCGACAACGGACGACTCGACGGCTCCATGACCGCTCCCGTCTTCGGGGACCTCTCCGCCGACGAATTCGCCGACGCCTGCCCCGAATTCACCGCCGAACTCAATCGACAGCTCGCCAAGCGCATCATCGACATCGCCATGCGCTACGGCGACAAAATCGACTCCTGGGACGTCGTCAACGAGTCCGCTACCGACTTCGGACAGGGACGCCAAATCCCCGGCAAGCGCATCTGCAAGTCCCACTACGGCCCCATGCCCGGAGACTACACCTTCCGCGGCTTCAAGGTCGCCGAAGCCGTCTTCCCCGACCGCGCCAAACTCAACATCAACGACTACAACATGTCCGACGACTACCTCCACCAAGTCCAGGACCTCCTCCGCAGAGGATGCAAAATCGACATCATGGGCGCCCAGATGCACCTCTTCAACCCGCAGACCTGCCTCGACATCGCCGACGGCAAGTCCGACGCCGAATCCCCCAACGCCGTCTACGAGAAATTCTCCCGACTCGAAAAGGCCGGACTCCCCATCCACCTCTCCGAAATCACCATCACCGCCCCCAACAACGACGAGCGCGGACAGGACATCCAGGCCGTCATCTCCCGAAACCTCTACCGACTCTGGTTCTCCCTCAAGCCCATGATGGGCATCACCTGGTGGAACGTCGTCGATGACTGCGGCGCTCCCGCCGAACCCTCCGTCTCCGGCATCTTCTCCCGCGACATGCAGCCCAAACCCGCCTACTTCGCCCTCAACGACCTCATCAACAACCAGTGGCGAACCAATACCACCGTCAGAGCCGACAAGGACGGACTCGTCCAGTTCCGTGGCTTCCGCGGCACCTACCGCCTCACCTGGCTTGACGCCAACAACTGCGAAGTCTCCGAAACCGTCACCCTCGACTGACGACATCCCAGACTACTGTCCACAAAATACTCTAGAAGCTCTAGAGATTCTAGAGTTTCTAGAGCCTCTAGAGATTCTAGAGTTTCTAGAGTTTCTAGAGCTTCTAGAGCTTCTAGGGTTTCTAGGGTTTCTAGGGTTTCTAGAGATTCTAGAGCCTCTAGAGATTCTAGAGATTCTAG
>CALZPA010000171.1 GCA_945827525.1 uncultured Lentisphaeria bacterium | reverse complement strand
GGAAGCGCCCCGGAGGGGCGCCCCTAGCCGCGAAGCGGCGACCCCTGATTAGCCGATGGCGTCAGCCCCCGGGCAAACGATTGGGCTGGAAGTTCTCCGCGCGGAAGCGCGGGATGTACCGACGGCGTCCCCGCCGTCGGTCAGGGAAGCGGGCGAAGCCCGCGCCAGCGCCGCGACCGAATTCCGCCGAGCGAAGCTTTGTGGAGCAACAGCAGGAAAACATGGAGCTAAAGGAACATTGTCCATGCTAAAATTGGAGGATATCAAGCGCGGTGCCCAACTCGGGGGGCTCGTTCCGAATGCCATCGCCACGGTCAGCGTGGCCGAGATGGTGGGCGAGAATGCCGTGTCTGTTATCTACAAGCTGCCTGATGGCACCCTTAAGGAGCGGATGCTCTACCGGGAGGATGAGTCCTCCCTGTCTCTGGCGCAGTCCGGCCTGGCCTGGTCCTTTGATGCTCCCAGCAGGGACTTCAAGCTGGCGCTGGAGGCCATGCGCATCCAGATGGGCTTCACCTTCGATCCCATGATGGCAGTCCATACCTCCACCATCGAGCCACTCCCGCACCAGCTCTCCGCCGTCTATGAGTCCATGCTGCCCAAGCAGCCGCTGCGCTTTGTGCTGGCGGATGATCCAGGAGCGGGCAAGACGATCATGGCAGGTCTTCTCATCAAGGAGCTGCTCATGCGCGCGGACGCACAGCGGGTGCTGATTGTGGCGCCAGGCTCCCTGACCGAACAGTGGCAGGACGAAATGCGGGACAAGTTCACCATCGAGTTCAAGCTCTTCAGCCGCGAAATGCAGGAAAACTCCGCCTCCGGAAACTCCTTTCTGGACGAGGATCTGCTCATCGCCCGCCTGGACCAACTGGCCCGTTCCGAGGAACTCCAGCAGAAGCTCGCCGCCACCCAATGGGACCTCATCATCGTGGACGAGGCACACAAGCTGTCAGCCCACTATTTCGGCGGCAAGGCGGAAAAGACCCAGCGCTACAAGCTGGGCGAACTCCTGGGCAGCAGAACGCGCCACCTCCTCCTGATGACCGCCACGCCCCACAACGGCAAAGACGCGGATTTTCATCTCTGGCTGGCGCTCCTGGATGCAGACCGCTTCTACGGCGAAAGCCGTGACTCCACAACCTTGGACGTCTCGGATGTCATGCGCCGCATGGTCAAGGAGGAGTTGCTGAAATTCGACGGCACCCGCCTCTTCCCCGAGCGCATGGCCTACACCCTGAACTACAAGCTGTCCGATGCGGAGGCGCAGCTCTATGCCCACGTCACCCAGTATGTCTGCGAGGAGATGAACCGGGCAGACCATCTGGACAGCCAGCGCAAGCACCAGGTGGGCTTCGCCCTGACCATGCTCCAGCGCCGCCTCGCCTCCAGCCCCGCCGCCATCCACGCCTCTCTCCGACGCCGCAGGGAACGTCTGGAAAAGCAGCTTCGCGAGATGAAGCTGGTCGCCAGAGGACAGAGCATCGACGACGGAAAGCCCGGCGATGGCCCCATGGACAGCATCTACAAGGAACAGAAGCTCGATCTGCCCAAAAACTGGGACGAGCTGGAGGACGAGCTCTCCCCCCATGAATACGAGGAGGTCGTGGAGAAGGTCATCGACCGCTCCACGGCTGCCGAAACGGCCGTGGAGCTGGAGAAGGAAATCCAGAGCCTGGCGGCACTGGAACAGGAGGCCGACGAGATGGCGCAGTCCGGCATCGACTGCAAATGGCAGAAGCTCTCTGAGGTGCTCCAGAGCTGCCCCGATATGCGACATGAGAACGGCTCCCTGCGCAAGCTCATCATCTTCACCGAACATCGGGATACCCTGAACTATCTCCAGGAACGGATTGCCGGGCTGCTTGGCTGCCAGGACGCCATCCGCGTCATTCACGGCGGAACCAACCGCGACGCACGCAAACGCATCCAGGAGGATTTCTGCAATGACCCCGATGTCGTGGTGCTGATTGCCACGGATGCAGCGGGCGAAGGCGTCAACCTCCAGAAGTCCAATCTGATGATCAACTACGACCTGCCCTGGAATCCCAATCGCCTGGAACAGCGTTTCGGGCGTATCCACCGTATCGGTCAGACGGAAACCTGCCATCTCTGGAACCTCGTGGCTTCCGAGACACGCGAAGGCGATGTCTTCATGACCCTCTTCGCCAAACTCGAAAATGAACGCAAGGCATTGGGCGGACGAGTCTTCGATATTCTGGGCGACATCTTCGAGGGCAGCCAGCTCAAGGAGCTGCTCATCGCGGCGATCCGTCACGGCGAGACGCCTGAAGCGCGTAGCTGGATGACCGAGCAGGTCGCCTCCGCCCTGGATACGGAACGCCTGAAGGCCATCATCAGGCGAAATACCCTGGTGGAACAGACCATGACGCCGGAGATGCTCTACGCCATCAAGGAGGAAATGGACATGGCGGAGGCGCGGAAGCTCCAGCCATGCTTCGTCCGCGCCTTCTTCAAGGCGGCCTTTGAGGCCGTGGGCGGCGAATGCCGCCCACGCGGCAACGGACGCTTCGAGATCCCCAATGTGCCGCTGGACATTCGGGAGAACCATCGCATCACCGCCACCAACCGCACGCCCATCGCCCGCAAGTATGAGCGCATCTGCTTCGACAAGTCGCAAATCAGGCCGACGCCCAACGTCACGGAGGCCACCTTCATCCATCCCGGCCATCCGCTGATGGCGTCCCTGCTCAACTACATCCTTGTGACCAAACGGCACCTGCTGAAGCCAGGCACAGTCATGGTGGACCCCACAGACGAGGGCATCACGCCGTCACTGCTCTTCATGATTGACCACAGCGTCTGCGAGGGCGAGGACGAAAAGCTGGTCTCCCGCCGAATGCAGTTTGTGCGTCTGCTGCCGGACGGCACCGCGCAGTATGCGGGCTGGGCACCCCATCTCGATTTGACCGAACCCTCCGCCAAGGCACTTGAGCTGGCGGAGCAGCTCCGTGCCCAATCCTGGCTCAAGGCCAATCTCGAGCAGGTCGCCATCCAATACGCCTCCGCCAATCTGGCCAAAAGCCATTTCGACGAGGTGTACACACGCCGGATTGACCAGGTGAACAAGCTCCATGAGGCCGTCCTAACCCGGCTGGTCGCCGGCATCAACTACTGGAGCAAAAGGTCAGAGGAGTTGAAGCAGGCCGTGAAGGAAGGCAAGCAGCCACGGGTGCAGCCCGCCAATGCCAGGCAGAACGCCGAGATGCTGACCACCCGCCTCAGAAACCGGGAGAAGGAACTGGAGCAGATGCGCCATGTGGTCTCCAAGACACCCGTCATCCTGGGCGGCATCCTCGTCATCCCCCAGGGACTGCTCAACCAGACGACTGGCGTCGGGACATTCTGCGCCGATGCCCAGGCTCGCACCCACATCGAGCAGATCGCCATGAAGGCCGTCATGGACACAGAACGCTCCTTCGGACACACCGTGGAGGACAGATCCGCCGCCAAATGCGGCTGGGATGTCACCGCCCATGTCCCCACCAGGCCGGGCGAACCGCTGAAGGATGACCGCCACATCGAGGTCAAGGGACGAGCCAAGGGCGCGGATACCGTCACCGTCACCCGCAATGAAATCTGCGCCGCCATCAACCAGAAGGACAAGTTCATCCTCGCCATCGTCCTGGTGGACGGTGATGACTACGAAGGCCCCTTCTACATCCGAAATCCCTTCGACAAGGAACCCGACCTGGACGACGTCAGCGTCAACAAGGACCTCAACAAGCTGCTGGAGAGGGCCGTCAAGCCAGAGGAGACGCTATGAAGAAGCAGAATGAACCTCCGCAGGTGGGTATGGTGCTTTCCTGTGACAACGAAATGGCCTTGATGAAAGACGTGGATGACATTCTTCAGTCTGGCGTCTTTCAGGCTGCCTCCGCAGTGCATGCGGTCGCGGTCATGACCTTCTGGAAGGTGGGCCGTCGCATTGTTGAGGAAGAACAGTCTGGAACACGTCGTGCCGCATACGGTGAAAAGCTGCTGGAGCGCCTTGCCGCCTATCTCAGGACAAAATACGAGGGTCAGTATACCTCTCGTAAATTACGTGAGTATCGTCAGTTCTACCTTCTGTTCCCGGATTTTGAGATTTGGCACTCGCGAGTGCCAAATCTGACCTGGACACATATACGGCAGGTGCTTCCTGTACAAAATGAGAACGCCCGATACTGGTATTTAAGTGAAGCCGAGCGTGAAGGCTGGAGTGCCCGAACGCTGTCGCGCAATGTTGGATCCCAATTCTATCAGCGCCTGATGGTTTCGCCAGCAAAAGACGCCGTTCTTCAGGAAATGCTGGAGAAGACGGCGATGAATCCCCCGACATCGGCGGAAATTGTCAAGAGCCCGGTCATTGCCGAGTTCCTGAATCTGATGCCAAATTGCAGCTTCACGGAAAATGAATTGGAGTCTGCCATTCTTACCCATATCTGTCGTTTTGTCATGGAGCTCGGAAGAGGGTTCTCCTTTGTGGCAAGACAGCAGCATCTTGTGGCAGATGGCGAGGATTATTTCATCGATCTTGTTTTCTATAACATCATCTTGAAATGTTATGTGCTGATTGATTTGAAAACCCAGAAGCTCTCCCATCAGGATGTGGGGCAAATGGACATGTATGTCAGAATGTACGATGACCTGAAGCGGATTGAAGGAGACAATCCGACCATTGGTCTGCTTCTTTGTTCCGAGAACGGTCCGGACACTGCCAAATACACGGCATTGAATGGTAGCAAGCAGATTTTTGCGGCGAAGTATTTGACTGTGCTGCCGTCTCAGGAAGAACTCGCACGAGAAATTGAGAGACAAAAGGAAATCTTCTTCCTGGCGCATCCGGAATTGAACCGTGCCTGGGAAAGCACTGAGAACAAAGACCATGACATGACAGGAAGGATATGTAGGAATAGCGACCATGCCTAAGAATACCATCAAATCCCCGAAAAAGCTCATTGAGGTGGCCCTGCCACTGGAGGATGTAAATAATGCATGCAGCCACGAAAAAATGCCAGGTATTGGTCCTCATCCTCGTGGTATTCATCTGTGGTGGGCGCGGCGACCGTTGGCTGCTGCCCGCGCAGTCATCTTTGCGCAAATGGTCAATGATCCCGGCGGCGAACGTGGCTGGAGCAAGGGACTGACCAAGGAACAGGCCGCCGCCAAGCGTGAGGTGCTTTTCGACATCATCCGCGATTTGGTGAAATGGGAGAATACCACCAACGAAGACGTGCTGGAGCGTGCCCGAGCCGCCATCCGTCAGAGCTGGCGCGAGACCTGCGAGCTGAACAAGGGCAAGCCAAGCTTCGACCCCGACGTCCTCCCCGCCTTCCATGACCCCTTCGCCGGGGGGGGCGCCTTGCCCCTGGAAGCCCAGCGGCTGGGGCTGGAGAGCTATGCCTCCGACCTCAATCCCGTCGCCGTCATGATCAATAAGGCGATGATCGAAATACCCCCCCCATTTGCCAACACCAGGCCGATAGGGCCGATTCCTGAAGGCGAGCAGGTCTCGCTGTTACGCCGTGAATGGCATGGCGCCGAAGGTCTGGCCGAGGATGTGCGCCGCTACGGCGTCTGGATGCGCGAAGAGGCAAAAAAGCGCATCGGACATCTCTACCCCCAAGCGGAAATTACTGCGGAGATGGCTCAGAGACGTCCGGATTTGCTGCCGTATGTGGGCAAGAAGCTGACGGTCATCGCCTGGCTGTGGGCGCGTACAGTCAAGTCGCCCCATCCCGACTTCTCCCAGGTGGAAGTCCCTCTGGTCTCCAGTTTCGTCCTCTCCAAGAAGAAAGGCCACGAGGCCTACGTCCAGCCCATCATCGAGGGCAATTCCTACCGCTTCGAAGTCAGAGTCGGTATTCCCCCAAAAGACGCGGAGAATGGAACGAAGGCAAGAGGACGCAGTGCGGATTTTAAGTGTATCCTGTCAGATGGTGTCATTGCCGGAGACTACATCAAACAAGAAGGACAAAAGGGCAATTTGCATAGCCGTCTCATGGCTATCGTTTGCGAGGGTCAAAAGGGGCGAATCTATTTATCTCCGGATGTGAAACATATTGAAATAGCAAACAATGCTGTTCCAAAGTGGAGACCTGATGTTAGTTTTTGCCCTAATGCATTAGGCTTTCGTGTCGGAAATTATGGGATGTTGAAATGGTCTGACCTCTTCACCCCCCGTCAGTTGGTCGCCCTGAATACGTTTTCGGATTTGGTGCAGGAGGCGCGGGAGAAGGCCATCGCCGACGCCATCGCCGCTGGCATGCCCGATGACGGCATTCGCCTCTGCCATGGAGGAAAAGGCGCCATCGCCTACGGGGATGCCCTGGCCGTATATCTGGCGTTCGCGGTGGATAGATGCGCCGACTTTAATAACTCCTTAACAGGATGGCGTAGCGGAAACGAAAAAATAATGTATTTGTTTTCTCGTCAATCTATTCCAATGGTTTGGGATTTTGGAGAAGCCAATATATTAGGTAAAGTCGTTGGAGGTTTCTATACGAATTTATGTTATCAATCTGAGTGTCTTACGAAATTATCAAGAATTGCCATAAATGGTGTCGTCAAACAAGATGATGCGCAACGGCAATCAATTTCAAAAGATAAAGTAATTTCCACGGATCCTCCGTATTATGATAATATTGGCTATGCGGACTTGTCCGACTTCTTCTATGTGTGGATGCGGCGTTCCCTGCGCCACATCTATCCGGAACTCTTTGGAACCATGGCTGTGCCCAAAGAGGAGGAGCTGGTGGCGACGCCCTATCGCCATGGTGGCAAGGAGGCGGCAGAGCAGTTCTTCCTGGAGGGGATGACGGCCGCCATGCACAACCTGGCCACCCAAGCCCATCCCGCTTTCCCCGTCACCATCTACTACGCCTTCAAGTCCTCCGACACCGATGACAAGGGCACCGGGAACACCGGCTGGGAGACGTTCCTGGCTGCCGTCCTGAAGGCAGGCTTCGCCATTACCGGCACCTGGCCAATGAACACAGAGTGTACAAGCCGCATGAGAGGAATGGAATCCAACGCCCTGGCCTCCAGCATTGTGCTGGTCTGCCGCCGTCGTCCGGAGGATGCGGAGGTGATTGAGCGTCGGGAGTTTCTGAACGAATTGCGTGCGGCCATGCCCAATGCCCTGCGGGACATGATGGGCAAGGACGGCGTCAGCTCACCCATCGCGCCTGTGGATTTGGCCCAGGCGGCCATCGGCCCCGGCATGGAGATTTTCTCCAAATACAAGATGGTTTTGAACGCAGATGGCACGCCCATGACCATCCACGAGGCGATGATTGAAATCAACCGCCAGATCACCGACTATCTGAATCCCGACGGCACCGGCTTCGACCCCGCCACGCTCTTCTGCAACGACTGGTTCCAGGAGAATGCCTGGGGCGAAAGTGGCTATGGTCTGGCGGATGTGCTGGCGCGGGCCAAGGGCACCAGTGTCGACCGTATCAGAGCCTCTGGCGTCATTCTGGCGGAAGGCGGCAAGGTCCAGTTGCTCAACTGGCACGACTATCCGGTCGACTATGATCCCAGCAAGGACAGGAACCGTCCCACCTGGGAGGCGCTGCATCATCTCATCCGCATCCTGAACACCTCCGGCGAGGACGCAGCCGGCAAGATGCTCTCCCTGATGCCTGAGTCGGGCGAGGACATCCGCCAGTTGGCCTATTTTCTCTACACGATGTGCGAACGCAAAGGTTATGCCGAGGACGCACGCTACTACAATGAGCTGATGACCAGCTGGCACGCCATCGTCGCCGCAAGCATGGATTATCAGAAGCCAAAGCCTGAGCAGATGGAACTGTTTTAGGAAAGAGCTTCTTTGAGTTTTTTGTGAAATAGGTCTTATAGGTCTTATAGGTCTTATAGGTCTTATAGGTCTTATAGGTCTT
>CALZPA010000170.1 GCA_945827525.1 uncultured Lentisphaeria bacterium | reverse complement strand
GACAGGCGCCGCTACGCGGCGCTTCACCCCCGGCTAATCAGGAGTCGCCCCTTCGGGGCTAGGGGCGCCGCTTCGCGGCGCTTTTTTCGCTTCGCCCGTCAGCGGTCGGCGTCGAAGAAGAGGGAGGTGCGTGCGCGGAGGGTTTCGCCGACGTCGATGGTGCGTCCGTTGACGTGGAGCTGACGGAGGCGGACGGTGCCTTCGAGGACGGTGAGGGTGATGCGTCCGGTGGGGTCCAGGGTGCAGGTGCCGAAGGCGTCGCCGGTGGACCAGAACCAGGAGCCGTGGGCGATGCCGTCGAAGGCCATGCGTCCGCCGTTGCGGCCGTCGTAGTGGAAGCCTGAGAGGGCGATGTAGGCGCCCCAGGCGGCCATGGCGCGGGCGTAGTGGTGGCCGCACTCGGCCTCGTCGAAGGGACTGCGGCGCTTGCCGTCGTAGCGGTTGCGGATATCGGCGATGACCTGGAGTCCGAGTTCGGGGAGTCCCTCGTAGAGCATGCCGATGGCGGCGGTGTACTCGAAGCCGGTCATGACCTCGGGGAAGTAGGGGAAGGGGAACTGCGGCCGTTCGCCATGGGGGTAGGAGGCCATGAGGAGGGCAGTGTCGTCGGCGCCGACATAGGAGCGCATGGGGTTGAAGTGGTTCCAGAAGCCGATGCGGCGGTTGTGGGTGTAGACGCTCTGGAGCGTCTGGGTGACATGGGCCTGGGAGAGGGGGAGGGGGAGTCCGAGGATGCGTGCCATGGCGAGTCCGACGAGCTGGTCGACGAGGCAGGCCTTGCCGAGCTGGACATCGGGCTTCTGGAGGTTGGTGGCGCCCATGTGGAGGCGGAGTCCGGGATGGATGTCGTCGGCGGAGTTGACGGGCTGAATGAGCTGCTCGTAGTAGTCACCGTTGAAGAGCTGGGTGTCCATGGCGTCGGCGGCCTTGTGGGCGAGTGAGCGGCAGCGCTGGGCGAAGTCGTGGTCGTCCATGGCGGAGGCCATGCGTTCGGCGCAGAGGAGGGCGCCGATGTACCAGCCCTGCATCTGGGCATTGGGTCCGAAGTACTCGACATCCATGGTGTTGTGCTGGCAGCCCTCCATGATGCCGTCCTGGTCGGCGTCCCAGCCTCCCTTGACCCAGATGAACTGGACGGCGAGGCGGATTTTGGGCCAGAGTTCGCGGAGGAAGTCGTCGTCGCCGGAGAGGAGCCATTCGCGGTAGGCCTTCATGATGCAGCCGAGCTGTCCGTCGGCGGCGGCGATGTGGGCGTCGCGGGCGCGGTCGAGCGGGAGATTGACGCGGAAGCTCATGAGTCCCTCGTCGTCGGTGGCGTGGAGGAATTCGACTTTGCGCATGGAGCGTGCGAGTTCGCCGAAGAGGAAGGGCGTGGAATGCTCGTAGTTCCAGACGTGGGTGCAGGAGCCGTGGCAGGAGCCGGCGCGATCCTGGCAGCCCTCCCAGCCGAAGAGGTTGCCGTCGGGGGTTCGGAAGACGGTCTGGCTGCGGAGGGTTGAGAGGTTGAAGAGGGCGGCCTCTTTGACGGTCTCGGGGACGGGCGACTGGAGGAATGCGTGGACGAAGGCGATGGTGCGCTGCTCGAGTTCGGTGAGTCGCGCATGGAGTTCGGCGGCGGCGGTCCAGGCGGAGGGGAAGCGCTGGCAGTAGAAGTTGCCGATGATGTCGGGGTCATGGTCGGGGTCGATGGCCTGTCGCCGGGCCTGCGGGAGCGGCGTCCAGGTGCGGCGGTTGGGGAAGCGCCAGGCGAGGAGGAAGGTGACGGCGGTCTCGCCGCCGGCGGGGAGCGTCCGGCGGACGCAGAGCGAGGCCTTGGGCCATTTGGTCGGCCCCTGGCGTGGGTCGAGGTCGCCGTCGGCCTCGAAGTCGTCCCAGAAGTCGAGCAGGGAGAAGCCCCAGCTATGCTTGAGCCAGTCGGTGCGGCAGGTGATGTGGCCGCTCTCCTGCGGCGTCGCCAGCACGATCTCGCCCTCGGTGGGCGTGTGGCGCACCTCGGGGTTGGTCGAGCTGCAGACGAGGCCGACGAGGCCGTCGGCGGTGCGCTGGTCGTTCTGCCAGGCCTGCTCGGGGGTGTCGGCGCCGGTGCAGTTGCTGACGGTGCCGCAGACGGACACGTCCAGGGCGTGGTCGGTCAGGTTACGGACGACGTAGCGGAGGACGGCGACGGGGAAGCCGGAGGCATCCGCGTCGCCGGGGATGAGCGGATTGAACGCCTGGAGGGTGACGTTGACGGGGACATCGGGGTCGCTGAGATGGACTTGGCCGAAGGGGTAGGCGGCGTCGAATTCGGCGTGGCGGAAGCGCGGGAAGCCGTGCTGGGAGGCGGTGGCGCCGGACCAGCCCTCGACCTGGGCGTCCGGATAGGGGCCCTGGAGGAGCTTGAGGACGGGCGCGGCGTCGCCGTCGCCGGCGACGCGGAGGCAGAAGAAGGGCGCGGCGCCGAGGTTGCCCTTGGCGGGGGTGTTCATGATTTCGCAGTCGCGGAGGTCGCCGCGTCCGCCGAGGGAGATGGTTCCGGTGCCGATGCCCCCGAGGGGGAGTGCCAGACGGTCGAGATGCTGCACGTCGTAGCGCTTGAGGACGGGCCAGTGGGTCATCATGGTGCGGAGCTCCTTGTGGCTTGGCTGGGTTCAGCGGAGGGCGGGGACGGCGGTGAGGGCGAAGGGGGGCAGGACAGGCTCGTAGGAGCGCCAGGCGTCGGGCGTCCAGAAGACCTTGGCGAGGAAGAGTCCCTTGGCGGGGGCGCTGTCGGCGGCCTCGCAGCGGTTGAGCGCGGCCAGCACGGCTGGGGTGTCGTCGGCCTTGGCGTAGCCGTTGCCGACATGGACGAGGTACCCGGTGAGGCTGCGTACCATCTTGTACAGGAAGCTCTCGCCCACTGCGACGACGTAGAGGAGGCCGTCGCGCTCGATGACGTCCAGGCGGTGCAGACGGCGCACGGTCGAGTCGATTTCCTGTCCCGAGTTGACGGTGAAGGACTTGAAGTCGTGTTCGCCGACGAGGTAGGCGGCGGCCTGTCGCATGGCGTCGACGTCGAGTTCTCGCGGGGTGGCCCAGACGAAGCGGGCGGCCAGCGGGTTGGTTCGTCGTCCGGGGGAGAGGCAGTAGGTGTAGGCCTTGCCGTGATTGGCGAAGCGGGCGTTGAAGCCGGGTTCCGCCTCGCGGGCGGCGGTGACGACGATGGTGTCGGGCAGCCAGCGGTTCAGCTTGGCCCTGAGCCAGTCGGGCGTCACCTCGTCGTCGACGTCGGCGGTGAAGGAGACCTGCTGGTCGAGGGCGTGGACGCCGCTGTCGGTGCGGCTGCAGCCTGCGATCTTGAGTTCGGGCTGTCGCAGCATGAGCCGGAGGCGGAGCCGCAGCTCGCCCTGGATGGTCTTGTCGTGGGGCTGTATCTGCCAGCCGTGGTAGCCTGTGCCGTCATAGCACAGCGAGAGGTGGAAGGTCTTTTCAGGCATCGTTCTGGTAAGGTCAGTCTGCGTGAGAGGGGAATGGCGGCGTCAGTCGGCGAGTTTCTCGATGACCTGCTGCGGGGTGATGGACTTCAGACAGGCGTAGGCCTCGTCGGCCGGGCGCGGGCACTCGCGCCGGAAACAGGGGCGGCAGGGCGTCTCGGCGACCAGCAGCCGCCACTCGCCTCCGATGGGCCCCGTGGCGACCGGATCCGTCGAGCCGAACACCGCGACGCCGCGGCGCCCCAGACCCGCCGCCAGGTGCATCGCGCCGCTGTCGTTCGCAACCACCCAGTCCGCGTGCGCCAGCACCGCCATCAGTTGACGCAAGTCCGTCTGACCCGCCAGGTTCAGTAGCCCCGCCACACCGTCACCCAGCTCGTCGACGATGGCCTGCGCCGCCGGCAGCTCCTTCTTCCCGCCCAGGATGACGACTGGCCCGCGCTCTCGCAGATGCCACCGCGCCACCGCCGCGAAATTCGCCGCCGGCCACTGCTTCGCCGGCCCGTAGGCCGCGCCCGGAGCCAGCGCCAGCCACGGCCCATCCCCCACAACCCCCAACGGCTCCGCCAGCGACGCATCCACCGACAGCGGCGGACACGACGCCGACAGCTCGACCGGACACAGCAGCGTCGCCAACTGCAGATAGTAGGACAACTGATGACAGACGCCGACATTCTCGCCGCGCGGCCATTCGGGCAGCGTGTGGGTGAGGAGCAGTCGGCGCCAGCGCCCGCGACGTCCCGCACGGACGGGAATCCGCGTCTTCCAGATGTCCAGGGCGGAGCCGAACGAGTTGGGCAGGACGATGGCGACGCCCAGGTCAAGGCGGCGGATGTCCGCCACCTCCTGCTGCGTGAGGTGCTTGTCCTCCATCGAGATGACGTCATCGACGAACGGGCAGGCCGCCCAGACTGGCGCCAGGCCGCGCGGGGTCAGGACGGCAAGCCGACGGCCGGCCGGCAGCGCCCGGCGCATCTGGGCGACGGCGGGCAGCGTCATGAGGGCGTCGCCCAGCCAGTTGGTGGAGCGGACGAGCAGGCCGTTGCGCCAGTCGCAGTCGCGGGGAACGGGCGAGACGGCGGCGGGAAACGCCTGAAGCAGCGGTGTGTAGCGATCCGTCATGGCGCTCATCCGTTGACCTCCTGCGTCGTCAGCTTCAGAAATTCCTCCTCGGAGATGACGGGGACGCCGAATTTGGCGGCGGCCTCGGTCTTGGTGGCTCCGGTGTTGGCGCCGGCGACCAGGTAGGAGGTCTTGCCGCTGACCGAGCCGGCGGCGCGTCCGCCGAGCATCCGCACCATCTCCTCGGCCTCCTCGCGCCCCATGGACGAGAGCGTGCCGGTGATGACGAACGTGAGGCCGGCCAGGGGCTGCGGCCCCGTCGCGACCGCGCCGCGCGGGTCGATGCCCAGCGCGTCCAGACGAGCGAGGATGGCCTGTCCGACGGACGACGCGAAGAAGTCCAGGACGGCCTGCGCCGCCTTCGGCCCGACGACGGTCGTGACGAGGCGCCCCGCCTTCGCCTGGCGCCGCAGCAGGCCGCAGGCGACCAGCTCGTCCGCAGACGCCTCGCCGCCGTCGTCGGCTGGTGTGACGACGGCCTGGCGCGGGAGGGCCGTCTCCGTCTTGGGGTCGTCGTCGTCGAAGAGGAAGAGCTGAGTGCCGCGGACGAGTTCCTGCGGCTTGGGCTTGGGCTTGGGCGCGGGAGGTGGCGCCATCGGCGTCGGCGCGTGGGCGGCCTCGTCGGCGGGCGGGTTCCAGGGTGTGCCGGTTTCGCGGAGGAGTCCTCGGAGGAGGCGAGAGTGGGCGACGTCGTGGAGGTTGCGGTGGAGTCGTCCGAGGAAGAAGGCGGTGGCCTTGCCGATGTCGGGGATGCCGAGGGCGAAGAGCCAGTTGGCGAGTGGCTTGTCCTTGGCGCGGGCGATGGCCTCGTGGAGGGCCTTGCCGTTGCTGCCGAGGAGACGCGGCTCGTCCGGCGAGCCGATGTTGAGGGAGGTTAGCTCCTGTTCGGTGAGGGAGAAGAGGTCGAGCGGCTCGCGGACGAGGCCGCTGTCGACGAGCGACTCGGCGACCACGCCGCCCAGCCGCTCCAGGTCGAGCGCGTTGCGCGCGCCGAAATACTCGAGTCGCCGGACGCCCTGCGCGGGGCACTGGAGGTTCTGGCAGCGCCAGGCGGCGTAGTTGGCGTCGCGCACGATGGGGCCGCCGCAGGACGGGCAGCGGTGCCCGATGTGGCCGGCGAAGTCGAAGGGCCTGGCGTCCGCAGGGCGCAGGCCCATCTCGACGCCGACGACGGCGGGGATGACCTCGCCCGCCTTCTCGATGACGACGGTGTCCCCGATGCGGATGTCGCGGCGCGCGATCTCGTCCTCGTTGTGGAGGGTAGCGCGGGCGATGGTGGAGCCGGCGAGGGCGACGGGCTCCAGCTCGGCGACGGGCGTCAGGACGCCCGTGCGCCCCACCTGGATGGTGATGTCCCGGAGGCGCGTCCGCGCCTGCTCGGGCGCGAACTTGTAGGCCTTCGCCCAACTGGGCGCACGGGCCGTCATGCCCAGCGCCTCGCGCTGCGCGAAGTCGTCGACCTTGATGACCGCGCCGTCCGTGTCGTAGGGGAAGCCGCCGCGCAGGCCATCCAGCTCCTCGATGGCGGCGAGGATGCCGTCCAGGTCGTGCGCCACGCGCAGCCACGCCTGCGTCCGCAGCCCCAGCCGCCGGAACGCCGCAAACAGCTCCCGCTGGCTCGACACCGCGATGCCCTCCATCTCGCCCTGCGTGTAGAACAGCACGTCCAGCGGACGCTCCGCCACCACGCGCGGGTCGAGCGACTTCAGGCTCCCCGCCGTCGCATTCCGCGCGTTCGCGAACGGCTCCTCGCCGTGGGCGACGCGGATGTCGTTCAACTTGGCGAAGCCCGCACGGCTCATGAACACCTCGCCGCGCGCCTCGAACACCTCCGGAACGCTCCCCTCCGACGCCTCCAGGCGCAGCGGTACCGACGGAATGGTGCGGATGTTCGCCGTCACGTCGTCGCCCTCCTGCCCGTTGCCGCGCGTGAGGGCGCGGACCAGCACGCCGCGCTCGTAGCGCAGCGAGATGCTGACGCCGTCGATCTTGGGTTCGATGACGTAGGTGACGTCCTGTCCGGGGAGTCCGTCGGCGACGTAGGCGGTGAAGCGCTGGAGGTCGCCGCGGCTGTAGGTGTTGTCGAGGCTCATCATGGGCACGGCGTGGCGGAACGAGGCGAACGACTTGAGCGGCTCGCCGGCCACGCGCCGTGTGGGCGAGTCATCGGTGACGAGCTCAGGGTGCTCGCGCTCGAGGTCGCGGAGGGCGGCGAGGAGGCGGTCGTAGTCGTAGTCGCTGATTTCGGGTCGCGCTTCGACATAGTAGAGGCGGTCGTGGCGCCGAATCTCGGCGCGGAGCTGCTCTAGCCGTTGTCTGATGTCGTCGTCCATAGGAGTGAAGATGCGGTGTGGGTGCGGTCTAGGGTCTGAGAGCGCGAGGGGCGCGGCGGCGCCTGGCGCAGACGATGGGTTCATGGCAATAATGTAGTGTGGGGCATGGCTGGCGGCAAGCGTGTGCGGGACGCAGTTTTTCGCGCCGTTGGTCAGGCAAGAGGGGAAATCGGAGATACATTAACGGCGTCTGTTCACCAACGTCAACCGCAGTCCGAAAGGAGGGTCTGTCCTGCCATGCGCCTGTCCGTCATCATTCCCGCCTACAACGAGGCCAGCACCATCGCCACCGTCATCGAGCTAGTCCGGGCCTGCGGCGTCCCCGACCTGCAGCTCATCATCGTGGACGACTGCTCGACGGACGGCACAGGCGCCATCCTGGACGCGCTGCCGCCGTCGCCCGACCTGACCATCCTGCACCACCCCGTCAACCGGGGCAAGGGCGCCGCCATCCGCACCGCCCAGCAGCACGTCGCCGGCGACGCCGTCATCATCCAGGACGCCGACCTCGAGTACTCGCCCAGCGAATTCCCCGCGCTGCTGCGTCCCATCGCCGAGGGCAAGGCGGAGGCCGTCTTCGGCAGCCGCTACTCCGGACGCGAAATCCTCGTCGACAGCTTCTGGCACTACTTCGGCAACAAGGTCCTCACGCTCGCCTCCAACATCTTCTCCAATCTCCATCTCACCGACATGGAGACCTGCTACAAGATGGTTCGTGCCGACCTCTTCACCTCCCTCACCCTCGAGTGCAACCGCTTCGGCTTCGAGCCCGAAATCACCGCCAAGCTCGCCGCCCGACGCGCCCGCATCTACGAAATACCCATCGCCTACACCGCCAGACCCTACGACCAGGGAAAGAAAATCGGCTGGAGGGACGGCGTCGCCGCATTCTGGTACATCCTCAAGTACAATCTCCTCCACTAGCCCAGCAAGCTTTCGAAAAGCGCCGCGTAGCGGCGCCTGTCCCGACGGCGCCCTCGCCGTCGGGCGAAAACCGACCGCCAAGCGAGGCGGCGCATGAGATTTTCGCGGAGGAAGCCTGGGGCAATGAGCCCTAT
>CALZPA010000169.1 GCA_945827525.1 uncultured Lentisphaeria bacterium | reverse complement strand
CACATCCGCCTCGTCTCCGAGGCCATCGACGCCATCCTCGCCGAACATGGGCTGGATCACCCGCTCACCGTCTGCCGCGACTGCCTGCACTACAATGAGAACTCCGGACGCTGCGAGAGCGAGGAGCCATGCCGCATACCCCGAGCATAAACTGAGCATAAACCGAGAGAAAAAGGAGGCGAAAATGAACATTGAGTATCGTGAGCCGACAAAGTATGAAATGAATGAAATGAATTACGGGGAACTGGCAAGTTTAGTCGAGCAAGCCTGGCGCCATATCGAGGACGTAGTGAAGGACACCATAGGTTCCGAGTTCGAGTTGAATTTCCGTGGCCTGAGATATGAGGACTATGTGCTGGTGGCATACGACATGGACGAGGAAGAATTCGCGGGATTCGTGATGCTTAAGGATTTCCGCGACAGTCGTAAGCGTTTCGTCTTTCTTGACAACTTGTATGTCAAGTGCGAATACAGGGGACATGGCATTGGTGGCGAGCTTGTCAGAAGGGCTGTTTCAGTGGCAAGGGATGCTGGAAAGAATGTGATTTTGAGCGTGCTTTCCAAAAATGACACTGGGCGCAAGTTCTGGGGAAAGTTCAATTGCCTTAAGCCGATTTCGACGTATTACGTCGTGGACTATGAGGCTTATGACGCGGAGGGGAAGAAATGCTGATAATCCACATCTACGGCAAGTCGCACGGATGCTCGAAATGCGACGCGCTGAAACGAAAGGTGACGAACATCCTGGGCGATGATGCGCGGTTCCGCGAGGCGTTCGGAGTCCAGTTCCACGACGTGCTAACGGAGGAGGGCATAGCCGACTTCTGCCTCACGAACATCAACCCGAACTGCATTCCTGGGATTGTCATTGGCGGAGTTTTTGGCTTTCTTCCGTCGCGCTGCACGTCCGACGAGTGGCTGGCGGATGGCGCGTTGCTGCGCCCGTGGCTGGGTCGGTTCACCGACTACGGCGAGAGGCATAAGGGCGTCATCACCTCGGACGAGATACGCGAGATTTTGTCGCTGGCGTTAAAGCAAGTTGATGAGTGAGCGGGAAAGGTAGTTTTTAGGTCACAACGGAGAGAGAAGATGAAAGTCATAACTGAGAAAGTCATAACTGATGAAGTCCTTAAGCAAATGATGAGTGAACGTGTTTCAAGTTTCAGCATCGTCCCTCGCCCATGGAGCAGAAAGGAGATGGCGGCGGTTCTTCGTGCTGCGAAAATCAGCCGCTGCACACGAGTATACGTCCACGTCTCTCCTTACCTGCTCGACCGGACGCTGCATCTTGAATTCCATCGCGAGGGGACAAAGGGAACGAGAAAGGCAGGATGGTGGCTGAGGAAGATGATCTGGCGTCACTTCGCCTTCCGAACGCAGTTCCGCTACCACGACGACGAGGCGGAGTTCGAGCGCAGGGGAACGCCGTTGGACTCTTGCAGGACGCCGCACGCGGTGAGAACAAAGCACCTGTCTCACCGCGACAGGCGTGTCATTGTCGAGATAGACAGTGACGGCAACACGATTATGCATGGGTGTGTCAAGCGATGGGAGGGGCTGATGCTGTTGAAAAAGCGCATAGGAGGCAAGAAATGAGCGAGAAAGAGAAGTTCACAGCAGGACCGTGGCGGGTCATTGACACGATTGAGTGCCATAACGGATGGAATGGCCCGGAAGGGAAATCAGAGATTGTCGGAGCAAATGGCCAGAGGATAGCAAAGCTCGATGGCCGCATCTCGAAGGCAGACGCACGAGTCATTGAGCAGGGCACGTCCATGTACTCGCTGCTGGCGAATGTGCGGGACTATCTGTCCAAGCTAAGGTTTGAAAGCATGGATATGCAGCTCACCAACGAGTGTTGGATTGACCTGATTGAGAAGATGCTGAGGAAGGTGAGAGGTTGACAGCGGAGAATGATGAATGGAGACGATTGAGCAAATGAGGTCAAGGGCAGGCTCCATGCCGTATGGCGAGGAGCGAGTTGCCCTTCGTCGCCAGATATGGCGGCTGAGGAAGGCACAGCTTGCGGATGAGAGTAGGGAGAGGCGCAGACCGTCTCCCGACGGACTGGTAATCAGGACGTCATCGCCTGTGGCAAGAAAGGACTACGAGTGCTATGGGTGCGGAGGCGAGTGCCCCATTCCAAGGGGCGACGCCTATTTCGCCGCAAAGGTCATCAATGGCGGAAGGATTGTGATGGTGCGCTACTGCCAGCGGTGCCACGCCGCCATCGAGAGCAAGCTGGCGAATTCGAGGGACGGGACGCTGAAGGTTGATGGACCTGGCCAGTTCCGCTGGACAAGGCTGTCCAACGCGTTCCGCAAAAGATGGACAAGACTCATAGAGGAGCTTGAGAGGCATGAGGGTGACAGAGAAGCGCAGCGAAAGGCAATCGTGGAGTTCGGCAATGAGAATAGAGGACATTAGAACATATGGTCTGAATGAGTCGGTAATGGCGTCAGGGCTTCCTTTCGCGCTTCCCGACTCCATCGGCGGACAGACGGAGACTCACGCCTTCGAGAGGGCGTCACGGCTTGCCTCAGCGCCAATCGGCACAGGCCACGACAACTTCCTCTGCGGCATCATCGTGCAATGTACTGTGACCGCACCCCTCTACTGGTGGCCTCAGCTCCAGCGATACCACCACATTGACGTGGTGTCAAGCACCAGCACCATGCACACCCTGTCACGGGTGCGCGACCTCGCGGCTGACACGGATCCGGAGCATATCGAGCTTCTGTTCCCCTACTTCAGCGACAAGGTGCATGAGAACGTGTTGATCGAGTTCTGCTCGTTCTGCCGGGAGTGCCGAGACTCCGGCTACTCCATCGACCTGCTGAAGGCCAACCTGCCATGCGGCTACCTCCAGACGGCCCGCATCACCACGAACTACCGCCAGCTCAAGACGGTCTACTCCCAGAGGAGGAGCCATCCTCTCGATGAATGGCAGGACTTCTGCCGCTTCATCGAGAGCCTAGAGGCGTCCCACCTGATTGTCGGCGTGTCGCCTTGACAAACGCCGGACAGAGGGTAATGTAAAAGCCGCGTGAGATTTTTGGTCATGTCTGAATGTTCCTGAGTAATCAGAAATTTCAAGACAAGCCAAAAAGGCAAGGCGCAGGTACAGCGCACGGGACTGAATATCGCCATCATCGCCATGTTGACAGGCTCAGTTCCGTGTGCTAGTGTAAAAGTGACGTAAAATCAGACACGGAGAAGCACATGGACACAAGGAACCTCACCCTCAAGGGGAAGATGTGGTATCTCACCGCCATGGTGAATGGCGCGAGGATTTCGAAGTCGCTCAGGACGGATGACCTCGCCGAGGCGAGACGGAAGCGCGACGAGATACTTGGCGAGAGGCTGGCCAGCCGGGATGAGGTCACCCTGCTGAAGTCAGTCCGCCGCCAGCTTGAGGGAATCCAGTTCGAGGAGGAGCAGAGGAAGAGCTCGAAGCTGTCCGGCGAGCTTCTCATGTACGCCCACCGCAAATGGCTCCACAGCTCGTCCAGAAGGTACTGCGGCGAGCATCAGGAGCATATGCACATCAGCCACTGGCAGGACTTCCTCGCGTGGCTGAAGAAGAGGCATCCGGAAATCCTCTACTGCCGCCAGCTCACCCGCGGCATAGCCATGGAGTATTCGGACCACGTGTTCGCCTCCAAGCGGTGCACCCGCACCTACAACACTCACATGACCTCATGCCGCCAGATACTCGCCGTCATCGAGCAGGCCGACGAGCATTTCGTCAACCCGTTCGGCTTCATCCACCACCGCTCGGAGCGCGACTCCGTGTCGAAGGAGGCTTTCACGGAGGAGGAGCTGAGGCTCATCTTCGCCCACGACGACGACGAGTTCCGGCTTCTCTTCGCCGTCGGGCTGTACACCACGCTGCGCCTCTCGTCCGCGCTGAAGCTGAGGTGGGAGCAGGTGACGGGAGGCTACCTCGCCGCCACCCACGAGAAGACCGGCGCGGACGCCACCATCCGCATCCCCGACGACCTCTCCTACTGGCTCGACCGCGTTCCCGAGGCGGACCGCCACGGCTCGATGTTCCCGACCTTCTCCGGCATGGGAACCCACGCCGCGTCGTTCGAGATACAGCGCCGTCTCCAGGATCTCGGCATCGTCACGCAGCAGAAGGTGACTGGCGAGAGCGGACACGAGCGCACAGCCTGCGTCAGAGGCTTCCATAGCCTTCGCCACACAGCCATCACGCTTTCCCTCCAAAACGGGGCCTCGGTGGCCAGCGTCCGCCGCCTTGCCGGCCACGCCACGGAGCGTATGCAGGTTCGCTACACGCATCTGGGCGCGGACACGGCAGGACAGGCGGCAGGAGCCATCGGCCGCTTCTGGTAGCCTACTCGACCACCTTCCGCACAGGGGAGCGACGGCGAACGCCCCGCTCCTTCCTCGCCTTCTCCCTGGCAAGAGACCTGTACACCTGAATGGCGTATTGCCTCAGCCAGGGATTTTTTCTCATCATCCCGTTCAGCTCGTCGCCCATGTCGGGGAAGCCCTTGCCGCCGCCGTCGATGTGGCGCCTAATCTCCAGCTTGACCTTTGCCCGCCATTTCGCCGCAATCGTCACCATGGCGTCCTCCTGCTCGCGCTTGCCATAGTCTGACAACTGGATGTAGGCGGACAGGCCAGTCGCCTGTCCGGCGGCGCGGACGGCCAGATTGTCGTCGATGCGGCTGGGTATCAGAGACGTCGGCAGATACGTCCCGGCAAGATAAGCCGCGACGCCCTTCGCCTTCTCCCATCCTCCGGCGTTCCACTGAGTCGAGTTGACGGCGGGGCGGTCATGGTATTCGTCACGCGGGTTGTTCCCTCCCAGCATTGTCAGGATGTCGGACATTCCCGCCACGGCTGGCTGGGGCGAGAAGAGGAAGTCGTCCTTGAACACCTTTGAGAGCTGGTCCGTGAGACTCTGGGACATCACACGGTCAGTCATCGCCGCGTCAAGAACCGAGCGGAACATCTTGCTCATCGTCTTCGACTGGTCACCCATCGGAAAGCGCAGGAACACCGTCTCTCCCTTGTCCGTCTCCCACAGCGGCAGGATGATGTAGTTGTAGAGGTTGTACAGGCTCACGTTGCCATATGCCCTCTTCAGCCATGCCAGCATCCTCGACATCGCCGTCTCCTCCTTGTCGTCGCCGCTCGCCGCCTTCCATGCCCTCAGCAGCAGGCCGCTTGCGGCAAGGGAGCTGAGCAGGGTCATTGTCCCATCGGTGAGCATCCACCGCTTCACGAACGTTCGCCAGTCGCCGCGTATGGCGTCGTAGCTCGCCGCATATCCCTGGATGATGGCGTTGGAGAAGATGAGAAGGTTGTTCGTGATGGGCGTGAGCTGTCCGCCGCGGGCAAAGTCGGGCGAGCCGACGCGACGCTGCACGATGCTGCGCCGCTCCTCCATCGGCAGGTTGGTGTTCTCCTGGAGCCATATCTCGCCGCCGACCTTCGTCCCCCGCTCAAGCGCGGACGACAGCTTTCCGACAACCTCCATCACCTTCATGATGGCGCCCTTGACTCCCTCGGGAGTCGTGGTGTTCGCTGTCGGCTCTCCCGCCATCTTCGCCAGCTTGTCCATCTGCGTCCTAACCTCCACGCTGTCGTAGAACACCCGCTCGCCGGGGATGAAGTAGTCGTCCCACAGCATCCTCTCCACGATGCCGCTTCGCGAGTGTCCCTTGAACTCATACCTGAACGACTCGCCCATCCCCTTCAGCCATGAGTCAGACCATGAAATCAGGTCATCCACGACGTCTCCCCGCGACTTCGGCAGGTTCTTGAACGTCTCGTCGAAGTCGCGCAGCGGGTTCTTCAGCATGAATGACGGGGAGTAGTTCGTCAGGCCACGACGCCAGACGTTGTTGATTGCCGACAGCCACTTGACCGCCGCCGATGTCATCTTGCCGTCCAGGATGTTCCTCAGACCTCCGGCGTACACGTCGTCGATGTCCCAGCTCTCGAACTTCCCCTTTCGCCACAGGCGGATGCGGGTGAAGCCGTTTGGCGTGTCTTTCTTCAGGTCATCCACCCTTATAACCGCGTCTGGAACGTTCTGCCGCAGGATGTCAACCGTCTGCATCCGTATTCGGTTGAGCGTCGCGCCCTCCATCAGCCGGATGTCGTTGAGGACAGTCTCGGTCATCGGGTTGCTCGTTCCCTCGAACGAGCCCCTCACGGCGTGTATGCGAGCTCCCGGGCCATTGCCGATGCCCACCATCGCCTCCTTCGGCAGGACATGCGAGAGCGTCTTTCTGGTGGCGTACCACTCGTTGTCGAGCATCTTGTCGCTGAGCTCCTCGCTGTACGCCTCCGAGCCTGTCAGCTTCGCCAGCGCACGCTGTCTCATGCCCCAGTATTCCGCGTGGAACTTCTCCATGTCGCCCCACTTCTCCTCCCCGACCTTCTTCCTCAGCTCGTCCAGAAGCCTCGTGGCGTCAGCCGGAGTGATGCCATAGGTGTTGATGCGCTGCGCCAGCGTCGGATCGTTCTCGATGCGCTTCAGCAGCAGGAACGTGCCTATCTCGTTCTGCGTCACCCCATGGCTTTCCCGAGTTCGGTTCCAGAGGGCGATGAAGTCACGGGCATAAGCCTCGGCGCTGGACGAATGGAGGTAGCTGTCGATGGTGGACGCCAGTGTCCGGCGATACTCCTTCCCGCTTCTGGCCATGTCCTCCTTCGACAGCCGGTACAGCGTGTGCCATCTGTCCTGAACCAGCGAGGCGACGTAGTCCGCCGCCTTCCTGGCAATCTCCCTCGCCGTCTCCTTCGGCTTCGGCATGGCGTTGTGCTGGGCGAGCATCTCGTCAGCCTGGTCGAACGACTCGACTAGCTGGCGCAGCAGACGCTCGTTCTGGACGGCGTAGTCACCCTCCATCTCCTTCTGAAGCCGCTCCCACTCAACCGTAAATTCCCTACGGTTGGACTGCCAGTTCTGCACCATTCGCCACACCTCCGGCGCCCGCTCACGGATGACGGACTCCGGCATGGTGAGAAGCACGGACACGAAGTCGGCGTACAGCTCGGCTGGCTTCTCGCGGTATCTGTCGCCATCCTCGAAGTCGCCTCGCCACCACTTCGACAGCGACCTCAGCTCGTCCAGGATGACGTCACGGCGAAAGCGTCCGCTCTTGACGGACTCGTTCTCGATGAGCCTCGCCAGCTCATCCTTGAACAGCTTGCGCCCCTCCGGAGACTTCGCCTTGATGCCCTGCGCCTGGCGCACGGGAAGGATGTTCTTCCTCGCCTCCCTTGCAAGGCGAAGCACATCCTTCCTCGTGGTGAGGTCGTCCATCGTCCTCTCCGTCTCGCCAATCTCATGCTTGAGGTACTTCTTGACGAGACCGGCGACTCTGGCGAGGATGTTGTTGTGGCGCATCGTGTGCCCAGCCGTCCAGTCAACGACGTGGCCAATCTCATGCGCCAGCACCTTCCGAAGCCGCAGCATGTCCTTGTCCTCCCATGTGAACACCAGCGTGACGTTCCCCTCGCCGTCGGGAGTTGACGTCATCCTGATTTGCTCGCGCGGAATTCCATGCTCCACGAACGACTCCATGGCCAGACGGGCCTGTCTGGACACAAGCCCCTCGGGGACAGTGATGGCTCCGCCAAGCTGCGGGTATCTCGCCAGCTCGCGGAGGACCTGTATGGCGGCCATCTGCCCATTCGTCCTGGTCACGCCCTCGGCGAAGCCTCCTCTCATGCGTATCCTTTCAACAGCCGTGAGGTTGCCGTTCGTCAGAGCCACCGCCAGCTCGGTGAGCGCGGGAAGGTTGAGGATGCGCTCGTCCCTGATGGGAGTCACGGCATCCGGCGAGAGGATGCGCCGGGACATGGCCCGTCCCTTCGCCGCGGTCGTCTCAGACGTGTCCGGCTCGTTCGGCATGATGGAGAATTTCGTGGCGTTCCTCTCGGCCCACCTGTCGCCGCTTTTCTTCAGCCTGTCGAGCTCGTCCTGCGTCTTTTTCCTCGCGTTACCCTTCTCCGGCGGACCGATGCGCACGCCTACCTTCTCCAGCTCGTCACGAAGAGACGGCGTGACGGTGTTCTCGGGTATCTCCACATCGACGCCATCGAGGAAGTCGCGTATCTTCAGCGCAACCTCGTCGTCCGGAACGATGCGCAGCGGACGGTCATAGCGGCTAAGCACGACGACGCGCTCGCGTCCCTCCGGCAACTGCCGTGATACCACGCCGTCGAGCCACT